>JAEWFG010000437.1 GCA_023388935.1 Pseudomonadota bacterium | reverse complement strand
CGCTTCAATGACACCCCACGCAAATGCCTGGACTTCAAGACACCCGCCGAGGCATTCTCTGAACTCAGATCAACCGTTGCACTTCAAACGTGAATCCATCCCCCGCCTTCGCGGGGCATGACAGCGGAAAGTGTGGTTTGAACTTTCCGCCCCTTACCGGCGACCAATGACAAGCGCCCATGGCCGCCAACGGCCGGGCCCGGGGACATTTCAGATGGAAAGCATTCGGCCCAACAATACCGACCCGATTCCGCTGCGGCCCGCGCCGAACCAGTTCGGCACGATCATGCTGCGCTTTGTGGGATTGCTGGCCGTTGCGATCGCAGTGCTGGCGTTCGTCTATAGCCGCTGAAGCCGGGCCGAATGCCGGCCCGAAAAAGTTAACGGGCCCTTAACGGCTCGCGTCGATTGCCGAGGCTTCCAGGGTGTAGGCGCCATCGGCATAGCCCTTCACCACCATCCCGGCGACCAGCATCACTGCCAGCGTGGCGGTCGCGAAGATAAATCCGACCAGCTTGAGTGCGCCACGATCTGCCATAGTCCTCGTTCCCCTGTATCCTGCCCAATTCGTTTCAAATAGGCAGCGACAGGTTCATAATTGGTTAGCAACTCGATGGTTCCGCCAACTGCTTCGCGGTAACCATGTTGAGCAGGCTTATGGCAGGCGCCCTGAATCGCGTCCATAGCGCGCGGGCAACACTCGCGCACTCATTGGGCTGTTCAACCTGGAACTGATCTAATCGACCTTCCGCATCGGCACGAAGGCGGTTGCGGTGATGGAGTAGACCTCCTCGCCGCGCTGGTTGGCGCCGCTGGTACGGGCCGTCAGGATGCCCCAGCCGGGGCGCGAGCCGGAGACGCGCTTGTCGATGATGACATTGACGTAAGCGACGGTGTCGCCGGCGAGCACCGGCCTGATCCAGCGCAGGTCGCGAAAACCCGGTGACGGGCCCCACACCGCGACTTCCTCGCCGCGCGAAGCGGCCTCACGCGCCAGGCGCTGGCCGTCCGCGACAAGAAGGCTCATGCAGGCCGAGCCGACATGCCAGCCGGAGGCGGCGAGCCCGCCGAACAGCGAGTTCTTGCCTTCCTCTTCGTCGAGGTGAAAACGTTGCGGATCGAATTTCGCGGCGAATGTCTTGATGGAGTCCGCAGTGAACGTATAAGCGCCGATCTCGCGGCGATGGCCGATCTCGATCTCTTCGAAGAACCGCATCAGACCGCCCCCTCGCTCCGCTTGATCAGGATCGGCGAGGTCATCTCGCACAGCGCCTGCCCTGTCGCGTTGCGCACGGTGCATTTGAACTTGACGATGCCGAGCTCCGGCCGGCTCTTCGAGGTGCGCGCCTCCACGACGTCGACGTCGAGCATGAGGTCGTCACCAGGCCTTAACGGAGACAGCCAGCGCACCTCGTCGACGCCGGGCGAACCGAGCGAGGCGGCGCGGGTGATGAAGCCGTCGGCCATCATCCGCATCATCAGCGAGCAGAGGTGCCAGCCCGAGCCGGACAGGCCGTGCAGCATGCTTTTGCTGGCCGCCTCCTCGTCGAGGTGCATCGGTTGCGGATCGAACTCGGCGGCGAAAGCCAGGATCTCGTCGCGGGTGACATGGCGCGGGCCGAACGTTCCGAACCGGCCGGCCGGGAAGTCTTCGAAGGTCAGGGTCATCTTGGGATTGCTAGCGGAAATGACAGATTGTGGCCGCACTTTGCGGCAATCTCAACCCGCCGGCCCGCATGGCTCGTGCTACATTCGATGCGGGTGCCTCGGCCTGAGTCGGATCAACCGAGGGTCGAGGCCCGATTTGCCCTGGGGAGAGCGATGTTTTCATTCAGCGACCTGTTTCAGTGGGACCGCTTCATCAAACCCGCCTGGACCGAAATTCGCGAACGACCTGATTCTATTGGGGCGTTTCAAAGCCGCAGCGTAGGGGGACGGTGATGTTTGATTACCGGGACCTCTTCCGCTGGGATCAGTTCATCACCCCCCTGATCATCAAGCTGTTCTATGTCGTGGTAGTGGCGCTGTTCGTCCTTTTGGGACTGTCAGGAATCCTCTCCGGATTGACCATGATGGCCATCAGTCCCTTCGGCGGCTTCATCGCCATTCTGGTAAGCCTTGTCGGCGTTGTGGTCGCGATCCTGTTCGCCCGGATCGTCTGTGAATTCGTGCTCATCACATTCCGCATCAATGAACACCTCGGCTCGATGCGGGAGAAGCTCTCGAATTCGCCAAACCGCCAATAGGTAGCCGCACGCATCTGGAGGCGCTACCATGGGCTGGCCTGATTTGCCCTAAGCGAATGCGTCACCGAGCCGACTGCGGCATCCTCCCCTAATGCGCCCCGAAGAAATGCGAGCCAAGGCCAACGGCCTCTTGTCCACACCCACGACCGGCAGTGGCTCAGCGCCGCTCCGGCATACCGGGAATGGACGATTTGACACGGTCCTGGCGCGGGCATTCTTGGCGGGAAAATGCCTCGCCCGATCAGACGCATCACCCCTACCCGTGCCGATGGCATAACTCTAAGTGCTGGCAATAGGAAAAATTCTCGCAGCCCGAGAATAGCTCAAAAATATTTGCCTTGGCGCGCGCAACGGTCGCTGTCACCGTCAGTTTGTCTTAACAAACAAAATCCTTTGGAGGAGGCAGGCGAACAGGACGGACAAAGATTTAACGGCCGGACAACGCGCCGCTATCACAAAGGCGGCCCTTGTAGTCGCTCAACCGGCTGCGGAAAAAGCTGCTGCCATGAATGCCGCGCGGGCTGCTACTCGCATCCCCTGCCCCTACGTTTACGCGAGGGGCAAGACGTGCACTGGCGAGATTGTCGGAGTAGAGGCGTTCAAGGCTAACTTAGCGTGGCGGCAGAGAGACGATGGTGTGTGGTCATTCAGTCTCGGCGAGCCAAAATCGCTCTATCACTTGTTCTGCTCGGAGAAGGGCAACCACGCGGGCAACGTCAAGAGTGACAGTGGGCAGATGAAATTTTACTACATGCACCTGCCCAAGCCGCTTCAGACGATCGTCAACTCGGGGCGGTGACGCATGACCGAGGATTCGACCGCGCACGAAAAAGCCGAGGTCGCGAAGCTCATGGCCGCCGAGCGAGAGCGCGACTTGCATAAGCGCGTCGAGCCGTTGCAGACGCCCGCACGGTCGATGAGCTGAGGGACTGGCTGGATAAAGCAGAGGCGATGCGGGCCTACGCGCGCCAAGCCAAGAACAAGCAGCTTGAGATCGATGCGTCGGACATTCGGTTCTGAGCCGAACGGCGCATCGGCGAGCTGATGCAGGCGCAGAAAGAAACGGTGGGGTTGTCTGTCGGCGGACGCCCCGTCAAAACCGGGTCGAATGCGGACCCGGTTTCCGCGCCCACTCTCGCCGAGGCTGGCATCGACAAGCACCTCGCGGATCGCGCGCGAAAATATGCGGCCGTGCCGAAAGAAGAATTCGAGGGCATTCTGGCAGATCGCCGGGAGCGCATTGGGTCCGAGAATGCGCGTCACTGTCGATCTGATGGCAGCGGCCGTTCGCGGCAACCGGCGCGCAACATTGGAACGTGAGTCCGGACCTCGCCACGTTCGGCAAGTCCATGGGCAACGGCATGCTGATCTCGGCGCTCGTCGGCCGCAAGGACATCATGGCGAAGTTCGAGCCGCCCGATAATGTCTTCTATTCTGTGACGTTCTTCAGCGAGACGCTGTCCATCGCAGCGCAGCCAGCACATTTCGAGGGGGAACCTCGCTCGTGAGATCGTCGAGCTTCATCACGCTTCCTCGCTGGCCCTGACGATGGGCTTCTGCTCCTGCTCCCTCGCCCAATGCCCTTCGTAGTCGGGATACTGGAACTTCTTTCGGGTGAACTGAGCCTGCTTGCAAATGGTCTTGTATGGCTCGATCACAACGCTGGTCGCGTCTGCGATGTCGTCAACGACGGTAGGCCCCGTCATGTCGTAGACACTCGTCAATGTATTGGCTCGGATGTTCTCGACGATGCGATCCCGTATCTTGGCGAAGACCTCACTGCCGGGTTCCGCCGCAAAGCAATAATTGGTCAGCATGCCGTGGACATCGCGGACGAACAGCTCGGTCTGGTCTTTCCGAAGAAACAACTCCGGAGGCCACGAGAACGCCGCGTCCAGATCGAGGTAGATGCCGCCTTCCTTGAGGATGACGAGGATACGCCAGAAGTCGGCCCTCGCCGCCCCGATCTGGAGCAGAAAGAAGCTATCGCTAACCTCGCCGGGATAGTTCGTCCGGACGAAGGCGTCGCACGCTTCATCGTCATGGAAACGATGCTCGAATGTCGGCGTCATCAGCCGGTTGAAGAGATAGTTGGCGTAGACCGGCAAAGTGACCTCGGCCGTCTTGCCAGTCTGCCAGAAGATGCGCGGAATTCTCTTCGCGCTGGACGCGCGCCACATCGGCGGGGACTTCGCCGGGATGGTGTAGCGCTTGCCCGGCCGCAGCGCGAAGTCGGCATGGAAGAACAGCTTCAAGACATTGCCAAAGTGCTGGATCGCCACGGCGCTGATCGTAGCGAGCAACCTCATCATTCCCATCGGCATTAGCGCCGTACCCCACCCCAGATGGCCACATCTCTACCGCCAACAATCTCCGCTAGATATTTTTCCCAAAAATTTTTTAGGAAATTATTCGCAGGGAGGCGAGAGTGTGGGGTTAGATTTAATCAAGGCCGGGCCGGGAACTAGCCCCCCCCCGGGGTAGTACGGGCTCCCCTGCCAGGGGAGCAGGTTCCGCACCTCGTGGCGCGGGTCCAGAGCGGCTATGACGCCGCCGCGCTCTCCCCGCGCTTCTTGATCTTCAAGATCGTCGCTCGGCTGCATCCCGTGAATGATTGGATCGTGCTCCACGACTGCTTGGCATCGAGCATCGCGGCGATCTTGGCGTTGCGCTCGGTGTCTTCCGGCCTGCCCTTGTACTTGCCCTCGGCCTTCGCCTGCACGAACTCTCAACTCTTACGTATTGAACCGGAAATGCATTACGTCGCCGTCGGCGACGACGTATTCCTTGCCTTCGAGGCGGAGCTTGCCGGCATCGCGGGCGCCGGCTTCGCCGCCCAGCGCAACATAATCCTCATACGCAATGGTCTCGGCGCGGATGAAGCCTTTCTCGAAATCGGTGTGGATCACGCCGGCCGCTCCCGGCGCCTTGGTGCCGCGATAGATGGTCCAGGCGCGCGCTTCCTTCGGGCCCACCGTGAAATAGGTGATGAGGTCGAGCAGCGTGTAGCCGGCGCGGATCAGGCGATCGAGGCCGGCTTCCTCCAGCCCCAGCGTCTCCAGGAAGTCGGCGCGTTCTTCCCGTGAAATGGTCGCGATCTCGGATTCGATCTTGGCGGAGATGACGACGGCGACGGCGCCCTCCTTGGCAGCCTGCTCCTGCACCGCCTTCGAGAAAGCGTTGCCGGTCGCGGCCGAGCCTTCCTCGACGTTGCAGACATAGAGCACCGGCTTCGACGACAGCAGGCCGAGCATCCCGAAGGCGCGCTCCTCCTCGGCCTTGCGCTCGACGAGACGTGCAGGCTTGCCCTCGCGGAGCAGCACTAGCGTACGATTGACGAGGTCGAGCTGCTCCTTGGCGTCCTTGTCGTTGCCCTTGGCCTTCTTGGAGAGGTTGTCGACGCGCTTCTCGAGGCTGTCGAGGTCGGCGAGCATCAGCTCGGTCTCGATGGTCTCGATGTCGGCAAGCGGGGCGATCTTGCCCTCGACATGGGTGATGTCGGAGTCTTCGAAGCAGCGCACGACATGGGCGATCGCATCGACCTCGCGGATGTTGGCGAGGAACTGGTTGCCGAGACCTTCACCCTTGGAGGCGCCGCGCACGAGGCCCGCGATGTCGACGAAGGTGAGCCGGGTCGGAATGATCTGCGCCGACTTGGCGATCGCCGCGAGCTTGTCGAGCCGCGGATCGGGCACGGCGACCTCGCCGACATTCGGCTCGATCGTGCAGAATGGATAGTTCGCGGCTTGCGCCGCGGCCGTCTCGGTCAGCGCATTGAACAAGGTCGACTTGCCGACATTGGGCAACCCGACAATCCCGCATTTGAATCCCATGGTGGTCCTCTATCCGTATTCGTCATGGCCGGGCTTGACCCGGCCATCCACGCCTTAACGCGCGGAACGAAGATCGTGGATGCCCGGGACATCTAGCGCGAAGACGCGCTTCGCGCTTCTGCCCGGGCATGACGGAGAAAACGGCGCCCCTATTCTTTGCCGTTCTCGTCCTTGGTCAAAAATCCCTTCGCCTGCATCGCGAGATGCACCCTGTTGGCGAAGGTTGCGTCCGTTCCTTTGGCAAGCAGTGCGGCGTGCTCGGCAACCGCCTCGCAGAGCGTCGCCACCCATTCGTTGTCGGCCTTGGCGAAGTCCGACAGCACGTGGCCGTGCACCAGTTCCTTGACGCCGGGATGGCCGATGCCGAGCCGGACCCGGCGGTAGTCATTGCCGATATGCGCCGAGATTGAGCGCAGGCCGTTGTGACCGGCGATGCCGCCGCCGATCTTCACCCGCACCTTGCCCGGCGGCAGTTCGAGTTCGTCATGGAACACTGTGACGTCGCCCGGCGCGATCTTGAAGAAGCTTGCCGCCTCCTGAACGCTGCGCCCGGAGTCGTTCATGTAGGTCGTGGGCTTGAGCAGGATCACACGCTCGGTGCCGAGCGTGCCCTCCGAAGTCTCGCCCTGAAAGCGACGGCGCCATGGCGAGAAACCATGACGCCGTGCAATCTCGTCGACGGCCATGAAGCCGATATTGTGCCGGTTACGTGCGTATTTCGCGCCGGGATTACCGAGCCCAACAAAGAGTCGCATGACACGGCGCGCCCCTCGCTCGGCGCGCGATCAAAGACCGCGCGCCAGCTTTGAGAGATTACTTCTTCTTGTCGCCGCCGGCGGGAGCCTTGGCAGCCGCTGCCGGAGCAGCAGCACCCGCAGCCGGAGCAGCCGCGCCAGCCGCCGGAGCAGCCGCCGCACCCGGAGCCGCCGCAGCAGCTGCAGCCGCCGCCTTCTGCTCTTCGGCGTAGCCGGACGGCGGAACGATGGTGACGAGGGTCGCGTCCTCGCGGGTCAGCGCCTTCACGCCGGACGGCAGCTTGACGTCCGACAGATGCAGCGAGTGACCGATTTCGAGCGAGCCGACATCGGCCTCGATGTACTGCGGGATGGTCTCGACACCGCATTCGAGCTCGACCGCGTGAGCGACGATGTTGATGGCGCCGCCGCGCTTCACGCCGGGCGAACTTTCGGCCTTCACCACGTGCAGCGGAACGCTGATGCGGATGGTGGCGCCTTCGCCGAGCCGCATGAAGTCGACATGGATCGGGAAGTCCTTGACCGGGTCGAGGTGGAAGTCGCGCGGAAGCACGCGGTGCTTCTTGCCCTCGAGGTCGATATCGACCAGCGTCGTCAGGAACCGGCCGGCGAGGATGCGCTGGCGCAGTTCACGATCTTCAATCGAGATCGTCAGCGGGGGCTGGTTGTTGCCATAGATCACTCCGGGCACTCTCCCGGCGCGACGCTCAGCCCGGGCGGCCCCCTTGCCGCTCTTCGGACGTGCGGTCGCCTTCAATTCCTTGACGATCGTCGCCATAGTCGTAAGTCCTTGTTTTTGCAAAATTTAATGGGCCGCAAGGCGGCCCATGGTTGTGTCCGCAGCAAGCCTCCAGGGGTGCGGGGGCCGCGAACGTGGCGGGCTTTTACCCGGAAGATGCGGAAATGACAAGGAGAATGGGCTACCGGAAGGTGCCGGGTAGCCCGTGATAGCACGGATGGAGCGGAGCGAAATCAGGGGTGTTCCAAGTGCGCAGCTCCCGGATTGCGCTACATCCAGGCTACGGGTGGTTACCCGCCGAGCTTGGCTTCCAGCGTCGCAATACGCGCCTTCAGGGCCTCGTTCTCCTCGCGGGCGAGGCGCGCCATGTCCTTGACCGCTTCGAACTCCTCGCGCTTGACCAGATCCATGTCGCGCAGAAATTTTTCGGCCTGGGTGCGCATCACCGTGTCGAGTTCGCGCTTGACGCCCTGGGCGGCGCCGGCGGCGTCGTTCATCAGGCGGCCGATCTCGTCGAAAAACCGGTTGTTGGTCTGGGTCATTTCGGTCTCCTGGCAGCTCCGATAAACTTTGCGCGAGCTCTCCGAAAGACAATGGCAATCCGAACGGAACGGTTCAAGGCCCGATCGGCGCTATCCTTGTCATGCCCCGGTTTCCTTGCAATCGTACTCAACGTCCCTGCATAACTGGAATCACAAGGCGCACGAGATGATCGACCAGCAGATTGCGATCCCGACCAAGGACGGCCACACCGCCACCTTCATCACCCATCCCGAACGCGGCGGGCCGTTCCCGGTCATCCTGTTCTACATGGATGCGCCGGCGATCCGCGAAGAGCTGCGCGACATGGCGCGCCGGCTCGCGACCTCCGGCTATTACGTGATGCTGCCGAACCTCTATTACCGCTCCGGCGTGATGGAGCTCGGCGCGCTGCCGGCCGATCCGAACTCGCCGGAGCGCAAGCGCATGTTCCAGCTCATGAGCTCGCTCACGATTCCCATGATCATGGACGACACCCGGGCGCTGCTCACCTACGCCGAGGGCCAGGCGGCTGCGAACACCAAAATCGTCGGCGCCGTCGGCTACTGCATGAGCGGCCGCTACGCCGTCAACGCCGCCACGCATTTTCCTGATCGCGTCAAGGCCGCCGCCTCGATCTACGGCACGCAGCTCGCAACCGACCAGGACGACAGCCCGCATCTCGCCGCCGGCAAGACCAAGGCCGAGCTCTATTTCGCCTGCGCCGAGACCGACATCTACGCGCCGGCCGAGGTCATCGAGAAGGTCAAGCAGGGCATGAGCGGCGCGAAAGCCGAGGTCGAGGTCTATCTCGGCACGCATCACGGCTTCGCTTTCCCCAAGCGCCCGGTCTATGACCGCGACGCCGCCGAGCGGCACTGGGAGCGGCTGCTGGCGCTCTATCGCCGCAATCTCGTGTAAGCAGAATGGATCGGTGCGACCGCAGACACGGTGCACCTCTCCCGCCTGCGGGAGAGGCACAGGCCGCCTACGGCGGCCGTCCTCCTAAGAGACGCCAAGGCGTAGCCTTGGCTATAGCGAAGCGCCGGGTGAGGGCTCTGTCCTCGCGGGGAGTCTTTCAGTGGAAACACCCTCTCCCCTACCCTCCCCCGCGAGCGGGGGAGGGAGCGCACCTCCGTCCTGTCACAGACCGACCTTCAGTTCTTGAAACCCAGGCGCGATGCAGCTTCTTCTGATCAACTTTCCTGCCTTCAAGCCGATCGCAATCGAGATCGGGCCGTTCGCGATCCGCTGGTACGCGCTGGCCTATATCTGCGGCATCGTGTTCGGCTGGCTCTATGCGCGCTCGCTGCTGAAGAACGAGCGACTGTGGGGCGGGCCCGCACCGATCTCGCTGGTGCAGATCGACGACTTCATCCTCTGGGTCACGCTTGGCATCATCCTGGGCGGCCGCACTGGCTACGTGCTGTTCTACAATCTGCCCTTCTTCATCGATCACCCTGCCGCGATCTTCAAATTGTGGGAGGGCGGCATGTCGTTCCATGGCGGCTTCCTCGGCTGCGTCGTCGCGGTGATGTGGTTTGCCTATCGCAACAGCATCCCGATCCTGTCGCTCGGCGACATCACCACCGCAGTCGCCCCGGTCGGGCTGCTGCTCGGGCGCATCGCCAATTTCATCAATGGCGAGTTGTGGGGTCGCGCCACCGACCCCAGCCTGCCCTGGGCAATGATCTTCCCCAATGATCCCACGCAGCTGCCGCGCCATCCGAGCCAGCTCTATGAGGCCGGCATGGAGGGCATCCTGCTGTTCACCGTGCTCGCGATCATGATCCGCTGCGGCGCACTGAAGCGGCCGGGCATGATCCTCGGCAGCTTCATCCTGATCTACGGCCTGACCCGGATCGCCGGCGAGCATTTCCGCGAGCCAGATGTTCAGCTCGGTTTCCTCTGGCGCGGATTAACCATGGGCATGCTGTTGTCGATCCCGATGCTTATTGCCGGCGGCATACTTATTGTATTGGCAGTCAGGCGCGGTGCGTCGAAGCCCGCCGAGGCCGTTCGTTAATTCCTTTCGAGAAAGCAGGCTGTGACCGACTCGCCGTTGTTGAACGAGATCAAGGCGCTGATCAAATCCTCGGGCCCCATGCCGGTCTGGCGGTACATGGAACTGTGCCTGATGCACCCGCGCTATGGCTATTACGTCTCGCGCGATCCGCTCGGGCGTGAGGGCGACTTCACCACTTCGCCCGAGGTCAGCCAGATGTTCGGCGAGTTGCTCGGCCTGTGGACCGCCTCGGTGTGGAGGCAGATGGGCTCGCCGCAATACCTGCGGCTGATCGAGCTCGGCCCCGGCCGCGGCACCATGATGGCGGACGCGCTGCGCGCGATGCGCGTGCTGCCGCCGCTCTACCAGGCGCTTGAAATCCACCTGGTCGAGGTCAATCCCGTCCTGCGCGAGCGGCAGAATGCGACGCTGGCGGGCGTGGACAACATCGCCTGGCACGACAGCATCGACGATGTTCCGGAAGGCCCTAGCATCATCCTCGCCAACGAATATTTCGACGTGCTGCCGATCCACCAGATGGTGAGATTCGAGAACGGCTGGCATGAGCGCGTGATCGAGCTCGACAGCAACGGCAGGCTTCAATTCGGCGCGGCGGCCGAGCCGACGCCCCGTTTCGATGTGCTGCTGCCGCCGCTGGTGCGCGCGGCGCCCATCGGGGCGGTGTTCGAATGGCGCCCCGATGTCGAAATCATGAAGCTTGCCACGCGCGTGCGCGACCAGGACGGCGCCGCGCTGATCATCGATTACGGCCATTTGCGCAGCGATGCCGGCGATACGTTCCAGGCGATCGCACGCCACACCTTCGCCGATCCCCTGAAGGCGCCGGGCCAGGCAGACGTCACCGCCCATGTCGACTTCCAGACGCTGGCGCGCGCCGCCGAGGACGTCGGCGCCCGCGTGCATGGCCCGGTCACGCAGGGCGATTTCCTCAAGCGCATCGGCATCGACACCCGCGCCGCCGCGCTGATGCAGAAGGCCACGCCGGACGTCGCCACCGACATTTCGGTGGCGCTGAGGCGCCTGACCGACACCGGGCGCGGCGGCATGGGTTCGATGTTCAAGGTGCTCGGCATCTCCGAGCCGCGACTGACCGGCATTGCCGGCCTCAGCGATCTCGGACATGGCAGAGGCGCGTCATGACGCTGGCTTCGTCGTTGCTGTCGGCCGTGCCCGGCCTGCGCCATGCCTTCTTCACCCGCGAGGGCGGTATCTCCAGCGGCATCTATTCCGCGCTGAACGGCGGGCTCGGTTCCAACGACGATCCGGCCCATGTCGCGGAGAACCGCCGCCGCATGGCCGAGCATGTCGGCGTCACCCCGGAACGCTTTCTCAGCCTGCACCAGATCCATTCACCCGACGTCCTCGTCGCCGAGACTCCGTGGCCGAGCGGGCCACGACCGAGGGGCGATGCGCTGGTCACGAAAACGCCCGGCCTCGCGCTCGGCGTCTCCACCGCCGATTGCGGGCCGGTGCTGTTCGTCGATCCCAACGCACGCGTGATCGGCGGCGCACATGCCGGCTGGAAAGGCGCGCTGACAGGCGTGCTGGAGTCCACGATCTCGGCGATGGAGAAACTCGGCGCAACGCGCAGCGGTATCATTGCCGCGATCGGCCCGCTGATCCGGCAGGACAGCTACGAGGTCGGCAACGAATTCGTGGCGCGTTTCATCGAGGCGGATGCGGACAACGCCATGTTCTTCATTCCGTCCGTGCGCCAAGGCCATGCGATGTTCGATCTCGCAGGCTTCATCCGGAAGCGGCTGGAGGCGGCCGGCATTCTGATGATCGACGATCTGGGCCTCGACACCTACGCCGACGAGCGCTTCTTCAGCTACCGCCGCTCGGTGCATCGCAAGGAGCCGGACTACGGCCGGCACATTCATGCGATCGCGCTGGAGGGGTGAAGCCCAGTCTCGTGCCCCGGACGTGGCGCAGCACGCAAGTGATGCGCCGCTGAGCCGGGGCCCATCTCGCAGGAAGTGTGCGGCGGCTTGTGGGTCCCGGCTCAGCGCAGCAGCGCACCGGACGATGCTTCGCATCGCCGGGGAGCGCTGCAGCGCGTCCGGGACGCGAGCTCTCCGTCTGGGGGAAATCCAAAGGATCAGAAGCGAATTTCAGTCTTGTCGGGTCTGTGGCGCCTCTGCCCTAGACCTTAACCGATTTTAACGATATCGCTGCCCTCCATAATGAGGGGAGCGTCATCCATCTTGCGCCGCGCGGGCTCGTGCGTGCTGGCGGTCATGTTGCTGGCGGCCGCGACCGCGCTTGCCGGCTGCGCCGGCGGGGGCGGTGCCGCCAACTCCTATGCGATGGCGCCGAGCTCAGGCTCGGGAGCGACGGTGGCCTTCGAATCGATCGACGGGCCGCCGCCTCAGGTGTTCGACCGCATGGTCGGGGTGCTCGACAGCGAATCCAAGCTGCGCAGCCTGTCCGTCGTCTCCCGCGAGGGGACGGCCGCCTACCGCGTGCGCAGCTACCTCGCCGCCCAAATCGTGCGCGGCAAGACCGTGATCGCCTGGGTCTGGGACGTCTACGACGCCGATCAGCAGCGGGCGCTGCGCCTCTCCGGCGAGGAACCCACCACGGTCAAGGGTGGCCGCGATGCAGCCCGTGATCCTTGGGCCGCCGCCGACGACCTCGTGCTGCGGAGAATCGCCCAGGCCGGATTCAGCGGACTTTCCAATATGATCAATGGAACGTCGGATGCTCCGGGCGCTGCTCCCAGCTTGCGGGGACCGGCGGTTGCAAGCGTGATCCCGGAGGCCCCGGCGCCGGAGATGCCGGCCACGGCGCTCGGCTATGCCGAGCGATAACCACCGCTCAACCACGGCTCCAATTCCCGGGCAAACCTTTGGCCCGACTCAGGATTTTCAAGGGAAAAACGTAGCGCCCCGGGTTGCCATTGCGGCCTTCGGCCTGATATTGCCTCGCCCGTCGTAACCGTGCTTCCAGGGTATCTGAGATGTTGAACGTCGTATCCAGCAAAGCGCGGGAGGAAGCGTCCATGTCGGCCAAAAACGGCTCCATCAAGCTCGTCGCCGGCAACTCCAATCCGGCTCTCGCACAGGCGATCGCGCAAGGCCTCGACCTGCCGCTGACCAAAGCGGTGGTGCGGCGCTTCGCCGACATGGAAATCTTCGTCGAGATCCAGGAGAACGTCCGCGGCTCGGACGCCTTCATCATCCAGTCGACCTCGTTCCCGGCGAACGACCATCTGATGGAACTCCTCATCATCACCGACGCGCTGCGCCGTTCGTCGGCGCGCCGTATCACCGCGGTGCTGCCCTATTTCGGCTACGCCCGGCAGGACCGCAAATCAGGATCGCGCACGCCGATCTCGGCCAAGCTCGTTGCCAATCTGATCACGCAGGCCGGCGTCGATCGCGTCATGACGCTCGACCTGCATGCCGGCCAGATCCAGGGCTTTTTCGACATCCCGACCGACAATCTCTACGCGGCGCCGCTGATGGTGCGCGACATCAAGGACAAGTTCGACCTCACCAAGGTGATGGTGATCTCGCCGGACGTCGGCGGCGTGGCCCGCGCGCGCGGCCTCGCCAAGCGTATCAACACCCCGCTCGCGATCGTCGACAAGCGTCGCGAGCGCCCGGGCGAGTCGGAAGTCATGAACGTGATCGGCGACGTCGCCGGCTACACCTGCATCCTCGTCGACGACATCGTCGATTCCGGCGGCACGCTGGTGAACGCAGCCGATGCGCTGATCGCCAAGGGCGCCAAGGACGTCTACGCCTACATCACCCATGGCGTGCTGTCCGGCGGCGCGGCCGCCCGCATCACCAATTCGAGGCTGAAGGAGCTGGTCATCACCGACTCGATCCTGCCGACGGACGCGGTGACCAACGCGCCGAATATCCGCACGCTGCCGATCGCGAGCCTGATCTCGGACGCGATCGCGCGCACCGCCGCGGAAGAGTCGGTGTCGAGCCTGTTCGACTGAACAGCCTGGCCTCGTAGGGTGGGTTAGCCTTGCGGCTGCGCGAAGCGCAGCTCGCGCGGCTTAACCCACCTCTTTCATCTCCGAGGCGACAGAATTGGTGGGTTACGCCTTCGGCTAACCCACCCTACGTCTACGCGATCAGCTCGCCTCGGCTTTCGCGCTGACCACTTCTGCAAACGACTTGAAGAATTCGCCGGCGAGCTTTGTCGCGGTCGAGTTGATCAGCCGCGCCCCGAGTTGCGCGAGCTTGCCGCCGATCTGGGCGTCGACGTCGTAGTGCAGCACGGTGGCGTCAGCGCTTTCCGATTCCAGCCGCACCAAGGCGCCGCCCTTGGCAAAGCCGGCGACGCCGCCGGAGCCCTCGCCGGAGATGCGATAGCTGTTGGGCGGATCGAGGTCGGACAGGGTCACCTTGCCGCTGAATGTTGCCTTCACCGGGCCGACCCTGAAGACCACCGTTGCGGTCATCTCGTTCGGAGCGGTTACCTCGAGCGACTGGCAGCCGGGGATGCACTGCTTCAGCACAGCGGGATCGTTCAGCGCCGCCCACACCTGATCGCGTGAGGCGGGGATACGCTGGCTGTCGTTCATCTGCATGATCGGTCTCTCACTCTCTGCTTGCTGTCTGATTGGCGGCGCGCTGTCCGCGCCTTCGTTCCCGGGTGATCTCGGCGAGGATCGACATTGCGATCTCCTCGGGCGTGATGGCGCCGAGATCGAGCCCGGCCGGCGCCTTGAAATCGTCGATCGCGGCGGCACTGGCGCCTTCCGCGATCAGCTTGGCGCGCAGCGAGGCCATCTTGCGGCGGCTGCCGACGAAGGCGTGATAGTCCGCTCTGGTCGCGACCGCCGTGCGCAGGGCGGCTTCGTCGCCCTTGCCTTGCGTCGAGACCACGACAAAACGCTTGGCATCGTTGAGCTCGCCGAGCTGGTAGCCATCGATGATCGCGTCGGCATCCGGTTGACCCGTGAGGTCGGCGGCGGGCGCAGCGAGCGTGACGTGATAGCCGAGCGTGCGCGCCTGCGCCGCGAGCGACAGCGCCACCGGGCTCGCACCGAGAATGACCAGCGAGGGATGCGGCAACACTGGCTCCACAAAAATATCCATCGTGCCCTTGCTCGGGCACATGTTGCTGGCAAAGCGGATGCCATCGCGGCTCTCGCCCGCGCTGACGCCGAGCTCGGCAAGCAGGTTTTCCGGCTGCACCGACACCATACGCGGCTCACCGTCGGCAAGCGCATCACGCGCGGCCTTCAACACAGCGCCCTTCGCGCAGCCGCCACCGATCCACCCCGCCACGATGGTGCCGTCGGCCGCGATGATCGCCTTGGCGCCCGCTTTCGCAGCCGTCACCGACACAGTACGAACGACGGTTGCCAGCACGAAGGCGCGTTCGGCCGCCTTCATCTGCGCCACGAGATCCAGCAGTTCGACATGAGCGGTCATCGGAATGTCCCTCAGAGCTTCGCCAGATAGGGTTCGAGCGCACGCAGGCTTTGCAGCGAATTGGCGGGCGCGTAGAGATCGACATGCGGCAGTGCCGCCTTGATGCCCCTGGCCTCAGGCGTATAGCCGTCCCAGGCCATCATCGGATTGAGCCAGACGATGCGCCGGCAGCGTCGCGACAACGCAGCCATTTCCTGCCCGAGCAGTGCGGCATCGCCGGTCTCGTAGCCGTCGGAGACGATCATGACGCAGCTGCGCGAATGGATCACGCGCGCGGCGTGCCAGCGGTTGAAGGTCTGCAGGCTCTCGCCGATTTTCGTGCCGCCGCCCGCGCCCTGCGCCATGATCGAGAGCCGGTCGAGTGCACGCCCGGCGTCCTTCTCCTTCATCGCATCGGAAACGTAGGCGAGACGGGTGTGGAACAGGAACGCCTCGGCCTCACGGAACTGGTCGAGCACGCCGTGGATGAAGCGCAGGAATACGGAGGTGTACATGCTCATCGAGCCGGAGGCATCGAGCAGCACGATCAGCCGCAGCGGCTTGTCCTTGCGCTGCCGCTTCACCAGGCTGATCGGCACGCCGCCATGGCTGATGTTGCGATGGATGGTGCGCCTGAGATCGAGGCGATAGCCGCGCCGGCGCGCGAGATCACGCCGCGTCAGGCGCGTGCGCATCGCCCTGGCGAGCTGTGCCGCGGCTTCGTGGGCCTGCGCGATCTGATCGGGATCACTGAGCCTTCTGAAATCGACCTCTGCGAGGTTGTCCGCGCGCGAGGCACCTTCCATGCGGCCTTCACCGGAGCGTCCGTCCGGCGCATCCTCCGAAGACGGAAGCTGATCGGCAACCGACTGGCCGCCGCCCTGCTCCGCGGTCATGTCGTGCAGGCTCTTCAGCGACGGATTGTTGGCTCCCGGGGTCGAGCCGATGGTGCGGGACCGCGAACGCACGCGCTTGCCCAGCCAGAACGCATCGAACAGCCCGTCGAACTTGTCCCAGTCGGATTTGCGCGCCGAGAACAGGTGCTTGAACGCGGCGCGCAGCAGGCGCGGCCGTGCCGCATAACCCGCCGACATCAGCGTCGCCGCATCCTGTCCTTCGGCAAGCCCGATCCGGAATCCGGCATCGCGCAGCGTGCGCAGGAACGCGGCAAGCCTCGCGGACACGAGGCGAGAGAGCTCGTCGAGATCGTCGTATCCGGGGCTGGAGCCGCAGCAGCTCATGCAACCTTCCCCAGCAGGCGCTGCGTCACCTCACGCGTGACGCGCGCGCGATCCTCATGGGTCTTCAACAGGCAGACCAGCGTCTCATGCACGGTCTCGGGCGCGTCCTGGAGATCGCTTATGTCGAGGCCGACCAGGGCTGCCGCCCAATCCAGCGTCTCCGCCACGCCCGGAACTTTTCGCAGTTCCTCCTTGCGCACGCCTTCGACCATGCGCGCGATCTGGAGCGAGAGCGACGGGCTCGCACCGGCAACGCGCGCCAGGATGATACGGGTCTCGCGATCGACGTCGGGGTAGTCGACATAGTGATAGAGACAGCGACGGCGCAGCGCGTCGGAGAGTTCGCGCGTTCCGTTCGAGGTCAGCACCACATGCGGGATGGTGACGGCGGGAATCGTGCCGAGCTCGGGGATCGAGACCTGGAAATCGGACAACAACTCCAGCAGGAACGCCTCGAACTCGTCGTCGGCACGGTCGATCTCGTCGATCAGCAGCACCGGCGCCTGCGCGCGACGGATCGACGCGAGCAAGGGACGCTCCAGCAGGTACTTTTCCGAGAAGACCTGATCCTCGATGCTGTCGGTGCCGCGATGGGCCTGGATCGCCAGCAACTGGCGCTGGTAGTTCCACTCGTAGAGCGCGGCGGACTGGTCGAGACCTTCATAGCATTGCAGGCGGATCAACTCGGTCCCGTGCACTTTTGCGAGCGCCTTCGCCACCTCCGTCTTGCCGACGCCCGCCTCGCCCTCGAGCAGCAGCGGACGCCGCAACAATTGCATCAGCGAAATCGCGGTCGCCAGATCCGCATCGGCGATGTAGCCCGATGCGGCCAGCGCTTGCGCGATCTCGTCCCGGTTCTTCATCTCTGTATTCCTTCGTCATTGCGAGCGAGGCGACGTAATCCAGAAATGTTCCCGCAGAAACAGTCTGGATTGCTTCGTCGCTTCGCTCCTCGCAATGACGACATGGGCAATGGCGGTCAAACTACGCCACCGCACCCAGATCCTTCGCCGCCTTCCAGTTGCGCCAGAAATCGTGCGGCATCTGGATGTGCGTCGCGCCCAGGAACGAGAACGCGTCGTTGACGGCGTTGGAGAAGGCCGGCACGCCGCCGACATTCGGGCTCTCGCCGACGCCCTTGGCGCCGATCGGATGATGCGGCGACGGGGTTACGGTGAAGTCGGTCTCCCAATGCGGCGTCTCGACCGCGGTCGGCATGAAGAAATCCATGAACGAGCCGGTGACGACGTTACCGACCTCGTCGTAGCGGATCTCCTGGCCCATCGCGATGGCGAAGGCCTCGGTGAGGCCGCCGTGAACCTGGCCCTCGATGATCATTGGATTGATGCGGGTGCCGCAATCGTCGAGCGCATAGAAGCGCCGGACCTTGTACACGCCGGTATCGACGTCGATGTCCATCACGCAGAGATAGGCGCCGAATGGATAGGTCATGTTGGGCGGATCGTAATAGCTCACCGCTTCCAGTCCCGGCTCCATGCCCGGCGGCACGGAATTGTATGCAGCCCAGCAGATATCCTTCATCGACATGAACTTCTCCGGCAGGCCCTTCACCCGGAAGCCGTCGATGTCGAATTCGAGATCATCCTCGTGGACCTCGAGCTTGTAGGCCGCGATCATCTGCGCCTTGGCTTTGATTTTCCGCGCCGCCATGGCGATCGCGGCGCCCGCCACTGGCGTCGAGCGCGAACCGTAGGTCCCGAGCCCGTAAGGCGCGGTGTCGGTGTTACCCTCTTCCACCATGATATTGTCGGCGGGGATGCCGATCTCGGTGGCGATGATCTGGGCCCAGGTGGTCTCGTGACCCTGGCCCTGGCTCTTGGTACCCATGCGCGCGATGCCCGCACCGGTCGGGTGCATGCGGATCTCGCAGGAGTCGAACATCGCGATGCCGAGGATGTCGCAATTCTTCGACGGGCCGGCACCGACGATCTCGGTGAAGAAGGAGACGCCGAGACCCATGATCTCGCGGGTCTCGCCGCGCTTGAAGGCGGCGCGCTTCTCCGCCTGCTCCTTGCGGAGTGCGGCGTAACCGGTTGTCTCCATCATCTTGCGCATGGCGGTGTGGTAGTCGCCGGAATCGTATTCCCAGCCCAGCGCCGAGTGATAGGGGAACTGCTCCGGCTTGATGAAGTTCTTCAGCCGCAGCTCGGCCGGGTCCATGTTGAGCTTCTGCGCCAGGATATCCATTGCGCGCTCGATGCAGTAGGCGGCCTCCGTGACGCGGAACGAGCAACGATAGGCGACGCCGCCCGGCGCCTTGTTGGTGTAGACGCCGTCCACGGCCAGGTGCGCCGTCGGAAAGTCATACGAGCCAGTGACGATGTTGAAGAAGCCGGCCGGCCATTTCGACGGGTCGGCGCAGGCATCGAACGCGCCGTGATCGGCGAGCACGTGGACACGGAGGCCCGTGACCTTGCCGTCCTTGGTCGCGGCGATCTCGGTGGTCATGTGGTAGTCACGCGCGAACGAGGTCGCGGTGAGGTTCTCGATGCGGTCCTCGACCCATTTCACCGGCTTGCCGGTGACGATGGATGCGACCGCCGCGCAGATGTAACCGGGATAGGCGCCGACCTTATTGCCGAAGCCGCCGCCGATATCGGGCGCGATCACGTGGATCTTCTGCTCCGGCAGCTTTGCGATCAGCGACACCACGGTACGGATCACGTGCGGGGCCTGGAAGGTGCCATAGATCGTCAGCTCGCCCTTGATCTTGTCGAAGGAACAGACGCACTGGCAGGTCTCCAGCGGCGACGGATGGGTGCGGTGATAGGAGATCATCTCCTTGATCGTCACCTCCGCCTTGTTGAAGGCAGCATCCGTCAGCTCCTCGTCGCCGACGGTCCACTCGAAAATGTGGTTGTGGTGCTTGCGCGGGCCGTGCGCGCCGGAGGTCTTGCCGGCGAGATCCTCGCGCAGCACCGGAGCGTCGGCGTCCATCGACTTGAAGGGATCGACCAGTGGCGGCAGTGGCTCGTATTCCACGATCACCTTGTTGATGCCGTCATCGGCCGCGTAGCGGTCGGTGGCGACGACGAAGGCGACCTCCTGGTTCTGGAAAAGCACCTTGCCGTCGGCCAGAACCATCTGCACGTCGCCGGCGAGCGTCGGCATCCAGGCGAGGTTGACGGTCTTCAGCGTCTCGGCGGTGATGACCGCGAGCACGCCGGGGACCTTCAGCGCCTCGCTGTCGTCGATCTTCTTGACGCGCGCATGCGGATGCGGCGAGCGGACGAAGTCGCCATGCAGCATGCCCGGCAGCTTGACGTCGTCGACGTAATTGCCCTTACCTTGCGTGAAGCGGATGTCCTCGATGCGCTTGCGCTTGCAGCCCATGCCTTCGAGCGCAGCGGTGCGTTGTTCCCGCGTGGGAGTGAGGTCATTCATTCTGCGGCCTCCTTGAATTCCACGCCGTTGATCTTGGCGGCGGCGTATTGAATGGCTCTGACGATGTTCTGGTAGCCGGTGCAGCGGCAGATGTTGCCGGAGATGCCCATCCGGATTTCCTGCTCGCTCGGCGAGGGATTTTCCTTCAGCAGCCGGTGCGCGCGCATGATCATGCCGGGCGTGCAGAATCCGCATTGCAGGCCGTGCATCATGCGGAAACCTTCCTGCAAGGCCGACAGCGTCCCGTCGGCATTGGCCATGCCTTCGACCGTGGTGATATCGCTGCCCTGCGCCTGCACCGCGAACATCGTGCAGGACTTCACCGACATGCCGTCGATATCGACGGTGCAGGCGCCGCAATGGGTGGTCTCGCAGCCGATATGGGTACCGGTCAGCTGCAGATTTTCGCGGATGAAATGCACCAGCAGCGTGCGCGGCTCGACGAGGCCTTCGACCTCGGCGCCGTTCACCTTCATGGTTACGTGTGTTTTCGCCATTGATCCCCTCCCCTTATTTCGCCTTGGCGGCGGCGCGTTGCAGAGCGCGCGTCACCATGATGCCGCCGACATGCTTGCGGTATTCGACGGGACCGCGGGCGTCCGCGGCCGGCGCCATGATCGCTTCGGCAGCGGCTGCCGCCTTCTTCAATGTCGCAGCATCGAGACTGGTACCGATCACAGCCTTGGCGGCATCGGTCGCAAGCAGCGGCGTCTCGTGGACATTGGTGAGCCCGATCGAACAGGTCGCGACCTTGCCGCCGGACATGGTGAGGACGACGGCCGCCGCCGCGGTGGCGTAGTCGCCGACCTTGCGCTTGAGCTTTTCATAGGCGGAGCCGTGGCCGGCCGCGGGCACGGGGACCGAAACGGAGGTGAGGATCTCGCCGGGCTCGAGCGCGGTGAAATAGGCGCCCTGGTAGAAGTCGGCAGCGGCCACATCGCGAGCGCCACCCGCGCCTTCGAGGCGATAGGTCGCACCCAGGGTCATCATCAGCGCCGGCATGTCATTGCCGGGATCGCCATTGGCGACGTTGCCGCCGATCGTGCCGCGGTAGCGCACCTGCGGATCGGCGATCAGTAGCGCCGCCTCATGCAGGATCGGCATCGACTGGGCGATGTCGTCGGAGGCCAGCAGCTCATGCTGGGTAGTCATCGCGCCGATGACGAGATTGTTGCCGTCGCGGCGGATGCCCTTGAGGGTGGCGATGCCGTGGAGGTCGATCAGATGGGCGGGGGTCGCGAGCCGAAGCTTCATCATCGGCACCAGACTGTGCCCGCCGGCCAGCGGCCGCGCATCCTCGCCGAGGTCTGACAAAAGTTTGACGGCATCGGCGACACTCGCCGGCCGGTGATAGCTGAATGATCCCGGGATCATCGTCTCCTCCCACAATCGTCCTTGGCGCGTGACGGCGCGGACGTTGGCGGGACGGTGTCTCCGAGCGATGCGAGCCGCAATCATTCCGGCACAAAGGGGGGCTTTTTGCACGAACTGCGGGTGGGGACGCACGAATTGCGTCAGTTTTGGCGACGTATGGCGCCGCGAACCCGGAAACCTCTCCCGCATGCGGGCTGGGCAATTGCGTATGAAGAAAAACGTGGCGCGAAGCTCGCCTGCAGCCATCCTTCGAGACGCCCGCCTACGGCGGGCCCTCAGGATGAGGTCGCGTTTCGCGGCGAGACATCAAACCCTCATGGTGAGGAGCCCGCCGAAGCGGGCGTCTCGAACCATGCAGGCCGAGCACGGTCGGCAGCCTCTCAATTGAGATCTACGCGCGCCGCCGGTTCGCCAGCCCCAGCCGTGCCTTCACCTCGGCGATCTTGGCGCGGCTCACCGGGACCCGGTGCGGCGACGGGCCGTCGAGTTCGAGCACGGCGCCGTCGCCCTCTTTCCGGACGAAGGCGACGTGGGGGATCGCGACGATATGGCTGCGGTGCACCCGCAGGAACAGCGAGGGGTCGAGCTGCGCCTCGGCCTCAGAGATCGACCATGGGCACATCCGCTCGCGCGTGCCGTCATGGACGCGGGTGTAATGCGCATCGGCGCGAACGCTGCGCACATTGGCTGTCTCGATGAAGTGCATGCCGTCGACGCCCTCGACCGGCAGCCGCTGCGCCGGCGTACGGGGCGGCTGGCCGAGGCCGCCGAGCGGCGCCACCGGTCGCGGCGATATGGCGGCCAGGGCGACCAGCTCCGCGGTGGCGGGCTCGGCCGGAGTCGCAATCGGCTCCGCAGCGGCGGGGGCTGGCGGCTGCCGTCGCGGGTCCGGCACCAACGACAACAGGAAACCGGCTGCGATCACGAAGCACAGCACGGCAACCACAATCGAGAGGATTTGCTGCGATGCGGCAAGATCCCCGCCGAGATGATAGTGCCCCTCGCCGGCCAGCGGTTCGAAATGCATGCCCAGCATCGCGGTGTAATGCATGCCGGAGACCGCGACACCGAAGACGATCGAGCTCACGATCAGGCGAAACCCCTCCTGCTGCGCCAGGAAGGCGCGCAGGCCGCCATAGGCGGTGACGATTGCGACCAGAATCGACAGCAGCACCATCGACCGGTCGTGCACGATACCGAAGGGACCGGCGAGGCCATGGATCCCGACATAATGCATGCTGGCGATGCCGAGGCCGAGCAGCACGGCCGACGAAGCCACCCGCTTCAAGGACGGCTCACCGATCGAAACGAAGAACAGGGAGATGCCGACCACCAGTGCGCAGATCAGGAAAGAGATGATGGTGGGCAGGACGAGATAGACCGTGTCCGGCGGCAGCGGCGCGGCCAGCATGCCGACGAAATGCATGGTCCAGATGCCGACGGCCAGAAACGCCGCCGCACCCGCGAGCAAAACGCGGTTGCTGACGCCAGGCGTGTTGCGGATGCGAGCCGCAAGCGCAAAACCGGTATAGCCACCCAAGCTCGCGATCGCCACAGAGAGCGCGACGAGAAAGGGATCGTGTCCTTCGAACATGATCTCGCCGGCCACCCAGTCTCCACGGAGCAGCCTCCTCCCGCCGCCGACTTTATAAGCACGGCGGCGGGATTGACAATCAGCGGCGCGTGAAGGTGCCGTTACACAATTCCTGCTGCGACCTGACCGCGCAGGCGCTCCAGGCCAAGCAGCGTGTTGGCGCAGGCTTCGGCGACCTCGACACCCTTGATCGCAAAGTGCCTGCGGAAGAAATCGTAGTGCACCTCGGTCTCGTGGAATTGCTGCGGCGTCAGCACGGCCGAGAACACCGGCACCTCGGTGCGGAGTTGCACGTCCATCAGCGCCTTGATCACGGTGTCGGCGACGAACTCATGGCGGTAGATGCCGCCATCGACGACGAGGCCGGCCGCGACGATCGCGGTGTAGCGCCGCGTCTTGGCGAGGATCTGCGCGTGCAGCGGGATTTCGAACGAGCCCGGCACCTCGAACACGTCGACATGGGTGAGATGGCGCGCCTCGGCCTCCCTGATGAAGGCGATGCGGGCTTCCGCGACCACGTCGCGGTGCCAGCAGGCCTGCACGAAGGCCACCCGCTGCGGCTTGGCAAAGCGCGGATGCTCGGTCGCCGGTGGCGGATCCACGGGAACCGGCGGCTGCGTCTGGGACGTTTCGGCTTTGGAAGCTTGGACTTGGGGATCTTGCAACATCTGATTCATGGCTTTCCTTCTTAAGGACCAGAATCAGGGCACACGGAACGACAAACAGCCACATCTTGCGATGCGTCTGCCACCGACCGTTCTCTTTCATCCGGACTTTAACCGTCGGCTTCGGAGTTGCACCGAATCTGCTGACCCTTTCTTTGGGAGAAATCCTTTTCAGGAAAATCCTTGGGGAAGGCGCTCGCGGGCTTAGGCCTTTCGGCCCTTACCGCCGGTGGGGACTTTCACCCCGCCCTGAGAACATCGGCCGTTCGGGATGAACGGCCTGACACGAAATATGACGTCGGTCCGGGGCCACAGCAAGCGCGTTCCGCATGAAAAACCGCATGGTCCCATGCCGCCATAAAGGCCCTCTTGGCGGTCCGGCCCTCACGGCGCGGAATTAACGATTGGGCGTAAGGGTCGCTCGATCCGATTCCGATTTGTTCTCAAATTAATAATTGTGGCGGAGATGAGCTGTGGACGAACGAGTCCTGACTTGTGGACGGACTCGGGACCCCGTTGCGCAGATTCCGCAAATCACATCAGTTGATCCGCGACAGGCCCGCGCTGATCCGGGGGATCGCGATAGCGACATTGAGGGAGCGCGCCGGGCCAGCCGCGTGCGTATCCGAGACAACAAGAAGACAAGAGGTCGAGACGGCATGTCCCTGCTCGAAGGCGCTATCGATTCCCGAAACCACCCGCTTGCGGTGGTCGAGGATATTGCTGCCAGCAACAACTGGCCGTTCGAACGCTCCGGCGAAGACGAACTCACGATTGTCTCCAAAGGACAATGGACCGACTACCAGATCTCGTTCACCTGGATGGGCGAGATCGAGGCGCTGCATCTGGCCTGCGCGTTCGACATGAAGATTCCGGTCGCGCGGCGGGGCGAAGTGCAGCGGCTCGTCGCCGCCGTCAACGAGCAATTGTGGGTTGGCCACTTCGACCTGTGGACCAACACCGGCATGATCATGCACCGCCAGGCCCTGGTGCTGCCCGGTGGACTCACCGCCTCGACCGCGCAATGCGAAGCCATGCTCGCCGGTGCCATCCACGCTTGCGAGCGCTACTTCCCGGCGTTCCAGTTCGTGGTGTGGGCGGGCAAGACCACCACGCAAGCGATGGACGCGGCGATGTTTGATACGGTGGGAGAGGCGTAGCTCCGCTCGTCGTCCCGGGGCGCGCGCAGCGCGAGCCCGGGACCCATACCGCGTGATCTCGCCGTATTTGAGGGCGCTTGTTGCTGTACCCTCCGTCCATTAGAACCGCCTGTGGTTATGGGTCCCCGCCCCCCGTGCGCAATTGCGCACTAGGCGGGGACGACAGCTTGTGTGTGGTGACCACCTTGACCAACAACAGCACTCTTCAAAACATCACCGGCACCATCCTCCTCGCCGGCGCCGGCAAGATGGGCGGCGCGATGCTGACCGGATGGCTGGCCGGCGGGCTCGATCCGCGCCGCGTTGCAGTGGTCGATCCGCACATTTCGTCCGAGATCGCCGCTCTCTCAACTAAAGGCGTTACGCTCAATCCTGATGTGAAGACAGCTGGCACCGTCGAGACGCTGGTCGTCGCGGTGAAGCCGCAGATGTTCCGCGAGGCCGGCGCGAAGCTGAAATCATTTGTCTCGGAGAAAACCTCGGTGGTCTCGATCATGGCGGGAACCACGATCGCATCACTTCAGGAAGTGTGCGGCGGCGCCGTGGTGCGCGCGATGCCGAACACGCCGGCCGCGATCGGCCGCGGTATCACCGTCGCGGTCGCGGCGAAAAACGTCAGCGCCGGTCAGCGCGCGGTGGCGGACGCATTGCTGCGTGCCACCGGCTCGGTCGAATGGGTTGACGATGAAGACCTGATGGATGCTGTCACGGCCGTCTCAGGCTCCGGACCGGCCTATGTGTTCCTGCTTGCCGAAGAACTTGCGCGCGCCGGCGTCGAGGCGGGATTGCCCGAGGCACTGGCGACGAAACTCGCGCGCGAAACCGTCGCAGGCTCCGGCGAGCTGCTGCACCAGTCAGAGCTTCCCTCCGGCACGCTGCGCCAGAATGTCACCTCGCCCGGCGGCACCACCGCCGCGGCACTCGGCGTGCTGATGGGCGAGCCGGGCCTGCGCGATCTGATGATCCGCGCGATCGCGGCCGCGACGAAGCGGTCAAAGGAACTGGCGAAGTAGCAGACCCTCATGGTGAGGAGGCGCGTCAGCGCCGTCTCGAACCATGCAGGCCCCGATCTTACCCGCGGCCATCCTTCGAGACGACCGCTGCGCGGTCTCCTCAGGATGAGGTCAGAGCAAGCGGATGCTACGTCGCCCCCAATCGCTTGTTGAACATCTCGACATTGACGAGACCGCGCGCGTGCCGGCCTTCGCCGAGCTTGCGCCTGCCCTCGAACGCCGCGACCTCGAAGCGGATGACGCGACGCTCGACCGCGACGACCTTTGCGGTGGTCCGCACCGTTGCGCCGACGAGCGCCGCTGCGAGATGACGGATGTCGACCTCGGTGCCGACGGTGACCCAGCCCGGCTGTAGCGCAGAGCGGATCGCGTCGCCCGACGCCACCTCCATCTCCAGGATCATCATCGGTGTCGCATAGACCATCGGCATGCCCGGCACGAAATGCCCGACCGTGCGCTCCACCGGCACCACCAGCGTGCGCTCGGCGCTCATGCCAATCTTGATGAAGTCGCGTGCGTCCATGCTGCCTCAAACTCCGCTGTCGTCCCGGACAAGCGCAGCAAAGCGAAGCGCCGATCCGGGACCCATAACCACAGGGAGAGGTTTGGCGAAGACTCGTGGTTGGCAGCTCGCCCACAACCGCTCCCTGAGGTTATGGGTCCCGGCGTTCGCCGGGACGACGGCTGTGATTGCTGCTGCGACTGTGACTACCCTCGCCAGCCGAACCTATTTCTTCGCCGCGGCCGCGCGTTCCACGAAGGTCTTGCCGCCCTTCATCTTGTGGCGGAGCGGGGCTTCGTTGATCTGGATGACGACGGCATCGGCATCGACGCCGAGATTCTTCACCAGCGCCTGCGTGATGTCGCGCATCATGCCGGCCTTCTGCTCGTCGGTGCGGCCTTCGGCCATGCTGATGGTGATCTCAGGCATCGTCTTCTCCCTGCTGCTGTCGTCATGACCGGGCTGGTCCCGGCCGTTCATGGACGTGCGCATCAAACAGGACGTCGATGCCCGGGACAAGCCCGGGCAGGACGATCCCAGTGAATGGCTAGCCCCAGCTCACGTCATGGCGGGCCAGGACCTCGCGCACCTTTGCGACGAGATCGGCTTCGCTGCCCGAGAACTGCGCCGGGCGGCTCTCGCGCCACTCCTGGTTGGAGGCGATCGCGGCGGCTGCTTTCGCACCCTCGATCAGATCCTTGATCTGTACCTCGCCGCGCGCCTTCTCATCCGAACCCTGGATGATGACGCAGGGCGCGTTGCGGCGGTCGGCATATTTGAGCTGGTTGCCCATGTTCTTGGGATTGCCGAGATAGAGCTCGGCACGGATGCCGGCACCGCGCAGGCTCGCGACCATCTTCTGATAGTCGGCAACGCGGTCACGGTCGAACACGGTGACGACCACGGGCCCGAAGTCGGGGCGAGTGTCGAGCTTGCCGAGCAGCGTCAGCGCGGCCTGGAGGCGCGAGACGCCGATCGAGAAACCGGTCGCCGGCACCGGCTCGCCGCGGAAGCGCGAGACGAGGCCGTCATAACGTCCGCCGCCGCCGACCGAGCCGAACCGCACCGGGCGGCCTTTCTCGTCCTTGGTGTCGAGCAGGAGTTCGACCTCGTAAACGGGGCCGGTGTAGTATTCGAGGCCGCGCACGACGGAGGGATCGATCTTGATGCGATCCTCACCATAGCCCGCAGCCGTCACCAGCTTGCTGATCTGATCGAGCTCGTCACGCCCCTGCTGTCCGATGACGCTCGCACTGAGGCGCGGATCGACCGGCACGTCATTCTGTTCGATGGCGGAGATGACGAGCGCGATGTCGTCGTCCTTCAGTCCCGCCCCCTTGGTGAAGTCACCGGACTCGTCCTTGCGGCCTGCGCCAAGCAACTGCTGGACGCCATCAAGGCCAAGGCGATCGAGCTTGTCGATCGCACGCATGACCGTGAGCCACTGACCGTCATCGGCGATGCCGAGCGCATCGCGCACCCCGTCCAGCACCTTGCGGTTGTTCACTTTCACGACATATTGGCCGCGCTGAACGCCCAACGCCTCCATCGTATCCGCGGCCATCATGCAGATCTCGGCATCCGCGGCCGGCGTTGCCGAGCCGACCGTATCGGCATCAAACTGCATGAACTGACGGAAGCGGCCGGGGCCGGGCTTCTCATTGCGGAACACGTAGCCGACGCGATAGCTGCGATAGGGCTTTGGCAGCGTGTCGAAATTTTCAGCGACGTAGCGCGCCAGCGGCGCGGTCAAATCGTAGCGGAGCGAAATCCACTGCTCGTCGTCGTCCTGGAACGAGAATACCCCCTCGTTCGGGCGGTCCTGGTCGGGCAGGAACTTGCCGAGCGCGTCGGTGTATTCCATCGCTGGCGTCTCCACGGGCTCGAAGCCGTAGAGCTCATAGACGGCGCGGATCTTCTCGACCATCTCGCGCGTCGCCCGGATCGCAGCAGGGTCGCGATCCTCGAGCCCGCGCGGCAGGCGCGCCTTCAGTTTCTGGGGTTTTTTGGGTTTCTCGGCCATGCGCGGCGTTTACCAGCCGACGCGCAAAGCGGCAACCGGGGTTCGCTTCACCTCACCCCGCTTGCGGGGCCGAGACGAGCGGGGAGTTCATGGCGGATGCCTGCCGATTGGCGTTCCCCGGATGCTGCGCAGCGCGCCGCCTCTTGGCGGCGTGGTGCGCTGCTGATCCGGGGTCCATTCGCCGCGAGATGGGTCCCGGCTCTGGGCAGCAGCGTTTCACACTGCAGCGCGTCCGGGACACGAGACCTCAAAACACCTTGCGGATCCAGTTGTGCGGATCGTTGGTGCGGCCGTACTGGATGTCGACGAGCTGCTTGCGCAAGCCCATGGCGACGGGGCCGGCCGCGCCGCCGCTGATCTCGAAATCGCCGCTCACCGAGCGCACCTTGCCGATCGGCGAGATTACGGCGGCGGTGCCGCAGGCGAACGCTTCCTTCAGCTTGCCGCTTGCCGCATCCTTGCGCCACTGGTCGAGCGAGTACGGCTCCTCGCGCACCGTCTTGCCGGCATCGCGAGCGAGCGCGATGATGGAGTCGCGGGTGATGCCGGGCAGGATCGTGCCGAGCGGCGGCGTCAAGAGCGAGCCGTCGTCGAACACGAAGAACACGTTCATGCCGCCGAGCTCCTCGATGTAGCGGCGCTCGACCGCGTCGAGGAAGACGACCTGATCGCAACCATGCTGGATCGCCTCGGCCTGCGCGCGCAGGCTCGCGGCGTAGTTGCCACCGCATTTGACGGCGCCGGTGCCGCCGACCGCTGCACGCGTATAGTTCTCCGACACCCAGATCGAGACCGGCGCAGGGCCGCCCTTGAAATAGGAGCCGACCGGCGAGGCGATGACTGCGAAGATGTATTCGGACGACGGCTTGACGCCGAGGAAGGTCTCGCTCGCGATCATGAAGGGCCGCAAGTACAGGCTGCCCTCGCCGCCCGGCATCCAGGCGCGGTCGATGCGCACGACCTGCTCGACCGCTTCGATGAAGACGTCTTCGGGGATTGGCGCCATCGCCATGCGGTCGGCGGAGTCCTTGAAGCGCCGCGCATTGGCGTCAGGGCGGAACAGGTTCACGCCGCCGTCGTCTCGCTTGTAGGCCTTGAGGCCTTCAAAGATTTCCTGCGCATAGTGCAGGACGGCGCCGGCCGGATCGAGCTGGAAGTTTGCGCGCGCCTCGATACGCGCCTCGTACCAGCCGCCCTTGGCCTGGCTGTAGCGGACGATCGCCATGTGATCGGTGAAGACCCGCCCGAAGCCGGGGTCCACCAGCTTGGCGACGCGGTCCTTCTCGGGGGTCGGATTGGATGCGGGCTGGATGTCGAATTTCATGCTCATTCCCTTGACTCCCGCTGCCGGTATCGGCGCTGTTCTGGCGCCGGCCTGCCCTGTTTCGGGCCGGCTGGCTTGATGAGGTTTCTGGCCGGACCACCGCCAGCCTTGTTACGGCCGGTTTCCGTGGCCAGCATGTCTTCCGAGGACATGCTTTTGCGGAAGGCGGAAGTCCAGTATGTTTTGCCGAAATGCCGCTCGACAATTGCACGGTAGATCTGCTTCGGCCGTCGCCGCCTGTCCGGCTCTCTCTAGCCGCCCTGCTTCGATGCCACCCACGCAAAAACGATCTAAAATTTCGTGTGGGCCGACAGTTTTGTAACATTGAACCCAAGATACGTCAATATGCCTGACATAAATTTCGTAACCCCCTCTCACGACGCAGCCGAGCCCCGGCCGGCGGTGGGCGACGGAGGCAATTTGCGCTGGGATATCATCGAGCTGCTGTTCTTCGCCTATCGCGATTTCATCGGCGATCCCGACCAGGAGCTCGAGGCGTTCGGCTTCGGCCGGGCTCACCATCGCGTCATGCACTTCGTCTACCGCTATCCCGGCCTCAAGGTCGCCGACCTCCTCGACGTCCTGCGCATCACCAAGCAGTCGCTCGGCCGCGTGCTCAAGCAGCTCCTGGACGAGGGCTTTATCGTGCAGAAGACCGGCGACAACGACCGTCGCCAGCGCCTGCTCTATGCGACGCCGAAGGGCGAGGCGTTGGTGCAGAAGCTTGCCGGCCTCCAGACCACGCGGATCACCAAGGCACTTGGCGAGATGGCGCCGCAGGATGCCGAGACCGTCAAGCGCTTCCTGCGCGCGATGATCGATCGCGACGATCCGGACAAGGTGCTCGAGACGATCTTCGCCTCCGTCAGTCAAGACGCAAAGGAGTAACCGTGCCGCTCGCTGCCACTCTCGCCCGCCCCCAGGCGCAACCGGCCGACGATGCGCCGCATCTCCTTTTGGTCGACGACGATCGCCGTATCCGCGATCTGTTGTCGCGCTTTCTCGCCAGTGAAGGCTACCGCGTCACCACCGCGGCGAGCGCGGGCGATGCGCGCTCGAAACTCATGGGCCTGCATTTCGACCTCCTGATCCTCGACGTCATGATGCCCGGCGAGACCGGCTTCGATCTTGCCCGCTTCATCCGGACGTCTTCATCGGTGCCGATCGTGATGCTGACGGCGCGGCATGAGGCCGAAGCCCGCATCGAGGGCCTGCAAATCGGCGCCGACGATTACGTGGCCAAGCCGTTTGAGCCGCGCGAACTCGCGCTGCGCATCAACAACATCCTCAAGCGCACCGCTCCGCCGCCCCAGGCCGCGGCAGTGGAGAAGATCGCATTCGGCCCCTACGTCTACCACCTCGATCGCGGCGAGCTGCGTCAGGGCGAGGAGGTCATTCACCTGACCGACCGCGAGCGCGAGATGCTGCGGATTCTCTCGGAGACGCCGGGCGAGACCGTGCCGCGCAGCGCGCTCACCGGCAATGGCAGCGTCAACGAGCGCGCCGTCGACGTGCAGATCAACCGCCTGCGGCGCAAGATCGAGAACGATCCCGCCAATCCCCTGTTCCTCCAGGCGGTGCGCGGCATCGGCTACCGGCTGGTGGCCTCGCCATAGATCAAGTGAAGCGCGACCGATGAGCACGATCGACACGGGCCTGACGCTGCTCCGAAGCGCGGCCGACCGCGTCTCCGCCGCCAATGGCTGGATGGGCAACGCATTCAAGGGCTGGATGCCAACCGGCCTCTATGCGCGTGCGCTGCTGATCATGATCGTCCCGATGGTGATCCTCCAGTCTGTGGTCGCCTTCGTGTTCATGGAGCGGCACTGGAACACGGTGACGCGCCGGCTGTCGGCCGCGGTGGTGCAGGACATCGCTGCGCTGATCGACGTCTACAAGGGCTATCCGCAGGACAAGGACCGTGACCAGATCCGCCGAATCGCCCAACAGCGCCTCGGCCTCGTTGTCGATTTCCTGCCCGCCGGCGACATGCCGCCGCCGGGACCAAAGCCGTTCTTCTCGCTGCTGGACCAGACGCTGTCGGTGCAGCTCGGGCGCCAGATCGGGCGCTCCTTCTGGATCGACACAGTCGGCCGCTCCAACCTCGTCGAGATCCGCATCCAGCTCGACGACGCCGTGATGCGCGTGTTCGCGCAGCGCAGCGCGGCCTATGCCTCGAACTCGGAGATCTTCCTGTTCTGGATGGTCGGCACATCCTCGATCCTCCTGATCGTCGCGGTGCTGTTCCTGCGCAACCAGATCAAGCCGATCCTGCGGCTCGCGGATGCCGCCGAAAGTTTCGGCAAAGGCCGCGAGGCACCGAACTTCCGCCCCAGAGGCGCGCGCGAGGTGCGACGCGCGGCGGTCGCCTTCCTCGAGATGAAGTCGCGGATCGAGCGCACGATGGAGCAGCGCACGGCTATGCTCGCCGGCGTCAGCCACGATCTGCGCACCATCCTGACCCGCTTCAAGCTCGAGCTGGCGCTGATCGGCGACAGCCCCGAACTGGAGGGCATGCGCAAGGACGTCGACGAGATGTCGATGATGCTGGAGGATTACCTTGCGTTCGCCCGCGGTGATTCCGGCGAGCAGTCGCAGCCGACCGACATGGCGCAGGCGCTCGAGGAGCTGCGCGGCGACGCCGAACGCCACGGGCACATCGCGACCGTGGCGTTCCACGGCCTGCCCGTGGTGACGGTGAAGCCGGCCTCGATCAAGCGCTGCCTCGCCAACCTCGTCACCAACGCGGCGCGCTACGGCAAGACCATCGCCATCACCGGCCAGCGCGATCACCGTTATTTGAACATTACGGTCGACGACGACGGACCGGGCATTCCCGTCCATTTGCGCGAAGAGGTGTTCAAGCCGTTCCTGCGGCTGGACAACGCCCGCAACCAGGACGAAGGCGGCACGGGCCTTGGCCTCGCAATCGCCCGCGACATTGCCCGCTCGCATGGCGGCGACATCACGCTCGGCGACAGCCCGATGGGCGGGTTGCGGGCGAGCGTCAGGATTCCGGTGTAGCTTTATTACCTCGCCCCGCTTGCGGTCGCTTGCGGGGAGAGGTCGGATCGCTCTTGCGATCCGGGTGAGGGGGTACAGGTCCCTCGACGATCGCGCGTAGGGAGAGAGGCCCCTCACCCCAACCCTCTCCCCGTAAGAACGGGGCGAGGGAGCGCACCGATTTCGGGGCGACGGTAACCTACTTCGGCAGCAGGTTCTTCAGCTTGTCGACGTCGCGCACGTTCATCTTGAAGCCGCCGGGCATCACGATGTCGCCGGGCTTCTGCTCCGGCTTGCAGGCCCCGAGCCACTTCGCATCGAGCGTCACGGTCGTGTCGTGGCCCGCTGCGCCTGCCGGGCCGCCGCGCGCATGCGAGGAAATCTTCACCGTGTAGGCCGAATTGAAATCGCCGGTGATCTCGGCATGCGAGGTCGTGCTCACGCCGGCGACGTTGCACTCGGAATCGCTGACATAGCCGCTCGCGGTCTTCTTGATGTCCTGCTTGGAGCAGATCTGCTTGGCCATCGGGGAGACGTTGCTGTTCATCTCCTTGTCGACGGTCTCGTCGGTGCAATGCTGTATGGTCATCTCGGGCATGGACGAGCCGGTTCTGACCATCTTCAATTCCCACAGGCCGGCCTTGCGCACCGGCAGATCGTCGGCGCGGGCCGCGCCGGCAGACAGTGCGAGGCAAACGGCTGAGCCGAGCAAGACAAGTTTGCGCGTCATGCGAAAGGCTCCCGGCTGAGAAATTGCGGCGTTATGAACACGCCTCAGTAGAGCGTGCGGATCGGCCGGTCGGCGGCGCCATAGGGCACCCAGCGGCAGGAGAACGAGATGTAGCCGCCCTGATAGGCCTGGACCGCGAGGAATTTGACGACCTTGCCGTAGCGCGCGCAGTGATCGACCGCGACCTGACGCGCATCGACCTGGGTGGCCAGCGAGTAGGCGATGATGCCGCCGGTGTCGTTGCCCTTGAACGGCGGCACCGGAAGAATGTCAGCGCGCGCCGACTGGCTCGCCATCATACCCAGGGCGAGAAGGCCCGCGGCCGCAATGATTCGCATTCCCGTTACTCCGATTGGCTGGAGCCAGTTTACGGTGCCGGGATGGAAGTGAAAAGAACAGAAGCCCTGGCGGCTGCGACGTTTGGTCAACTCGTCGGCAAGTGTTGCCGCGCTGCACTTGACCTCCCCCGGCCTTCACGGCACCGTCGGACCTTCGCAGACCCAGCTGTCCGGATTGCCCATGCGCGCCCTCTCGACGTCCCTGAAATCGCTCCGCTTTGCCACCGTGCTCGGCCTCGTGTTTGGGGCGTTGTCGCTCGGTGAGGCCAAGGCCGCCAATCCGCTGGAGTTGAATTTCTGGCTGAGCGGGCCACGCTATGACGGCCGCGTCGCCGATTGCGACAAGGCGTTGCCGACGATCGCCTCCCAGTTCTGGGAGAAGGAAAGCTCGTTCTGGAATTCTTCGTTGAAGATCACCGGCTTCACCGCGGTCCACGAGACCGCATTCCGGCCTTGGCAGTCCGACAACATTCCGCGCCGCTACTGCACCGGCGAAGCCATGCTCAATGACGGCAAGATGCGCACGGTCCACTTCTCGATCATCGAGGATGGCGGCTTCGCCAGCTTCGGCCAGGGCGTCGAATGGTGCGTGGTCGGGCTCGACCGCAACTGGGCCTACAACCCATCCTGCCGCGCCGCCAGGCCTTAATTCGAAAAGCCCTGATTCGGGACGGTCGAGGCAGGCCAAAAGGCCGCTCGAAATTTGTTCTTGAAATGTTCTCGTCGCCTGCTAGGCTCTTTTGCACAGTCTAGTTGAGGGGCGCCGCCATGTTTCATTCCGGATTGCATTCGTTCTCCCGACTCGTGATCTCGCTCACCGTTGCTGCCGGGCTGGTCACGCTGGCCGCCGGTGCGAAAGCGCAGGACAAACGGCAGAATGCACCCGGCGAATTCGATTTCTATGTGCTGTCGCTGTCGTGGTCGCCTTCCTTTTGCGAGGAGGCAACCGAGCGTGGCCGCGGCGGGGGACGTTCGCAGATACAGTGCGCCGGACGGCCCTACTCTTTCGTGGTGCACGGGCTGTGGCCGCAATATGAGAACGGTTTTCCCGAGTATTGCCAGCGGCCGGCGCCGCGGCTGAACCGCAACATCGTCTCCTCGATGCTCGATCTGATGCCGGCGCCGGGCCTGATCTTCAACGAGTGGGACAAGCACGGCACTTGCTCCGGCCTCGATGGCCGCAACTATTTCGAGGCGATCCGCAAGGCACGCGCGGTGGTGAAGATTCCGGCCGAATATCTCGACCTGTCGGAGGCCAAGACCGTGGCGCCGGCCGAGGTCGAGGAGGCCTTCGTCAAGGCCAATCCGGGGCTGAGCAATGCCGGCATTTCGGTGACCTGCAACCGGACGCGGCTCTCCGAGGTCCGCATCTGCCTCAGCAAGGACCTGCAATTCCGCGCCTGCGAGGAAATCGATCGCCGCGCCTGCCGCCGCGACCAGGTGACGATGCCGCCGATCAGGGGTGGGTAAGCCGAGCCCTCAGTTCGTCATTCCGGGGCGCGCGAAGCGCGAGCCCGAAATCCATTGCGCCACCGGCAACGCGGATTAATGGATTCCGGGCTGAATGCTGCGCATCGCCCCGGAATGACAGCAGTTACTTTCGTCGCGCGATGTCGTAACTCTCGGCCATGAACTACCGCCACGCCTTCCACGCCGGCAACTTCGCCGATGTCATCAAGCACATCGTGCTCGCGCGCATCATCACATATTTGCAGGACAAGCCGGGGGCGTTCCGCGTCATCGACACCCACGCCGGCGCCGGCCTCTATGATCTCGAAAGCGACGAGGCACGCCGCAGCGGCGAATGGCTGACGGGCATCGCACGGCTGATGCAGGCGCGCCTGTCGAATGAGACAGTGGCACTGACGAAACCCTATCTGGACATCGTCCGCGCCTTCAATCCGAAGGGCGAGCTCAAGGCCTATCCGGGCTCACCGCTGATCGCACGCGGCCTGTTCAGACCGCAGGACCGGCTCGTTGCCTGCGAGCTTGAGCCGAAGGCGCGCAGGGCGCTGATCGACGTGCTCCGCCGCGACGAACAGGCCCGTGTGGTCGATCTCGACGGCTGGATGGCGTTGCCGGCCTTCGTGCCGCCGAAGGAGCGGCGCGGGCTCGTGCTGATCGATCCGCCCTTCGAGGCGAAGGACGAGTTCGAGCGGCTGGGCGAGGCGTTCTCGACAGCCTTCGTGAAATGGCCGACCGGTATCTATGTAATCTGGTATCCGGCCAAGAACCGTCGCGCCACCGACACGCTGGCGCAACTGGTGGCGCGGCTCGCAGCCGGAGCGAAACCGCCGGGAAAATGCCTGCGCCTCGAATTCAGCGTCGCGCCCCAGCTTGACGGCGCGGCCCTCACCTCCACCGGGCTCTTGATCGTCAATCCGCCGTACACGCTGCATGGCGAGCTCAAGACGATCCTGCCCGAGCTGGAAATGCCGCTCGGCCAGGGCGGCGCTGCCAGATTCCGATTAGAGGTGCCGAGACCGTAATGCGCCGTCATCTTTGGGAAAAATATGCAGGAGCGGTAGTCAATCTGCAAAGAACCGTATTATGCTGTTTCCATGACTGGCTTTACGTTCCGCTTCCGCGAATGGTTGCGGCGGAGTGAAGGCCCAAGAAAGATCCGGTCGGACTGAAGAGTCCGGGCAAGGATGGCCAGCTCCCGGGCTCCGTGAGGCCCGGTCATGTCGTGACGTGAGTCTGCGTCGCGACGGAGGAGCAATCAGGGGGAGTTTCCCGATGGCCATGACGGGAACGGTCAAGTTCTTCAACGGCGAGCGCGGCTACGGCTTCATCAAGCCGGACGACGGCGGTCGCGATGTTTTCGTTCACATCACCGCTGTTGAGCGGGCGGGATTGAAGGACCTTGCCGAAGGACAGCGTATCACTTTCGAAGTCGAACCCGACAAGAAGGGGAAGGGACCGAAGGCGGTCAATTTAGTCATACTCTCCTAGAGCGTTTTCGAGCGAAGCGGATACCGGTTCGCGTCAAGAAACGTGTCGGAATCAGAATCTAGAGCCCCCGTTCCGATTCCATCGGAACGGAATTGGCTCTGGTGAGCCTGACGCAAAACACCTGGCGCAAGACACTTTCCGGCCGCGAGCGGCCGGAAAGTTGTCGTCCGGCATTTTCTTCCTTAGCTATCAGAAGCGATAGTTCACGCCTGCGCGCACAACGCTGGCGCTATAGCCGTTTGACACGCCTGTAATGGCGAACTGACTCGTCGACAGATTGATATAGAGATATTCAAGCTTGGCGCTCCAGTTCGGCGCGAGGCCGACTTCCGCGCCGGCGCCAATGGTCCAGCCGGCAGTGGTGCTCGACTCGGTCCCGGTGAAGTTCTGCGCACGCAGTTCGCCGAAGGCGAGGCCAGCGGTGCCGTAGAACAGCACGTTGCTGAATGCATAGCCGGCGCGGCCGCGCAGGGTGCCGAACCACGGATTGGAGAACTTCCACGGGGCGAAGGTGTCGTCGGCGCCGGAGGCCTGGATGTCGCCCTCGACGCCGAACACCCATGGGCCGTTCTGGAAATTGTAACCGCCCTGAATGCCGCCGACGAAGCCGGCTGGCTTTGTCGGATTGTTGCTCACCGAGCCCCACTCATAGCCGAGATTGCCGCCGAGATAGGGGCCTGCCCAGCTATAGGCGTTGAGCGGTTGATTGACGGTGTAGGGCGCGCCCTGCCCGTAATAGAGATCGGCGGCCCCCGCCGAAGCCGTCCAGCCGGCCGCAACCAACGCGGCTGCGACCACAACGAACCCCTTCATCGCACTCTCCAACGCAACTGCCGCAACCGATGCGAGGCCTTGCGCCGCCGCGCCGGACCATGTCGCATGGTTACGGAACCAAGACCTTTTCGCGTAGGATTTATCGAGAGTTTTAAGTTAAGGGGCTGTTAAGACCCGTTACCGCGTTCTTAAGAGACTTAAGGAAGCGTTACCGGGAACTGCGCCCGCCATCCTGTGCGTGCGGCATGGCCGAACTTCAAATCGGCCGCCCCAGCGCCTAAATTCGCACCATGGTTCACGATTCCACCGACAATCCGGACGACGCACGCGCGCGCAAATCGCCACGCCGCGCCGCCGCCCCCCCGCCCGACGAGCTGGCGCCACCGGATCTCGATCCCGCGACCTCCGGCGGCGACGACGAGGACGATGCACGGCTGCCGGACATCCTGGAGGAGAGCGGCGCGGTCGGCGAAGAGCCGCTGGCGACCGGCCATGAGGCGATCGAGCGCGCGGTCCGGCTCGCGCCGACCTCGCCCGGCGTCTATCGCATGCTCAATGCGAACGCCGACGTGCTCTATGTCGGCAAGGCCAAGAACGTCAAAAAGCGCCTGTCCAACTATGCGCGCCAGAGTGCGCCGCTGCCGGCGCGCATCCTGCGCATGATCGCCGCCACAGTCTCCGTGGAAATCGTCTCGACCAACACCGAGACCGAGGCGCTGCTGCTGGAAGCCAACCTCATCAAGCAGCTCCGGCCGCGCTTCAACGTCCAGCTTCGCGACGACAAATCGTTTCCCTATATCCTGATCACCGGCGACCATTGGGCGCCGCAGATTCTGAAGCATCGTGGTGCGCAGACGCGGCCCGGGCGCTATTTCGGCCCGTTTGCCTCGGCAGGCGCCGTCAACCGCACCATCACCGCCTTGCAGCGCGCGTTCCTGATCCGCTCCTGCACCGATTCCTTTTTCGAGAGCCGCACGCGGCCCTGCCTGCTGTACCAGATCCGCCGCTGCGCCGGCCCATGCACCCGCGAGATCGATTTCCCCGGCTATACGACCTTGGTGCGCGAGGCGACCGACTTCCTGTCCGGCAAGAGCCATGCGGTGAAGCAGGAGCTTGCCGGCGAAATGGAGAAGGCGTCCGGCGAGCTCGAATTCGAGCGCGCGGCGCTCTATCGCGACCGCCTCGCCGCGCTGTCGGCGATCCAGTCGCAGCAAGGCATCAATCCGCGCACGGTTGAGGAAGCCGACGTCTTTGCCATCCACCAGGAGGGCGGTTTCTCCTGTGTCGAAGTGTTCTTCTTCCGCACCGGACAGAACTGGGGCAATCGCGCCTATTTCCCGCGCGCGGAAAAGAGCTTCACGCCGGAAGAAGTGCTGGGCTCCTTCCTCGCCCAGTTCTACGACGACAAGCCGCCGCCGAAGAACATCCTGCTCTCGCACGAGATCGAGGAGAGCGAGCTGCTCGCCAACGCGCTGTCGATCAAGGCCGGCCACAAGGTCGAGGTCACGGTGCCGAAGCGCGGCGAGAAGAAGGAGCTTGTCGCCCACGCGCTGACCAATGCGCGCGAAGCGCTGGGCCGCAAGCTCGCGGACACCGCGACGCAGAGCCGCCTGCTGGACGCCATGGCCGCGACGCTGAGCCTGCCCCATTCGCCCAGGCGCATCGAGGTCTACGACAACAGCCACATCCAGGGCACCAATGCAGTCGGCGCCATGATCGTCGCCGGCCCGGACGGCTTCGCGAAGAACCAGTACCGCAAGTTCAACATC
>JAEWFG010000435.1 GCA_023388935.1 Pseudomonadota bacterium | reverse complement strand
GTGGTGACGACGCTCGGTGTCTCCATCGTGCCGATCGAGCATAATCTGAAGAAATACGGCCTGGCTGAACGCTGCGCGCGCGTCCGCGCCGCCGAGGTCCCGGTGCTCGCGCTCGAAGAGCGCAATGCGGACGCCATCGGCCGGATCTCCACCGAGATCACCGCTGCGATCCGCGACGACCGTGCGGAAGCGATCGTGCTTGGTTGCGCCGGCATGGCCGACCTTGCCGCCGAACTCGCCGACATCCATGGCCTGCCGATCGTCGACGGTGTCGGCGCGGCGGTGACACTGGCGGAGGGGCTGGTGCGGCTCCGGCTGAAGACGTCCCGAATCGGCCCCTATGCGGCACCGCGGTCCAAGACCTATTCCGGGCCATTTTCGGTTTTTCAGCCCTGATTCTTGCCCCTGGCGCGGCCTTCGGAGGCCGCAAGATCAGCTGATTGCTGGTTTTTTTGCCCTCAGCCTCTTTTTGGTCCCATTCGTTGCCGAAATCTAACGCTTCGGGACTCCCCGGCGCCTTGGGCAGCCGGTCTTCGCCACTCACCAAGTTTCTATTTGGGTTTTGTCAGCGATGATCGATTTGGCCCGGGACACGCCGTCCACCTCCCTCCTTCGCCTCGGCGCCCAGCCGATCGCGCTGACCGCTGCGGCCGTCCTGCTCCTGATTGTGGGAGTGACCTCGATCGCGATCTGGCGCGCCTACACCGGCGCAACCCCTGAGACCGACCGGATGGTGGCGTCGCGGCAGCTCCAGGCCCGGACCGCACAGGCCTCCGAGCAGCTCATCGAGAAGACCAAGGGGCTGGAAGCGACCCAGCAGGAATCGATTGACCAGCTCCAGATCGTGCAGGACCAGCTCCAGACGATGAAGCGGTTCATGGCGGCGCAGCAGGCCGACACCAGGCGCCTGTCCGAACAGGTCACAACGCTGAACGAGTCGATCGAGAATTTGCGGCAGTCCTTCGCCAGCTCCCGGGCCAGCGAGGCCGAAACACCCTCGGTTACCCGCAGGAAACCGGCACGACAGCGTGTCCACGCCAGCGCGCGCAGGCGCTCGCGCGGCTGAGTGGGTCAAGACGCCGCACTTTATTTTTGCCGGTTGTGAACTGGATCACATTCGCGCGTATGATTCCGCGTCATGCTTGCGGTCACCGGATGGCGTGAGCCGATTTCAATGTCCGGGGCTGGCAAGGTCGTTGACGGTATACTGCGTCAACGGCCTTGTTCTTTTATGGGCCCAGCCGGGTCTGATCGGCCCTATTCGCAGACATCCACGCGGCGGACGCGCCAGCCCGATGGCGTCTTGACGCGCTTCCGCGCGACGTAGCAGCCGCCATAGCCTTCGTAGGCGGTACCATAATAGTAGGGACCGCCGTAGTAGGGATAGCCGTAGCCATAATAGCCCCCGTAATAGCCGGCGCCGGCAAGCCCCGCCCCGATCGCGACGCCGGGCCAGAAAGCGCGGCCATGCCAATGGCCGTGCCAGCCACCACCGCCACCATGCCAGCCGCGAGCGCCGAAACCGCCCCGCGCCTGTGCCGCCTGCGGCGTCACCAGCCCGATCGCCGCAACGGCCATGGCCGCCATGATCATCTTGCGCAACATCACTCGATCCTCCGTGTGGACATGCTCCACACCTCAAAGCAGGACCAAGCTAACTTCACACTAAGATTTCGGACAGCCTTGCTGTCTCACTTCCGCGCGAGCATCAGCAGCCGCGGCAGATGCTCTTCATCTTCCTGTCGAGCAGCCTGTTCTCGGCGCTGACGGCGGCATCAGCAGACGCACCTGCGCCGGTACCGGTAGTAACTCCGGGCGCGGCATTCGCGCCCGACGATTGCGCCGTGCCGAGGCTGTTGGTGCCGGGCGGCGGTGCAGGTGAATTGGCGACGCCGCCGTTCGATCCATTGGAGCCGGCGGAGCCGCCGGTCGCTTGCGCCAACGAAACGGCCGGCATCGCGGCGAGACCGAGGATCACGATCAAGGTCTTGATTGAAACGGTTGCGGACGATCCAGTCATTCGAAATTCTCCTTCACCGATCAACCGCCGGGGCGGAGACCGGTTCCGGGAAACGCCGTCACGCCAGCTTGAAACAGAAAGGCAGCGACGAGCACGCGCTGTGGTCTGCCGGACACGAGACGGCCGCAGGCGCGGTCGACGCCCGCGAGTCCGAAGGCAGTTGATTTCAGCCGATCCGCTTCAGGCCCTTCTTGAAGCGCGGACCGTTGGCGGCATAGAACCTCGCCCCACTCCCCATCTTCTGCACCTGGGCGTCATCGAACGTGCGGATCACGCGCGCGGGCGAGCCGATGATCAGCGAGCGTTCGGGGAATTCCTTGCCCTCGGTGATGACCGAGCCCGCGCCGACGATGCTGTTGCGACCGATCTTCGCGCCATTCATCACGATCGAGCCCATGCCGATGAGCGCGCCCTCCCCGATCGTGCAGCCGTGCAGGATGACGTTGTGGCCGACGGTGCAGTTCTTGCCGATCACCATGGGAAAGCCGAGATCGGTGTGACAGGTCGAGCCGTCCTGCACGTTGGCGCCTTCGCCGATCTCGATCCACTCATTATCGCCGCGCAGCACCGCGCCGAACCAGACGCTCGCACCCGGCTTCAGGCGGACGCGGCCGATCACGGTCGCGGTCTCCGCGATGAAATAGTTGCCGTCGGTGGGAAGATCGGGCGCCTGCCCATCGAGTTCGTAGATCGCCATGGTGGTCTCCTGTCGCGTCAACCCCAGCCATAGCGAAACGCGGCGCAGAGGCAAAGGGCCGCCGCACCGGGCAGCCCTGCAAAGCGTCAGACCAGAACGCCGGCCGCGCGCAACGTCATCAGGAAGAAGGTGCCGCTCATCATGCTCCAGAAGCCGGCGATGACGGTCGCCATCATCACGAATTCGACGCGGCGGCTTTCCAGCCGCATGCCGCGCAGCGTGTTGCGCATGATGATGAAAGGCGCGGCGAACACCAGGAACGGCACCGCCGCGAAGGTCTTCGGAGCCACACCATCCTGCAACAAGCCGAAACCGGCGGGCCGCTGCGCGACCGCCTGATACCCGTTCACGAGTGCGCCCGCGAGCGCGAAACCGATGCAGATCGCGAAGAACGAATTGAGAGCCTCAGGTGTCATTGGAACGGTCCGCCCATACGCAACGCAGGTGGCGACGTGTGACAAAAAGTGCTGGTTAACGCTACATTATCCTTAAGAGAAGGTTAACGGTGCCGGCCGGTCAGCGCAGGGCACTCCGCCATTCCCGCAGCCGGGAACGCTCCGCGAAATCGCTTGCGCATGGCATATTCGCGGCTGATTCGTCGGCCACCGGCCGACTTCCGGCTCACTTGCGCGACTTATGACAGTGTTTTCGGCAGCCTCCCCCCGGTCCTCCAGGATGCGCCACCGGGCGCACGTCGTCCCGATCCTGCTCGGCGGCACTGCTGCGGTATGCGCGATCGCGCTCGTCGCCTATCTGCTGTGGCCGACCTGGGGTACCGGCGGCGCGAATGCTCCGGACAGGCTGCCGGTGAGCGTCGGCGGCACGCTGTTCAACGTTCCGACGACTGCGATCCGGATGAAGATCCAGCGCCACTCCGGACCGCAGGAGCGTATTGATCTCGACTTCCTCTATCCCTCCTTGGAGCCGCCCGGCGCACCGAAGCACGTCACTGCCGACACGGTGGATGCGGCGATGCAGCCGATCGACCGTATCTTCCTGTCGATATCGGCGCACCACGATGCGCTCTCGCCGGAGCAGCGCGTCAGCACGATCTATCCGCGCTATCTCGACCTGGCCGCGACCAATGCGGTAGACGGGTTGACGATGCGGATGTTCCGCACTGACACGCCCTACGGCACCGAGGACTTCTATTTTGCTGCGAGCCCCGCGCTGACCGCGCGCTGCACGCGCGATGCAGCCACCCCGGGTATGTGCCTCTCCGAACGCCGCGTCGGCGGCGCCGACATCACCTTCCGCTTTCCGCGCGACTGGCTGTCGCAGTGGCGCGATGTGGCGGACGCGATGGACAGGCTGATGGCGCAGTTGCGCGGGCCGCGGGGTTGATGCTCGTCATTGCGAGCGCAGCGAAGCAATCCCGATTCTCTGCGCGGAAATATCCTTGGATTGCTTCGCGCAACGACGGTGTGACAACAACTATTCCTGATCGAGGAGATCGTCCTCGAGGATCGCCATCTGGAACTGGAACGAGCGATCATCGTCCTCGTCGTCGACGAAGAGCACGCCGATGAATTCCTCGCCGATATAGACTTCGGCGGAATCATCCTTCTTCGGCCGCGGCACGACGCGGATCTTGGGATTGCCGAATACGCGCTTCAGATACGCGTCGAGCTTCCTTACTTCCTTGACGTCCACGGCAAGTCTCCAATCGAAATCTGGGTTGGCGGGGTTTTAGGACGAGACGCGACGAACCGCCAGCGTGAATTACCAAAGAATTTGGGGACGAAAAGGGCCGAAGAATCCGGCCCTTCCTGCAAGCTCAAAGCCCCATCGCGTTGATCATCTGATCCATGGTACGCGACGGTTCGGCGCAGCCGGCTTCGCCGACGATCTTGGCGGGCACGCCCGCGACCGTGACGTTGTGCGGCACCGGCTTGACCACGACCGAGCCCGCCGCGATGCGCGCGCAATGACCGATCTCGATGTTACCGAGGATCTTTGCGCCGGCGCCGATCAGGACGCCATGACGGATCTTCGGATGGCGGTCCTCATTCTCCTTGCCGGTGCCACCGAGCGTGACGCCGTGGAGGATCGAAACGTCGTCCTCGATCACCGCCGTCTCACCGCAGACGAAGCCGGTGGCGTGGTCGAGGAAGATGCCGCGGCCGATGCGCGCGGCGGGATTGATGTCGGTCTGGAACACCGCAGAGGCGCGGCTCTGGAGATAATACGCAAAATCCTTGCGGCCCTTCAGAAAGAGCCAATGCGCCAGGCGATGGGTCTGGATCGCGTGAAAGCCCTTGAAGTAGAGCAAGGGATCGATGAAGCGCGAGGTCGCGGGATCGCGGTCGTAGACGGCGACGAGATCGGCGCGGAAGGCGTTGCCGAGATCGGGATCGTCGCGCAGCGCCTCGTCATAGGTCTGGCGCACCAGATCGCCCGACAACGCGGAATGATCGAGCCGGTCGGCGAGACGATGGATCACCGAATCCTCGAGACGGCTGTGATGCAGCACCGTCGAATAGATGAAGGTCGCAAGCTCGGGCTCGCGGTGTACGATGTCCTCCGCTTCGCTCCGGACCCGGTCCCAGATTGGATCGAGGGATGCGAGCTTTCCTCCCGGATTGACCTGATGCACTGCCATGGAATCTGCTCTTTCGAATTGGCTCGTTTTGCTGGCTCTATAGCACAGTCTAGGCGACAAAGTCCTGACGGGCTTGCCTGAGAGTGAACAGTGCCTTGCCCCGCGAAAGCATGCCAACGCGTTGAATCAAAACAGCTTATTCTGGCGCCCCCAGGCGACAAGGTCGGCTCAAGGTGGTCAGAGTTTTGCCGAATTCAAGCCGGCGGCATCAAACTATTGGTGAATTCCGTCTCACCGGTTATTGCGGGCATGGTTCGGGAGACGACGGGGCAGACTTGAGCATCACCACTGATTTTTTGCGCGCGCGCGCCGCGGGCTCGTTTTGGCTGCGGCTGGCGGCGGTAGCTCTGCCCCTCCTAATGATCGCGCCGGCGTTCTGGAACGGCTACCCGCTGTTGCAATGGGATACCGGCGGCTATCTGGCGCGCTGGTACGAGGGCTATCTCGTCCCGAGCCGCTCCACCGTGTTCGGCCTCTATCTGCATTATGGCGAGAGCTTCGGCTTCTGGATCAACCTCGCGGTCCAGTCGCTGGCGACGCTATGGCTGTTGCAACTCACCTTGCGCGTGCTCGGGTTGATGCAGACGTTCCGCTTCGTCGCGATCAGCCTGCTCCTGATCTTGTCGACCGCGCTGCCCTGGATTGCGAGCATGCTGCTCACTGACATCTTCGCGGGGCTGTCGGTGCTGTCGCTGTTCCTGCTGGTCGTCGGCGAACAGCGGACTTCGGTGCTCGAAAAGATCTCGCTGTTCGTCTTCACCGCCTTCGCCGCCGCAACCCACAGCGCCACGCTCGGCGTGCTGCTTGGGCTCTGTGTCGCCGGCTGGATGGCGCGACCGCTCCTCGGGCGCCGTCTCCCAATAGCCGGATTGGCGCAGGCAAGTCTCACCATCGTCGCGGGCGGTCTGATGCTGGTGTCGGCGAACCACGCGCTGTCGGGCAAATGGGCCTGGACGCCCGGCGGCTACGGCGTCGCGTTCGGCCGCATGATGCAGGACGGCATCGTCGCGCGCTATCTCAACGACCATTGCGTGCGCGAGCACTTCAAGCTCTGTCCCTACCGCGACGAATTGCCGGCGACCGCCGATGAGTTCCTGTGGGGCAACAGCATGTTCAACACGCTCGGCCGCTTCGAAGGCATGAACGACGAGATGGGCTACATCGTCGTGCATTCGCTCGCCGACTATCCGGCCTGGCAGGCCGGTGCCGCGCTGCGAGCGATGGGGCAGCAATTGCTGCATGTCGCGACCGGCGAAGGCGCAAGTGTCTGGATCCCGCACACCTACGGCATCATCGAACGCTACATCCCCGCGCAAGTCGCGCCGATGCGCGCCGCGCGGCAGCAGAACTGGGGCGTCGATTTCGACTATGTCAACTGGCTGCACGTCCCCGTCGCGCTGGCCTCGATGCTGGCGCTGGTCGCGCTGCTTGCGCATGCGCTCGCGAGCCGCCGGCACGACGATCTGACGCTGCTGGCAGCAACCGTCACGCTGGCGCTGCTCGGCAACGCCTTCATCTGCGGCATCATCTCAGGGCCACACGATCGCTACGGCTCACGGATGGTGTGGGTCGCGACCTTCGTGGTGCTGATGGAGCTCGCGCGTCGCTTGAGCGACGACGAGCCGGGGGACGAAACCTCAGCCACGGCGTGAGAGGAAATCGAGCACGCCGGTTTTGTAGACCTTGTCGCCGACCGCACGCATGTGATCGCGGTTCGGAATATCGAGTACTTCCGAGCCGGGGATGATCGCGCCGAGCGCGCTCGCCGAGCCAGCAACGTCGTCGGTGGTGCCGACCGCGATCAGCACGGGCACGTCGATCCGCGCGGCTTGATCGCTCGTCATGAGGTCGCGCGTGCCGCGCAGGCACGCGGCGAGCGCGCGGTGATCCGAGCGGGTCTGATCGGCGAAGGCGCGGAAAGTGCGGCCGACGGGATCGCTGACGTCGTCGAGCGAGGGCGCTTCGAGCGCCTTCGCGACGTTCTCACCCGGCCCGGTGCCCTCGATCAAGCCGCCGATGCCGATGCCGCCGAGAATCGCCGAGCGCAGGCGCTGCGGCTCGTTGAGCCCGAGCCACGCCGTCATCCGTCCGCCCATCGAATAGCCCATGATATCGGCTTGCGGGATGGCGAGATGGTCCATCAGCGCGAGCACGTCGCCGGCCATGGTCGGGATCGAATACTGCGCGGGCTCGTAGAGCTTCGCACTTTCGCCATGGCCGCGATTGTCGAGCGCAATCACCCGGCGGCCGTTCTTGCGCAGTTCCGAGACCCAGGTCGGATAGACCCAGTTCACGTTCTTGCTGGAGGCAAAGCCGTGCACGAGGATGATGGGATCGCCCTCGCCTTCGTCCAGATAGGCAATTTCAACGGCGCCGTTGTGAAAGCTCGGCATCACATAGTTCCGCAATCTTGAGGGAGAGGTTGATCTTGGAGCATGATCCGGAAAAGTGTGCAGCGGTTTTCCGACAAGATCATGCTCAAACCTTGATGGCCGCGTCCGCCAGAGCGGCTTCGGCTGCGATCTGCGCACGGCGAAGCCGCCGCGCCCGTCTGCGATCGCACCAGAACTGGGTGAGGCGCTCGGTCGTCGCCTTGATCGAGGACAGCAGCCCGAACAGCGTCAATGCCGCGCCGAACAGCCAGAGCGCCAGATCGAACGCGCCGCCGACAAGCAGCAGCGCGCCACGGCCCAAGAGCTTCATGATCGCGCGGGTCTTGCTGCCTTGCGCTTCGGCAAGCCGCGCCGCGCGCGCGACATCCTTCGGACCTTCAGCGATACGCAAGCTATCCATCGCACCGCGCGTGCCCGTCTTTTCGGCGACGCGCGTGACGTCCTTGCCAAGCTGGACCAGCGCGCCGGCCTTCTCGGCTCGGAACGCGGCCTTGATCGCGCTCACGGTCTCACCCGGGCGCAGCACCGAGCCGGATGCAACCGCGTTCTGGAGCATCGGCGTATCGACCACCTCGCGCGCGGACCGGCCGGCCCATGCCGCAATCCCCTCGCCGAGCCGTCCCACCTTGCGGGCGTCCTTGACCAGCGTCAGCCCGGCGCGCACGGGCGCCGCACCACCGATCGAGACGTAAGTTGCCGCCGTCACCGCAAGACCCGCCGCCGCAAGACCGAGCACCAGGCGGTCGGTGTGCTCGCCCATGGCGAGATGCTTGCCCTCGCGGACGACGTCCCTGATGTCGCCGATCACGAAGAGATCGCCGGCCACCGTTCCCGACAGGCTCGCGACGTCATCGGCGTTGCCGGTGACGAGTCCGGTGGCGAACCGTTTTGCAAAGTGCGGGGTGGAATTTTCGGCTTTGACCGCATCGCTCACGCGATTGAGGAGGTCGTCGGGGAGCGCGATGTTGCGGTCACGCGCCAGCGCGACGAAGCTGTCGGCGAGATCGGCGTCGCCGGCGCCGAGCGCGGCCTCGATATTGTCCTCGACCAGGCGGTCGTTCTGCCGGAGCAGCGCGTCGAGCTTGAGCTCGGAGAGCGCGGCCGGATTGTCCTGCGCGGTCAGAATCGCGCCCGCCTCGCGGGCATGCGGCGCCACCTGCACAAGCAGGAAGCTGCATGCCGCAATTCCGGTCAACGCCGTGCCGATTCGTAGCCATTTCATGCTGAAAGCCCGGACGGTCCGAAGATCATTTTGCGCCTGATGGTTCGTCTTTCGTCGCAATTTCGCTCGTCCACGGAAATAGTATGCCAAGATTGCGACACAACGTCCCCGACGAAAGAAGGGCTTCTCTGAGGCGACAAGATTGTGTCGAATTTGCATGAGCAAATGAGCATGGGGCAGTTGCGAACCTTTCGGTTCCGCCGGGCTAGCAATCATCTGCACCCATCAGTATGGTCCGCAACGTTGAAAAGATGCCGCGGCAGTTCTGATTGTGCCTGCCGCCATTGCTACCCCAGGATGAGTTACGATGTCCGACCATGTCGTCCCGCACTTCCACAACGATGCCGGGGTCCCCGTCATCGAGATCGGCTCGCAAGAGTTCATGTGCGTTGGCGCCAATCCTCCGTTCGATCATCCGCACGTCTTCCTCGACCTCGGCAACGACAACGAGATCATCTGCCCTTACTGCTCGACGCTGTACCGCTTCGCAACCGACCTGAAGGCGGGCGAAGCCCGTCCGCCGGAATGCGTCCTGAAGGACAAGGCGGCCTGACCGGTCCCCTCGGTCAGGGGTGGCGCTCTCCCGAACGATTGTCATCGCCGGTGCCGGAATCGGCGGGCTGACGGCGGCGCTGGCGCTCGCGGCCCGCGGCTTCCGCATCGTCGTGCTGGAAAAGGCCGAGCGCCTCGAAGAAGTCGGCGCGGGCCTGCAACTCTCCCCCAATGCCAGCCGCGTGCTGGTCGAGCTCGGCCTGACCGAACGGCTCAAGCTGCGCGCCGTGACCCCGGAGGCGGTCTCGATCATGAGCGCGCGGGCTGGCGGCGAACTCCTGCGCATGCCGCTCGGTGAAGCGGCATCAGCTCGCGCCGGCGCCCCCTACTGGGTGGTGCATCGTGCCGACCTGCAATCCGCGCTCGCCGGCGCGGTCTCCGACCATCCCGATATCGACCTGAAGCTCGGCGCGAGCTTCGAAGACGTCGCACCTCACGCCAAGGGACTGACGGTCGCACATCGCAGCGGCACGATACGCCGCAGCGATCTGGCGAGTGCATTGATCGGCGCCGATGGCATCTGGTCGACGGTACGCCAGCAACTGTTTCCCGAGGTGCAGCCGCGCTTCTCCGGGCTGATCGCCTGGCGCGGCACGCTCGATGCCACGCAACTGCCGAAGGACTACACCGCGCGCCGAGTACAGCTCTGGATGGGTCCGAACGCTCATCTCGTCGCCTATCCGATCGCGGGCGGACGCCAGATCAACGTGGTCGCGGTGCTGCCGGGCACCTGGAACCGGCCGGGTTGGAGCACGCCCGGCGATCCCGTCGAGGTGATGGACGCCTTCGCCGCGCCGCGCTGGCCACCGCCGGCACGGACGATGCTCGCGGCAGTCGATACCTGGCGGAAATGGGCGCTGTTCGGCGTGCCCGACGGTTGCCCCTGGAGCAAAGGTCCGGTCGCCCTGCTCGGCGACGCCGTGCATGCGATGCTGCCGTTCGCCGCGCAAGGCGCCGGCATGGCGATCGAGGATGCCGCCGTGCTCGCGCAGCATTTGAGCAGCGAGGCCGCCGAGAACGCAGCCGACATCGCCGCAGCGCTGAAGCAATATGGCCGCGCACGCGAGGCGCGGGTGCGGCGGGTGCAGCGGACCGCGCGGCAGCAGGGCCGCATCTATCATTTCGGCGGGCCGCTCGCGATCGCGCGCGATCTTGCGATCCGCGCGCTCGGCCCGGACCGCATGCTGGCGCGGCAGGACTGGATCTACGGCTGGCGGCCCTGATGCGAAGCGCTTGACTCTCAGCGCACCGCGCGACCGGATTTTGGGGCGGGCTTGGCGGCCGCAGACGGCGGCGCGGCAGGCGGTGCCGCCTCGGGCGGCGTTTCCCGACACTTGTTGCGGCGCCAGGCGTCGTCGACGAGCTGCAACTGCCCGCGCACCGCGATGTAGTCGTTGCGATAGGCGAGCTCGGCCACGACAGCGCCCCCTACCCCGGTCTCCGCCTTGTCCATCAGCCTCTGTAAATCCGCAGTGCGGGCGGTGAGCGCCTTGCGCTCGGTCTCGAGCTGCTTGCAGTCGTACAGTTCGTATTTACCGGGATCAGCGAAGGCGGGAGCGATCGTTTCGCTCATACCGGCGCAGCCGGACAGCGCGACGCCAGCCGCAAACAGCGCGAGCAGCGCGCCAAAGACGCGCAGGCGATGGGAAATCGAAGCAACCATGCCGGATGAATAGTCCCCGTGGATTGAGAATGCCTAAAGCAGCAACAGATGTCCGGATTGAGGCTTTGCCTTATGCTGCCGGCTCACTTAAGGAAGAACCACCCATCCGGCCCGCGAAGCCCCCAGCCAGACGGCCGGACAGGGACTTAAGTGTTTGATCTCGTTGGATCAAGCGGGCATGGCGGAATTGGTAGACGCAAGGGACTTAAAATCCCTCGGTGCGCAAGCGCTGTGCCGGTTCGACCCCGGCTGCCCGCACCACGAGAGCTGACACCGCCCCGCTGCAACGGGCTCCAAGATGCAGGCCTGCGCCCACGGCTAGTAGTTGAGGCGCACGAGCACGGCGTTGATTCCAAAGGGGCTGGCCGCAGCCACATCGCAAGCGCCGTGTCGCACGAAGACACAGGCCGTCATTTCATGGCTCGTCAGTGCACAGGTTCGTTGCGAAAAATTGGCCGGCAATTCGCTCGCCAGGCTCAAAGGGCCGATGATGCGGTTGAAGCCGCGTTCGTGCTGTTTCACCAGAGCCGGCAGCTGCCCCTTGGCCAGAGGGTCGGCCGGATAAAAGGAATAGACGGGACGGCCGACGGCAAGTTGCCCGCGCCCGGGTAAGAAGGGGTCGCGCATGCCGTACAGGGCCAGGCCGCAGAGGTCCGAATCGGCATCGAGTTCTGCCGCCAACCGGGCCTCGCCCGTGCCCCGCATCCAATTGTCGCGCATGATGTAGGTTGCCCCTGACAATCCGAGCGACAGCAGCACCCAGCCCGCGCAAACAACAGGAAGCGCCGAGACGCGCCAGGCGCGTTGCCGGCGCATCATCTGGACCCAATCGCCGGAGCCAAGCCCCGCAGCGATGATCAGCAACACGATCGACAGGAAGATGAAGCGGTATTCCTTATGCACGATCATGCTGTGAAACGCGACATTCACGACCGCCGCGACGATCAGCAAAGGGGCATGCCGCCAGCCACGCCAGAGCGCCAGAAACATCAGCAGCGTCGCGCCCGACCACAGAATTGACGTCAGATGGACGTAAGCGAACGCTGGCGCGACACCGAATTCCGATGCGCGGTCATGTAAGAGATTCTGCAGAATGTTTTGGACGAGCCACGCGAACGGCGTCGAGCCGTGCGCAACGTCGATGCCAGCTGCGATCGCCAGAGCGACGCATCCTCCGCCAATCAGCGGAAGCGCGTTTCGCAAATCCCTCCAGCACGCGCCGAGCACGAACACCGCACAGGCCGGCGCATATTGAAAGCGCCAGACAAAGGCGAGCGCGAGCAGTGTGCCGCCGATGAAAAGGCGATTTCGCGAGAGTTCCCCCGTCAGCAGCAATGCCGCTGGCAAAATGATGGCCGTCGCCAGCGGTTCGCTCAGCGTGTGAGGCGCGAAATAGACCAGTTCGAACCAGACAGCGGCAGCCAGCGCTGTGACGATGGCGTGCGCCCGCGAGATTCGTGCGCCGAAATGCCAGGCCGTCACCACGATCGACAGCGAGGCAAGTCCGACTAACAGGCGCGGCGCGACGAAGGCGCCCCACCCGCCCGGCGCAAGCCAGTTTCCCAGTGCGACCGGCCCCGCGAACAGGGTCGGCAAAAACCAGCTTCGGATGCCGTCGCGCCATTCCCAGGTGACGACGCCCTCGTGGCCGAGCAGGCGCCAGGCGGGCTCCAGATACTGATAGATCTCGTCGGCATGGTTGATGTTCGGCCAGAAGGCGAGCGGCAGCCGCGCGGCCGCAGCCAGCAACAGCACTGCACAGAGGATGCCGTACCGCGCCGCAAAGCTCTTGGCTTTGACGGCCGGGGCGGTGACGGCGGCGGACAGAACTGCGGCGCTGGCTGTCATGGTTTTTTGGCTTCGCCGGCAAAACCGGGCCTGACGTAAACGGTCTCGTAAGCGCCGGTGTACTGCTCGCGCCAGCCACGCTGCTCGACGAGAAAGTGTCGCAGCTGGTCGTGCGCCTTGACCCACAGCACGGCGTCGATTCGGTACTTGTCGAGCACTGTGTCCCACGCCGCCTCGTCGACCTCCCAGCTCACCAGCGTGAAATAATCGCGCAGCAGCTCGTCTGGATAAGACGTCGCGGCGCGGCCGTCGACGAAGAGGGGGACCGTGCCGTGAGTGCGGAAAATCAGGTATCCGCCAGCATTCCAGTTGTTCAGGACCCGCGCGCCGGCAAAATGCTTTTGCAGATAGCCGGCGTCTTCGCTCGACAGCATCTCCGGAAGCGCGAGATCAGGCGCAACGCGCAGGTAACCCATCGGCAGGGTGCACAGACCGACGATGCCGGCGGCGAGCAGCGGTCTACGAACATCGCGACTGGTGAACCGCGCAGGCAGCAACCGATCAATGTGAAGCGCCAACGGTCCGGTCGAGAATATGAAGAAGAACGCGATGTACCTGAACTGATAGAGCCCCAGGATCAGGAACAGCCAGGACATCAAGCGTGGTTCGAGCGGGATCGGCTTCGAGTTTCGAAAGTGCAGCTCGAGCGCGACGAAGGCCAGCATGTACAGAATGCCGGGAAGGCTGCCCGGCATTTCCATGTTGTGGTAGTAGGACAGCCACTCGCCAATATTGCCCTGGACGAAGTGCCCCATCGTCGCGGCTGCACCGGTGTAGATGTTCCAGCCGAGCGGATTGACGAATGTCGCAGCAAGACATCCGATTCCGGCAAGCGCATAGATCCTGAGATCGGCCCAGGCGCCTCGAAGCAAGGCTGCGCAGAAGAACACGCCGATCACGAAAAACCCGAGCAGGAAGCCGCCGTGCAGATTGGCCCAAAGCATCATCAGTAGAGGAAGCACGAACCACCGCGTTCGCCTCAGGCATTCACGGTAGAAGACGACGCAGAACAACATTGTACATGTGTTCGGCGACACCGCGAGATACATGTTCGGCGACGCTTCGTAAGCGGGATAGAGCAGGCACGCCAGGAAGACGGAGATGCAAACCGCGATCGGCGACGCGCCGAAGCCGAGACAGATGGACGTGAGAGTGCCGACGATCGCCGCGCCACATACCACCGCAAACAGGATGAGGCCGCCAAAGCCCGCATATTGAAACGTTGCACTGGCGAGCGCGTCCCAGAGCCAGGACAGATTGAACCATGTCTTGTCGCCGTGGGTGAATGACCAAGGGTCGTGGAGAGGGATACTGTTCCGTTCACGGATGAGATCGCCGGCGGCGAGGTGCCAACCCAGGTCGTAGTGACCAAGCAGAACCGGCGCGTTCAAAACGTAGAACAGACCAATGAACGAGATCAGGAACAGATAGATTGCCGATCTGAGGAAGAACTGGCTGATCGCGTTCGCAACCTTGTCGAATGTCGGCTCGTGCCAGACCTGGTGCTGATCCATCGCTTCCCTCACGACAAAGCGAGCCTGATGGCTCTGCGCGCCCGCTGATCGCCGGATGCGAGCTTTGTCGCTGACTTAGGGGCAATTTATCTAAGGTAGAGTAAATTCGCGTGATGCAATCGGTGGGGTTTGGCCGGAGGAGACCGGCCCCAATGCGGCTTAACCGGGCCGGCAAGGCTACGACGGAGGTGTTCGAACGCCCACAAGCCCCTGTTTATATTTGAAAAACTGTCGCCCAATGTCTGTTGGAGATCCGGCAGTGAGTGCTGATGATGCATCGCAAGCCGCCGCATTGATCGAGGGATGACGCGCCGAGATCGTCATGGCCGATACGGCCTATGATCCCGATCATTTACGTCAAAGCCATCGCCGACGTGCGCTCAAATATCCACTCGACAAGCATCTTTATGCCCAACGCCATCTCGTCGAATGCTGCCTCTCAACCAAAGCGCCACCTCGAAAAAGGCGACACGCGTCATGGATTCAGGCCTTCCGGCTCGAGGCGCGTCGGCTCGGCACGAAAATCGAGCAGCACGATCCAGAAGTATGTCAGCGCGACAATGAGGAGGTTGAAGCCGCCCTCAAACGTATGCCCCGTAATCGAGATCAGCGCAGGAACGAGGAGGCCGACGGTGAGAACTGCGGCGAGTGCCAGGGCCGGAAGATCGACGATGAGAATCGCGGCATAGAGCGCGAGCTCGAAGAAGGCATATTCCTTGAGCCGCGGCGAGCTGAGATAGAGCGCAAACATCGCAAGCACCGTGACGCGCGTGGCCGTGCAGGGATGATCCATCAGCCAGCGATCCAGCCGCATCAGAAGCGTTTCCCCTCCCCGCGCCGGTCCGCTGCCGACCGCGCGCAGGACGGACAGCGCGAACGGCACGAGCACAAGTGCGGACGCACCGAGCGCATAGGTCGCGAACATGGCCGGCTTGCTGTCGCCGAACCCGGCATGATCCATGAAGCTGCGCGCCAGAAGCAGCAGCGACGGATTGACCTCCAGGAGATCGACGGAGAGCTGGTTGGGGATCCGCCCCGCAATCGCAAGCAGCCAGCTCGAGAACAGATCGGCGTAGAACACCCTCGATATCAGGATCGGCAATGCGAAGCTGAACATCGCTACCGCGATCAGCACCAGCTTGCGACCGCGCGGCAGTGGCAGGAAATAAAGCGCGGCCAGCACGGGACAGAATACCAGCTTGAACGAGGTCACGAGGCCGAGCAGCGCAGCGCCGGCGAGGCGAAAGGAAAAGCTTCGATCCTCCCACACACCGGATGCAGGCGGACGAAGCAGAAGTTTCAGCGCGATCGCCGTCAGCACGCCGCTCAGCATCGCGAAATTCCCCGACGCCAAGACCCATTCGAAGCCGACGAACGCGCCCAGCGCGCCGAGCATCCTGAGCGCGACATCTCGCAAGCTCGTTCGCGTTCGGCCGAGCCCGGGCAACAGGAGGCCACAGAGCACGGCGAGGACGAGGTAGACGCCTCTGTAATGATCGACGAGAAAGCCACCAGCGCACAGGGGGCGGAAGACGTCCAGCGTCACCGGCAGATAGGGATAGGAAAACCTGGTGCCCTTCAGATTCTTGACAAAGTAGGGATCGAGCCCGTCGGCATGGGCGTCAACCGCCGCGCAATTGACGCGAACGTCCCAGCCATATTTGATATCGAACGTGGCGTCGTTGGCGAGATTGCCGAGCGCCAGCAGCGCGGTCAGCGCCATCAGGCAGGCAAGCCAGATGTTCCGCCTCGCGGTCATGTCGACCGAGGCTCCCGACCATCGTGCTGTACCGGAAACGTCGGACACCGCGAAATACCTGTCTTGCTGGGTTCCCCGGTGCCCTGCGCGGCACCCGTCAGGTGACAATGGACAGGATGGGTTGCGGAATCATCTCTCCGCTGCGCTGTGCCGATCTAATGGTGAACGCTTGGTTTCCGCCCGCGGCCCGGGCGCGCCAGTTGATGGACGCCACCAGCCGTCCCACCAACAACTGTCCTCACTAAAATTTTCTTGTCCGTCCCCACCCTGCCTGACAGCCATCCCGAAACAAAGGTTGTGCAATGCAGCATAGGCGATAGAAGAGCCTCTCGATTTCAGAGGTGAGCTTTCTTGTCCGACGTCAATGCCGACAGTTGGGTGTCCTCGGGACACCGGCCCATGGGTTTTCCCGAATTCGTCATCGTGATCGCGTCCATCATGGCGCTGAATCCGCTTGCGATGGACATGATGCTGCCGGCGCTGCCCAATATCGGGGCGACCTTCAATATCCCCGTCGCCAACCATCTTCAGCTGGTGCTGTCGACCTTCCTGATCGGCTTCGGCGCAGGCCAGTTCGTCATGGGCCCGTTGTCGGACCGCTTTGGCCGCCGCCCAGTGCTGCTCGGCGGCATGGCCGTCTATGCGGTCGCGAGCGTGCTGGCGGTTGCAGCGCCCTCGTTCGAGACGCTGCTGCTGGCGCGCGCACTCCAGGGGCTCGGCACTTCCGCGACGCGCGTGATCGCGACCTCGATCGTGCGCGACTGTTATGTCGGACGCCGCATGGCGAGCGTGATGTCGCTCGCCATGATGGTGTTCATTGCGGTGCCCGTGGTCGCCCCCTCGTTCGGGCAGGCGGTCCTGCTGGTGACGCAATGGCGCGGCATCTTCGTCGTGCTGATGCTCTACGGGCTGCTCGCGCTTGCATGGTGCGTGCTGCGGTTGCCTGAGACCCTTCCCAATACCGAACGCAGGTCGCTGGCGCCCGCCGACGTGCTCTCAGCCTTTCGCCAGACCGTGACCAATCGCCAGACCATCGGCTATGCGACGGCCGCCGGCAGCGTCATAGGCGCACTCTTTGCTTATGTCTTCTCGGCCCAGCAGGTGTTCACCGGCATCTATCATCTCGGCCATTACTTCCCGCTTGCCTTCGCCGCGATCGCGGCCGGTACCGCCATCGCCGGCTTCGTCAATGCGAAGCTGGTCGGACGGCTCGGCATGCGCGTGATCTCGCACGGGGCGCTGACGCTCTACACTGCGGTGGCGGGCGTGATGCTGCTGACGGAGAGCCTCGGCATGCTGCCGCTTGCCTTGTTCATGGTGCTCTCCGCCCTGATGATGTTCTCGTTCGGCATGATGGTCGCCAACTTCACCGCGCTCGCCATGGAACCGCAGGGCCATATCGCCGGTACCGCCTCCTCGCTCTACGGCTCGATCACGACGCTGATCGGCATCGTGGTCGGCGTGGCGATCGGCCAGAGCTTCGATGGCACATTGCTGCCGTTCTCGGCCGGCTTTTTCCTGTCGACGCTCGCTGCGCTCGCGATCGTGCTGGTGGTGGAGAAGGGACGGCTGTTCAAGCCGCATCATCGCCCCATCTCCTGAGGAACTTCCCGGCCACATTCACCAGGAAAGCCACCGCTGAGCGCAAAACTATTCGGCTGCGCGCCTGCTGGCACTGAAATCATCTGCGGCGCTCTCGGGTCCCGCGCTGCTTCCGCGCGGCGGCACCATCAGCAAGACCACCTCGCGCGTGAGACCGGGCCGGCCCCATAGCGTTGCCTGCACGGTGAACTCACGCCGAACGAAGTGTCCGGCGCGCCCGGACACCGATTCCATCCACCGGCTGCAATAGTCCTGGCCGCGAAAACAAAGCGCGGCCCAACCGCGGTCCAGCGTGGTCTTGCGAGGCAAGCCCCAGGTGTATTGATACTCGAACGGCCGCGCGTAGTTCGGATGGTCAGGACTGTAGAACGCCGCCGCGAAGGCCAGCGAGTCGTCGCCACTCACGGCGCCCAGCCGCTCGCCGGTCAATTCGCGCCACTCGCGAGTCAATTCTCTCGTCGCCTGCGCGTAAAAATTCCGGCCCTCTTCGTAGCCATGAATATTGCGATAGACGGCATGGATCGGCGCGGCGACCAGGACGGCGGCGAGCGCAACGCCGGCCACGATCACCGTGAAGTTGACGGTGTAGAAGCGCTCGATCGGATAGCGCGTGCCGCAGACCACGAGAACGGCGAACAGAAACAGCCCCTGCAACGCCCACAGCGACGGCAAATCCGTCCCCATCGCGAGCGAGGTCAGGACCGGCAGCACGATGGTGCCGATCGCAACGTAGAAGATAAGTCGCAGGCCCGGACTCATTGCAGCGAAATCGGCGGGAACCTGTCTCAGGCGCGTTCCTGCGATGAATACCCAGATCACGGCCGATACGCTCATCGCCGCCATGAGTCCCAGCAGAAAGTTCTTGACCTCGCCAAGAGAGCTCATGGCATCGCCGTGGGCGTGCGCCATCGCATAAGTGAAGGTCGAAGCGCCCGTCTTCGCAAGCCAGTAGACATGCGGCGACAACACCGCGAGCCCGGTGACGGCCGAAATCCAGGGCGACGCCGAGGTGAAATAGGCGCGTCGCGCCGGATGCGCCAACGCGGCAAATGCGAAACTCGCGACGAGAAAGATCGAATAGTATTTGCCGACCATCGCCAGCGCCGTCGTGCATCCCACCGCGACCGACCACAGCGAACCGCGCGTCTCGAATGCCCGCAGGAAACAATAAGTCGCCAACGGCCAGGTCGCGAGCAGGACAGCATTGGCGTTGAAGCGCTGGGCGTGGAATTGATAGGCCGGCGTCAGCATCAACAGCAGCAGCACCAGGATACGCTTGTGCCCGGTCACGAACTTCCGCGCGATCAGATCGACGAAGAACAGCGCGAGCCCCGCGTTGACCATCGCCATGAGTTGCAGCGACCAGTCGGTCAACGGAAAGACGGATGTCCAGACGGCGGCAACCCAGCCCATCAGCGGCGGATGCTTGTGATAGCCCCAGGCAAAACGCCGCCCCAGCGCCCACGCCTCGAGCGTATCAGGATGCAGGCCGCCGCCGGCATAGGCAATAGCCAGATAAAGCGTCCAGACCGCAACGAAGCAGGCGATGAGAAGCGGGACGCCCCAGCCGGCTTCGACACCATCGAGCCAACGCAGGAAAGGCCGGCGCCATCGCGCCGGTTCGCGATCCGACCGTTTGGCCATCGCCTGGAATGCAAAACCGATCGGCAAGAGAATTAAATCCAGGAAATCGAATCGAGCAAGAAAAGTGGTGCGCGAGCGCACATCTATTTCAGGACGGAAACAAATAGCAATGATTGGAGACTGGAAGAGTTAAAAGCTCCACGGCCTTCTCGAGCTCGCGCCAGGCCGACAAACGACAGCGGCGCCGCTGGTGACAGCGGCGCCGCATGTTGATCGGGACGAAAGGCGCGCGGGGCGCCCTCGCCTTACTCGGACTTGTCGATATTCCAGAACACCGGGGTCGCCGGGCCGTCGAGCACGCCGGTGAGCGACTTCCGCCACGCGCTCGGCGCCAGGTACTGGCCGAGCGGGATGTAGATCACCTGGTCATAGGCTTCCCTCTGGATCTCGGCCGCGATCTTCTTCTGATCGTCGAGCGAGGCGGCGCGGACGAAGTCTTCCTTGAGCTTCTCGATCTTGGGATCTTCCGCCCAGCCGAACCAGCCCTTCTTGCCCTGGCCGCCGATCGAAAGATTGGCGATCGGGTTGGAGACGTCGGCGCTGACCCAGTTGGTGAAAAACATGTTCCAGCCGCCCTCTTTCGGAGGCTTCTGGCTGGCGCGACGGCTCACCACCGTCTGCCAGTCGGTCGCCTGAGCGTCGACCTTGAAGCCGGCTTCGCGGAGCAACTGCACGGCCACCGTCGGTTGCGCCTTCAGCGTGACGACGTCACCGGGCACCATGACCACGACGGGCGTGCCGTCATAGCCGGACTCCGCGAGCAGCTTCTTGGCTTCCGCCATGCCGTTGCCCTTGACCAGCGTCTCCGAGCCGACGTCGGTCGCCAACGGCGTGTCGCAGATGAAGAACGCGCCGCAGATCTTGTAGTATTTGGGATTGCCGACGAGCGCGTCGAGCACGTCCTTCTGGTTCATCGCCAGGAAGGCCGCTCGGCGGATCTTCGGATTGTCGAAGGGCGGATAGAGGAAGTTCATGCGACCGAGGGTCTGGAAGCCGTACTTGTTCAGGTTCTCGACCTTCAGATCCGCATTACCTTCGAGCATCGGCAACAGGTCCCACGGCGGCACTTCCATGAAGTCGATGTCGCCCGACTGCAACGCGTTCACCGCGGTCTGCGAATCCGGCATGGTGATCCACTCGACGCGGTCGACCTTCACCACCTTGCCGCCGGCGGTCCAGCTCGGCGGCTCTTTGCGCGGCACATAGTCGGTGTTCTTGACATAGACTGCCTTCACGCCGGGCTGAAATTCACCCTGCACGAACTTGAACGGACCGGAGCCGATCTGCTCGGGGATCTGCTTGTCCGGCGGCGTTTCGGCGAGGCGCTTCGGCATCATGAAAGCCACGCGCGAGGACGGCTTGCCGATCGAGTCGAGCACGAGACCGTAGGGCTCCTTGAGCTTCAGCGTGATGGTCTTGGCATCGGTCGCCTCGAGGCTCGCCGTGAAGTCCCACAGCTTCTGGCCCATGCCGTCGACGGCGGCCCAGCGCTTCAACGAGGCGACGCAGTCTTCCGCGGTCACCGGCGCGCCGTCGTGCCATTTCAGGCCGTCGCGCAGCGTGAAAGTATAGGTGAGCTTGTCGTCGGAAATCTTCCAGTCCGCCATCTGCGGCTGGATCTTGAAGTTCGCATCCGTCGTGATCAGCGTGTCGTAAACCATGTAGCCATGGTCACGCGTGATGTAGGCGGTGGTGAAGATCGGGTCGATGATCCGCAGATCCGAATGCATCACCGCGGTGATGGTCTTGCCGGCCGCAAACACCGGCGAGGCCATTGCCGTCGAAAGCGCGACGACCGACAGCGCAAGTTTGGAGGCGAACGCGCGACGCCCCCGGCGCATCAAGCTCAACATAGAAAGTTTCTCCTGACGTGAAACTGTTCAAAGGCAGGTTATTCGTTGAGCACTCGGTTCGTTCTTTAGGCGAACTAACCTCGTGCAATGCCTGCATCTTTCGAGACTTGCAGACAGTTTTGAGCGCGTCAATCCGGTTTCGTTGCAGCGCGTCGCGGCGTGCGCACGGGCTCCACAAAAATCGGTTTAGCTCTACAACCCTATCCGCTTATCCTGCCTGCGCGATGCAATGCGCGTTCCATCCCTTCGAAGCCTGAGAGATCCCAGATGAATCCAGCCAATCTTCCCTTTGATTCCGAGGCCATGCTCCAGGGTCTGCGCAGCTGGGTGGAATGCGAAAGCCCGACCTGGGACGCAGGCGCAGTAAACCGCATGCTCGATATTGCAGCGCGGGATATGGCGATCATGGGTGCGACGATCGAACACATCGCCGGCCGGCAGGGCTTCGGCGGCGTCATCCGCGCCCGCTTTCCGCATCCGAAGCAGGGCGAGCCCGGCATCCTGATCGCCGGACACATGGATACCGTCCACCCCGTCGGCACCATCGAGAAGCTGAAATGGCGGCGCGAGGGCAACAAGTGTTACGGCCCCGGCATCTACGACATGAAGGGCGGCAACTACCTCTCGCTGGAAGCGATCCGGCAGTTGGCACGGGCCTCCTTCACCACGCCGCTGCCGATCACCGTGCTGTTCACGCCGGACGAGGAAGTCGGCACGCCCTCGACGCGCGACATCATCGAGGCCGAAGCCGCGCGGAACAAATACGTGCTGGTGCCCGAGCCCGGCCGCGCCGACAACGGCGTCACCACCGGACGCTACGCCATCGCGCGCTTCAATCTGGAGGCAAGGGGCCGACCGAGCCATGCCGGCGCGACGCTGTCGGCGGGACGCTCGGCGATCCGCGAGATGGCCCGGCAGATCCTCGCGATCGACGCCATGACGACGGAGGATTGTACCTTCTCTGTCGGCGTCGTTCACGGCGGACAATGGGTCAATTGCGTTGCAACGACGGCCACCGGGGAAGCATTGTCGATGGCCAAGCGCCAGGCCGATCTCGACCGCGGCGTCGAGAAGATGCTGGCGCTATCCGGCACATCCAATGACGTCGCCTTCAAGGTGACGCGTGGCGTCACCCGTCCGGTGTGGGAGCCGGACGCGGGCACGATGGCGCTCTATGAAAAGGCGCGCGGCATCGCTAGGTCGCTCGGCGCCGAACTGCCGCATGCGAGCTCCGGCGGCGGCTCCGACGGCAACTTCACCGGCGCGATGGGCATCCCAACTCTCGACGGCCTCGGCGTGCGCGGCGGCAATGGCCACACGCTCGAGGAGTTCATCGAGATCGATAGCCTGGTCGAGCGGGGCCGGCTGATGGCGGGATTGCTCGCAACGCTGGCGTAGTTGAAACAACTTCGCACTGCACAATGCGTCAGCAGTTGCGATTGAAATTTGACCTTGCTCAGAATTGAGCCGCATCGTACTGCCCGATGACCACGCAACGATGCGGGAGAGATCGCAACGAAGGTTTTCAGCTTTCGTTGCGGCGCCGACGGAACAACTCGTGACAGATGTGGCGCCGCTAACGGCCTTTGACCAGCGGTTTGCCTACCCTAACTCACGGGAGCCCCGAAACCTGCCATGACAAATATCGTCATCATCGGCGCCGGCATCACCGGCGTAACGATCGCCTATGCCCTGCTCGAGGCCAAGGCCATCCCGGCTACACTTGGGGTTGAGCGTGAGTTGCGTCATGCATCCTGAGCGGTCGATGCCAGAGGCTGGACGGGCCCTTGATACCGCCCTGCCCTTGGCACACAATTTGCCCCGCAAGGACGGCTTCTCCGACCGGCTCTTCCAGTCAGAACGACAGGCGCGCATGTTAGACACGACGACGGGCGCTTCACGGCCCCACAAGTTCCGCAGCCGGAGATTAGGTGCATGCTAGGTTATCTCATTCGCCGCGTTCTGGCCGCGGTGCCCGTGATGGGCGTCGTCGCACTGTTCGTGTTCCTGCTGCTGCGGCTGACGCCGGGCGATCCGGCTGCGATTCTGGCCGGCGACAACGCGACGCCGGAGCGGCTGGAGCGCATCCGCACCTCGCTCGGTCTCAACGAACCCCTGATCGTGCAGTTCATCACCTGGGTGAACAAGCTCCTGCACGGCGATCTCGGCACCTCGCTGATCTCCAACCTGCCGGTCATGAAGATGATCGGTCAGCGCGTCGAACCGTCGATCTCGATCGCGCTGTCGACCATCATCCTCGCTGTCATCATCGCCGTTCCCTTGGGCGTCATCGCGGCCTGGAAGCACGGCACCTGGATCGACCGCTTCGTGATGGGCTTGTCCGTGCTCGGCTTCTCGGTGCCGGTGTTCGTGGTCGGCTACATCCTGATCGAGATCTTCGCCATCGACCTGCGCTGGGTCCCGGTGCAGGGCTTCAAGAGCATCTCGAACGGTTTCGGACCGTTCTTCGAGCGCATCATCCTGCCGACCTGCGCGCTGTCATTCATCTACATCGCGCTGATCGCGCGCATGACACGCGCAGCGATGCTCGACGTGCTCGGCGAGGATTACGTGCGCACGGCGCGGGCCAAGGGCATCAGCGAGGTCGCCGTGATGATGCGGCATGCGCTGCGCAATGCCGCCGTGCCGGTCATCACCGTGATCGGCACGGGCTTTGCGCTTCTGATCTCCGGCGTCGTCGTCACCGAGAGCGTGTTCAACATACCCGGAATCGGCCGCCTCACCGTCGATGCGGTGCTGGCCCGCGACTATCCGGTGATCCAGGCGATGATCCTGCTGACGTCGCTGATCTATGTCGTCGTCAATCTGCTGATCGACGTCGCCTACACGCTGCTCGATCCCCGGATCCGGTACTGAGGCAAGGGTAAGTACAAAAATGTCGGTCGATAGCCTTCCTCGGTCGTCCATCCCGATCACGTCGCCGCTGCGGCCGCGCTTCGGATTCCTCACCTCGACGCCGATCATCGCGGCAGCAACAATCTGCCTCGCGCTGATCGTGCTGGTTTCGATCCTGGCGCCGCTGATCGCACCGCATGATCCGATCCAGCTTGCGCCCTCGCAACGGCTGAAGCCGGCTTCGGCGCAGTTCCTGCTCGGCACCGACGCCTATGGTCGTGATCTCTTGTCGCGCGTCATGTATGGCGGCCGCATCTCGCTTCTGATCGGCATCGGCTCGGCGATCCTGTCGGTCGTCATCGGGCTCGCGATCGGCCTCGTCTCCGGCTTCTTCAAGCTGGTCGATTCCGTCCTGATGCGCGTCATGGACGGCCTGATGGCGATGCCGAGCATCCTGCTCGCGATCGCCGTGGTGTCGTTGTCCGGCGCCAGCATCTGGACCGTGCTGGTCGCGATCACCATCCCCGAAATCCCGCGCGTGGCGCGCCTGGTGCGCTCGGTCGTGCTGTCGGCACGCGAAGAGCCTTACGTCGAGGCTGCGATCTCGGTCGGCTCGTCCCTGCCCAAGATCATGTGGCGACATCTGATGCCGAACACGATCGCACCTCTGATCGTCCAGGGTACCTATGTCTGCGCATCCGCGATCCTCACCGAGGCCATCCTCTCCTTCCTCGGCGCCGGAATCTCGCCGGAAACGCCGACCTGGGGCAACATCATGGCCGAGGGCCGCCAGTACTTCCAGCTCAAGCCGACGCTGATCTTCTGGCCGGGCCTGCTGCTCTCGATCGCCATCCTCAGCATCAACCTGATCGGCGACGCCGCCCGAGACGCACTCGATCCCCGCATGAAGCAGCGGGAGGGGAAGTGATGATCATCAATTCTGTCATTCCGGGGCGCGACGAAGTCGCGAGCCCGGAATCCATTTCACCTCCTGTATTGTGGCCCGATGGATTCCGGGCTCGCGCTAACGCGCGCCCCGGAATGACGAGCGAGAGTTTTGCGGCATGACCAACATTGTCCTCGACATCAACAACCTCGTCGTTTCCGTCGGCAAGAAGCCGGGCGGGCCAAAGATCATCGACGGCATCTCGATCCAGGTGCGCGAGCGCGAGACGCTGTGCCTCGTCGGCGAGAGCGGCTCGGGCAAGTCGGTGACCTCGCTCACCACGATGGGCCTGCTTCCGAAGGGCACGCTGGTACCGACCGGCGGCAGCATCAAGCTGGTCGGCGAAGAGCTGCTCACCGCGACCGACCGCCGCCTGCGGCAGTTGCGTGCCACGCAGATGGCAATGATCTTCCAGGAGCCGATGACCGCGCTCAATCCGGTGGTGCCGGTCGGCCGCCAGATTGACGAGGTGCTGCGCGCCCATACCGATCTCGACGCCAAGGCGCGGAAGAAGCGCATCCTCGACATGATGGAACAGGTCCGCCTGCCGCAGGTCGAGCGGATCTTCGCCTCCTACCCGCACCGCCTCTCCGGCGGCCAGCGCCAGCGCATCATGATCGCGATGGCACTGGTACTAGAGCCGAAGCTTCTCATTGCGGACGAGCCGACCACTGCGCTCGACGTCACCACGCAGAAGCAGATTTTGACCCTGATCCGCGACCTCCAGCGCGATCACGGCACCGCCGTGCTGTTCATCACCCACGACATGGGCGTGGTCGCGGAGATCGCCGACCGAGTTGCCGTGATGCGGCAAGGCCGGCTGGTCGAGACCGGCCCGCTTGAGACCGTGCTGCGCAATCCGACCATGGAATACACCCGCAACCTGCTTGCCTCGGTGCCGAGCCTGGTGCCGCGACCATCACGTGAGGAAAGCAAGGAACCCGTGGTGCTGGAGGCCAACGACCTCAGCAAGGTCTATCGCGAGCGCGCGTTCTTCGGCAAAGGCCGCGAGGTCGTCGCTGCCGACAAGGTCACGCTCACGCTCCGCAAGGGCCGTACGCTCGGCATCGTCGGCGAGAGCGGCTCGGGCAAATCGACGGTCGCACGCTGCATCGTGCGCCTGATCGATCCGACCTCCGGAGGCGTACGGCTTTCCGGCCGCGAGATCTCGAACATCTCGCGGCGCCTGCTACAGCCGCACCGGCAGAAGATCCAGATCGTGTTCCAGGATCCCTACCGCTCGCTCAACCCCCGCGTCACCATCGGCGAGAGCATCGCAGAAGGCCCGATCAATTACGGCGTCGCGCACGCGGATGCGATGAAACGTGCCCGCGAGTTGCTCGAGCTGGTCGGCCTGCCAGCCGATGCCGTCTCGCGCTATCCGCATCAGTTCTCCGGCGGCCAGCGCCAGCGCATTGCGATTGCCCGCGCGCTCGCGCTCGATCCGGACGTTCTGGTCGCGGACGAAGCGGTCTCCGCGCTCGACGTGTCCGTGCAGGCGCAGGTGCTGGAGCTGCTCGACGAGATCCAGAAGCGGCTCGGCATCGCCATCCTGTTCATCACCCACGATCTGCGCGTCGCAGCCCAAATCTGCGACGAAGTCGTGGTGATGCAGCACGGCCGCGTCGTCGAACAGGGCCCGGCCGCCGAAGTGCTGTCGCATCCGAAGGAGGCCTACACCAAGGCCCTCCTGGACGCCGCCCCCGGCCGCAACTGGGATTTTGCGAATTTCCGGTCGGTGTCGGAGGGCGTGGCGGCGACGGCTTAGCTCCGCTCTCTCCTCGTCATTCCGGGGCATCGCGAAGCGATGAGCCCGGAATCCATCGGACGGCGGACTCTGTAGCACAATGGATTCTCAGGTGCGCAATTGCGCACCGTAGCTCGCGCC
>JAEWFG010000426.1 GCA_023388935.1 Pseudomonadota bacterium | reverse complement strand
CCCCGGCGAGCACCGCGAAGATCGAGGCCACGAGCAGCACCAGCGCAAGCCGTTCCAGCGCGGCATAGAGTGCGGCATAGGCCTCCTCGACCGGCAACTCGACGAACATGGTCCAGCCAAGCGGACTGATCGGCGCGGACGCCGTCAGGACCTTCTGTCCCTGGATATTGGTCGCTTCCTGCAAAGCGTCCGGCATCATGCCGCCGCCAGCTTGCGCGGCGCGCACCTGTGCGAGTCCCGACATGTCGGTGTTGCGCAGCACCAGGCTGATGTCGGGATGCGCGATCAGACGTCCCTGCGGGCCGACCACATAAGCGTGGCCGTGCTCGCCGACCTTGATCTGAGACACGACGTCCCAGATCAGCTTGAGGTTCACCTCGGCGATGCTGATGCCGGCATCCTTGCGCGCACCGGCGAGCGCCAGCGTCATGTAGGGCTCGGATTCCCGGCGAAAGTAGACCGACCCGTAATAGACCTTGTGCGCGACCGCCTCGGTGAACTTTGGATCGCTCGACAGGTCGATGCCGCTGTCGATCGTATCCATGGCGAGCCGCGAGACGCGCAGGCGCTCCTTGCCGCTCGCATCCACCTGGGCAAGCTCGGTGATAGCAGGCACCTGCCGCAAGAGCCGCAGCGCGTCGAACCGGCGCTGCTCGATCGAGCTCGCCGACCACGGCAGTTGTGTGGTCCAGCCGAGCTGGCTCTCGATCTCCTTGACGAACTGGCCGATCTTGGCAGCCGCCGCCTCGGCCTGCTCGTGCTGGACCCGTATCAGCGCGGCCTTGTGCTCCCGATAGTAGAAGAGGACCTCAAACAGGCCGTTGGCAAGCAGCGCGATGGCAACGACGGCCACGAACAGCGCGACATATTTGGTGAACAGCCGGGTCCGCACCCGAGGCTCCGCGGCCGCACCGGACGCGGCCGCTTCCGTGGCTGCGCTCGGCAGCGGCCCGGCCTGGGGGGTGTCGGGGTGGACGGAGATGCTCATTCGGCCCAGCCTAGCAAGAAGGCCGGACCTTGTCTCTCGCCGCAGTGAACAAGGCTACTGCTTCAGTTCATCAGCCAGCGCAGGTTAACGACCAGTTGATAGCGGGCGGGCCGCTTGAACGGCAACCTGTCGGGCGCACACTCAGGGCGCCCGCGGCGTCAGTTACGAGATCTCACACGACAAAAAAGCGGCAACAGCCATGGGGCAGTCGCCGCTTTTCACGTAAATTGATTCCTGCTCAGGTCGGCCGTAGCGCCTTGGCCCCGACGTCGAGATCGTTGACCTGCTTATTCCGCTCGGAATCGGCCGCCGCGCGGTGGTCGGTCGCCAACACCACATAGACCGCCGGCAGCACGAACAGCGTGAACAGCGTGCCGATCGACATGCCGGCCACGACGACCAGACCGATCGAGAAGCGGCTGGCCGCGCCCGCCCCGGACGCGGTCAGCAGCGGGATCAGGCCGGTCACCATCGCGGCCGTGGTCATCAGGATCGGCCGGAGCCGGATGCGGGCCGACATTTCGATGGCCGAACGGCGGTCGAGCCGCTCGTTGACCTGGAGCTCATTGGCGAACTCCACCATCAGGATGCCGTGCTTGGTGATCAGGCCAACCAGGGTGAGCAAACCGACCTGGGTGTAGATGTTCATGGTCGCCACGCCGAAGAACAACGGGATCAGCGCGCCGACGATCGCCATGGGCACCGAGATCATGATCACCAGCGGATCGCGCAAGCTCTCGAACTGCGCGGCCAGTACCAGGAAGATGATGATCAGCGCGAAGCCGAAGGTGATCGCGAGCTGATTGCCTTCCTGAACATACTGCCGGCTGTCGGCGAGATAGTCATGGCTGAACCCCTGCGGCAGCTTCTCGGCCTCGCCTTCAAGGAAGTCGACCGCAGCGCCGACGGTCACGCCGGGCATGGGCACGGCCGAGAAGGTCGCCGAATTGAGCTGATTGTAATGCGTCAGCGAGTTCGGGTCGGTCTTGGTCCTGATCGAGACCACGGTCGACAGCGGGAGCTGCTGCCCGGTGTTGGTGGTTACATAGTAACCGCCCAGCGATTCCGGCGAGAGCCGCTGGCCGCGCGGCACCTGCGGGATCACCTGATACGAACGTCCCTCGAGATTGAAACGGTTGATGTAGTTGCCGCCGAGCAGAACCGCGAGCGTGCTGCCGAGGTTCTGCATGTTGACGCCCAGATCCTGCGCCTTAGTGCGGTCGATCGTGACCTCCACATTCGGCTGGTTATAGGCAAGGTCGCTGTCGGACACGATGAACATGCCGCTCTTGCGCGCGGCATCCTTCAGCTTCTCCATCTGCTCATAGACGGTCTGGAAGCTTGCGGTGGAATTGATCACCATCTGCACCGGCAGGCCGCCCGGCCCGCCCGGCAGCGGCGGCAGGTTGAACGCGAAGGCCTGCACGCCCTCGATCTTGGAGAGCTCAGCCTGCACCAGCGACTTCAGCTGGATCGAGGATCGCTTGCGCTCATCCCATGGCTTCAGCAGCATGCCGGCGATGCCACCTTGCGGGCCGTTGATGCCGTTGAGCACGAAGCGCAGATCGGTCTCGGGGAATTTCTGGAATTCCTTGTCGAGCTTCTCACCGTAGTAATCAACATAGTCGATGTTGGCGTATTTCGGCGCCTTGGTTACCGCAAACACGATGCCCTGGTCTTCTTCAGGCGCGAGCTCCTTCGACGTGTGCATGTAGAGGAAGCCGACGAGCCCGAGGATCGTCACCGCGAACAGACCGGTGATGGCCTTGTAGTCGAGCGAGCGGTCGAGCCTGCGGCCGTACCAGCGCGTCAATGCGCCGAACACCTTGTTGACGAGCTTGGCGAAGCGGCCCTCTTCGGTGTTCTTGAGAAGTACCGAGCACATCATCGGCGACAGAGTCAGCGCGATCACGCCTGACACGATCACCGAGCCTGCGAGCGTGAAGGCGAACTCGCGGAACAGCGAACCGGTGAGGCCTCCGAGGAAGCCGATCGGCGCATACACCGCAGCGAGCGTGATGGTCATGGAAACGACGGGACCCACGATTTCGCGCGCGCCTTGCAGCGACGCCTGCACCGGCGTCTTGCCCTCCTCCAGGTGTCGGTGGATGTTCTCCACTACGACGATGGCATCGTCGACCACGAGGCCGATCGCAAGCACCATCGCGAGCAGGGTCAGCAAGTTGAAGCTGAAGCCCATCGCCAGCATCAGGGTGCAGACGCCGATCATCGACAGGGGAATCGTGACGACGGGAATGATGACCGAGCGCAGCGAGGCCAGGAACAGGAAGATGACCACGATCACAATGATTACGGCTTCGCCCAGCGTCTTCTTCACCTCGTCGATCGAGGACTGGATGAACTTGGTCGAGTCGTAGGCGACCTTCATCTTCATCGACGGCGGCAGGTTGCGCTCGAGCTCGGGGAACAGCGCGCGCACACCCTTGACCAGCGTCAGCGGGTTGCCTTGCGGCGTCGCCTGCACGCCGATGAAGATCGCGTGCTCGCCGTTGAAGGCGACGCTCGCGTCCGTGCTTTGGGCTGCAAGCTCGACGGTGGCAATGTCCTCCATCCGCACGAAGCCGCCGTCCTTGGCCTTGACGATCAGCTTCTTGAACTGGTTGACGTCGGTCAGGCCCGTGTTCGTCGAGACGTTCGAGACGATGAGGTAGCCTTTGGTCTGGCCAGCCGCGGACTGGAAGTTGTTGGCCTGGATCGCCGCGGCGACGTCGGCCGGCGAGATATTGCGGCCGGCCATCTTCACCGGATCAAGCCAGAGCCGCATCGCAAAAGTCTGGCCGCCGAGAATGTCGGCCGAGGCCACGCCGTCGACGGTCGAGAGCACCGGCTGAACGACACGCGTCAGATAGTCGGAGATTGCGGAGCCCGACAGCTCGTCCGACGAGAAGCCGAGATACATCACGGCCGTGGTCTGGCCCGTTGTCTTGGTGACGATCGGGTCGTTCGACTCCTTCGGGATCAGGTATTTGACCGAGTTCGTCTTCGCCAACACCTCGGTCAGCGCCTGGTTCGGATCGAAATTCAGCTTGATGTAGACCTGGATCGTCGAGGTGCCGAGCACCGAGGACGAGGTGATGTAGTCGACGCCCTCGGCGGAGGCGACCGCCTGCTCGATCGGCGTGGTAATGAAGCCCTGGATCAGGTCCGCGGACGCGCCGGGATAGACGGTCGTGATGTTGATGACCGTGTTCGACAGCTTCGGATATTGCCGGATCGGCAGCACCATCGCCGCGCGTAGTCCGATCAGAAGGATCAGCAGGCTGACGACGACCGACAGGACCGGGCGTTTGATGAAAATATCGGTAAAGGCCATCGCGGCGATCTCGATTTCTATGTCTCAAGAAGCGTGATCCGGCCGGGCCGGATCACGCGAAATGTATTGTCAGTAGCGCGGCGGCTGCGCCGGGATCTGCGGAGGCGGGTCGGTCGAGATCGACACCGGGGCGCCCGACTGCAGCTTGAGCTGGCCGACCGCGACGACCTTGTCGCCCGGCTTCACGCCCTTGATGATTTCGACGCGACCATCGACCCGGTTGCCGGTCTGCACAAAAGTACGCACCGCGCTCAGGCTGGTCTTGCCGCCCTCTTCCTTCTTCTCGGTGATCACGAACACGGAGTCACCGTACAGCGTGTAGTCGACCGCCGTTTCGGGCACCGTGATCACGGCCGGCTTGTCCGGCAGCACCACCGTGGTGGTCACGAACATGCCGGGCTTCAGGATCTTCTCCGGATTGGCAACGGTCGCCTGCACGCGGATGTTGCGGGTGTCGGCGGCGATCTGCGGCTCGATCGTAGTGAGCTTGCCATCGAAGGTGCGGCCCGGATAGGCGTCGACCTTGAGCCGGACCGGCTGGCCGACCTTGAGGTTTGCGGAATCCTTTTCCGTCACCGTGAAGTTGGCCCACAACTCTGACAGATCGGTCAGCGAGACGATCGCCGTGCCGGCCGTCAGATACTGCCCGACCTCGACCTTGCGGATGCCGAGATCGCCGGAGAACGGCGCACGGACCAGCTTCTGCGAGATCAGCGCCTCGGTCTTGGCGATGCCGGCGAGCGCCTGGTCGTAGGCGGCCTGCGCGGTATCGACGGTCGCCTGCGGGCCGAACTGACGCGACGCCAGTTGCTTGGCGCGGTCGAGCGAAAGCTGCGCGACGGTCGCCTGCGCCTTGTAGTTGGCGAGGTCGCCCTGTTCCGGCGCGTCGAACAACTGCGCCAGTGGCGCGCCGGCCTCGACATGCGCGCCCGGCTCGAACTTGATCTCGGTGATGCGGCCGTTGACGTCGGCGCTGACGTCGACCTGGTGCACGGCGGCGAGGCCGCCGACCGCGGTCAACAGGTTCGGCACCACCTCGGACTTCGCCTCAGCCACGCTGACCACGACCGGCGGCGGCTTGTTGGCGAAGATCTGCTTGATGATCTGGCCACGGAAATAATTGAACCAGACGAGGCCGCCGACGAGCGCGCCCAGGAGCGCGCCGACGATGATGAACCACAGCACCGGGCGGACCGGACGCTTGGGGGCCTTGTTGTCGATCGGTTCGCCCGAAATCTTGTGCTCGGCTACGATGTTCATCTCATGCACTTTCTGCAATCGCCGTCTTGCCGGCACCCGGCGCCGATTCGTGGCCCAAATGCGAAGCAATTGCGGCGTCGTTAAGTCCGATACCCCTCAGAAGAAACTCGCAAAGCTGGCGCTCGAGGTCGTTCGCGTTGCCGTAAGCGAGACAGGGCGCAGCCGGCAGCCTGGTCAGCGCCGCCGTCATCACCGTGTGATGCGCGAACCAGAACAGGTTGAGCGGATCGCTGCTGCACGACCGTGCATCGCCGGCGGCGACTGCCCGCTCGAGCGACGCGACGAAGACCGCCCCGATCAGCTTCTCGATCTTGGCGTATAGCAAACGGGCGAATTCGCCGTCATCCAAATGACTGGTGGCCATCAGTCGCAGGCGCTGCGCCTCTTCCCGGTCGGGGCCGTCGGCGATGTCCAGGAAGTACTGGACCATGCCGCGGATCACTTCGACCAGGGTGGCCGTCGACGGCTCCCGCTCGAGCAGGTCCGTCAGCGCCGGGTCCGCCTCGCATTCATCGCTCAGGATCTCGGCGTAGAGCGCCGCCTTGGAGGGGAAATGCTTGAACAGCAACGCTTCGGAAATGGCAGCGGCGGCAGCCACGCTCTTCGTCGTGGTACCGTTATAGCCGTGTCGGGCGAAGCAGCGTTTCGCGGCACCGAGGATCAGTTGACGCCTCAGGTCGCTCGTCATACGCAATGAGCTCATGCTAGTGAGTAAGCACTCACCCACGCAAAAGTCAAGCAGAATGCTGCGCTGCAACCTAAATCGATTGCAGATTCAACAGAAAAAAGAGTCCACCTCCCCTGCAAGGGGGCTGACGCGGCCAGAGGCGGGCGGAATCAGATCGGCTGGAAACCGAGGTCGCCACGTATCCGGTTGACGATGTAGGTCCCGTCCCGGCTTGGCAAAATCCGTTCGACGTTGGCGCTGTCGATCTTCACATTGGCGAATCGCGGGCCGGCCGAGACGTCGTGGACGGCTTTGGCAAAGGCCTCGAC
>JAEWFG010000391.1 GCA_023388935.1 Pseudomonadota bacterium | reverse complement strand
GCTTTGCCGTCGCAAGCCCGATGCCGCTGTTGCCGCCGGTGATCAGTGCCGTCTTGTTCTTCAGTCTCATGCTCGCCTCCAGTGGTTGCATCATAAAACCAACTTGCCATCTAGGGCACATGGTTTTATGATGCAACCACACAAGCGCGTGATCGGCGCCGAAACCTGGCGGACGCGACGGGACGAAAGACGATGGTGAAACGAACGAGCTTCGAGGGCGACGCCTGCCCGATCGCCCGGTCGCTGGAAGCGATCGGCGACTGGTGGTCGCTCCTGATCATCCGCGAGGCGCTGTTCGGCGTGCGCCGCTTCGGCGAATTCCAGAGCAAGCTCGGGATGGCGAAGAACATTCTGGCCGTGCGGCTGCGCACGCTGGTCGACCACGGCATTCTGGCAACGGCCCCCGCCTCCGACGGCAGCGCCTATTCTGAATATGTGCTGACGCCGAAGGGCCGCGGCGTCTTCCCGGTCCTGGTGGCGCTACGACAATGGAGCGAGGAGTTCGACGATCACCCCGAGGAGATCGCGACCATCCTGGTCGATCGCGACAAGGGGCGCCCGGTGCGGAAGCTTGAAATGCGCGCCGAGGACGGACGCCTGCTCAGCTCCGCGGACACCACGCTGAAGCCGCGGCCGGCGCCGCGGCGGCGGTCGGCCTGATTGCGGCACACTGCCACCACGCCGTCATTGCGAGCCAACGGGTCCGCCGCCCTCACGACAACTTGCGCTTGCTCCGCAGACGCATATGCTCGTCGGCTTCGAGTTGGGTCATGCCCAGGAGATAATGCAGCACGTCGAGCTTGTGACGCTCGGCGAGCTTGCGCAGCGCGGCCACCTGCTCGGCGATGAAGGCGACCGCCTCATCCGCGCCGCCCTCTCCAGGTTCCTCGCCGCGCGAGCCTCCCTGCGCGCCTGAACGTACGCGCGCGCGCTTCCTTGCTGGCTTTGTCACCAGACCCCACCCGAATCCATGCCCCGGAGGAACATTACGCCTACATGGATCGCAACTCAAAGGTGGTATTTTGCAACTTACTGGATATGGAACTTTTGCCACAGGAGCGACTTTCAACACCCCTCGATTTGACAGCGGAGGCCTCACCACCCATGTTCGGGTCGAGACGGCTGACCCGAGTCTTTTCGAATTCGGCCCGAAATTTCCCCATAAGTCACTGGAACTACATGAATATCGTCATTGTGGAGTCGCCGGCGAAAGCCAAGACGATCAACAAGTATCTGGGCTCGTCCTATGAGGTTCTGGCCTCGTTCGGCCATGTACGCGACCTCCCGGCCAAGAACGGTTCCGTCGATCCGGACGCAAATTTCAGGATGATCTGGGAGGTCGACCCCAAGGCGGCCGGCCGGCTCAATGATATTGCCAAGTCCCTGAAGGGCGCCGACCGCCTGATTCTGGCCACCGACCCCGATCGCGAGGGCGAGGCCATATCCTGGCACGTGCTGGAGGTTCTTAAAGAGAAGCGCGCGCTGAAGGACCAGAAGATCGAGCGCGTGGTGTTCAACGCCATCACCAAGCAGGCGGTCTCGGAAGCCATGAAGCATCCGCGCCAGATCGATGGCGCGCTGGTCGACGCCTATATGGCGCGCCGCGCGCTGGACTATCTGGTCGGCTTCACCCTCTCCCCCGTGCTGTGGCGAAAGCTGCCGGGCGCCCGCTCGGCCGGCCGCGTGCAGTCGGTGGCGTTGCGCCTCGTCTGCGACCGCGAGCTCGAAATCGAAAAGTTCGTCGCGCGCGAATACTGGTCGCTGATCGCGACCCTGCTGACGCCACGCGGCGATGCCTTCGAGGCGCGCCTCGTCGGCGCCGACGGCAAGAAGATCCAGCGTCTCGACATCGGAACCGGCGCCGAAGCCGAGGACTTCAAGAAGGCGCTGGAAGCGGCGACCTACGCCGTGACCGCGGTCGACGCGAAACCGGCCCGGCGCAATCCGCAGGCCCCCTTCACGACGTCGACGCTGCAGCAGGAAGCCAGCCGCAAATACGGCTTTGCGCCGGCGCACACGATGCGCATCGCGCAACGTCTTTATGAAGGCATCGACATCGGCGGCGAGACCACCGGACTCATTACTTATATGCGTACCGACGGCGTGCAGATCGCTCCCGAAGCAATCACCCAGGCACGCAAGGTGATCGGCGAGGACTACGGCAACGCCTACGTGCCGGACGCACCGCGCCAGTACCAGGCCAAGGCCAAGAACGCCCAGGAAGCCCACGAGGCGATCCGCCCGACCGACATGTCGCGCCGCCCCGACAGCATGAGCCGCAAGCTCGATCCCGACCAGGCGAGACTCTATGAACTGATCTGGAAACGCACCATCGCAAGCCAGATGGAATCGGCTGAACTCGAGCGCACCACCGTCGACATCACGGCGAAAGCCGGCGGCCGCACGCTGGAGCTGCGCGCCACCGGACAGGTCGTCAAGTTCGACGGTTTCCTGGCGCTCTACCAGGAAGGCCGCGACGACGAGGAGGACGAGGATTCCCGCCGCCTGCCCGCGATGAGCCAGGGCGAAGCGGTGAAACGGCAGTCGCTCGCCGTCACCCAGCACTTCACCGAGCCGCCGCCGCGTTTCTCCGAAGCATCGCTGGTCAAGCGCATGGAAGAGCTCGGCATCGGCCGTCCCTCGACCTATGCCTCGATCCTGCAGGTCCTGAAGGACCGCGGCTACGTCAAGCTGGAGAAGAAGCGCCTGCACGGCGAGGACAAGGGCCGCGTCGTGGTCGCCTTCCTCGAGAGCTTCTTCAGCCGCTACGTCGAATACGACTTCACCGCCGGCCTGGAAGAACAGCTCGACCGCATCTCCAACAACGAGATCTCCTGGCAGCAGGTGCTGAAGGACTTCTGGCGCGACTTCATCGGCGCCGTCGACGAGATCAAGGATCTGCGTGTGGCGCAGGTGCTCGACGTGCTCGACGAGATGCTGGGGCCGCACATCTATCCGCCCCGCGCCGATGGCGGCGACGTCAGGCAGTGCCCGAGCTGCGGCAACGGCCGGCTCAACCTCAAGGCCGGCAAGTTCGGCGCCTTCGTCGGCTGTTCGAACTATCCTGAGTGCCGCTATACTCGTCAGCTGGCTGCCGACGGCGAAGCCAGCGCCGACCGTTCGCTCGGCCAGGATCCCGACACCGGCTTCGAGGTCTGGGTTAAGGCCGGTCGGTTCGGACCCTACATCCAGCTCGGTGAGCCCAAGGATTATGCGGAGGGCGAGAAGCCGAAGCGCGCGGGCATTCCGAAGGGCACCTCACCCGGCGATGTCGAACTCGAGCTGGCGCTGAAGCTGTTGTCGTTGCCGCGCGAGATCGGCAAGCATCCCGAAACCGGTCAGCCGATCACCGCCGGCCTCGGCCGCTTCGGACCGTTCGTGAAGCACGAGAAGACGTACGCCAGCCTGGAGGCCGGCGATGAAGTCTTCGACATCGGCCTCAATCGCGCGGTTACGCTGATCGCCGAAAAGATCGCGAAGGGCCCGAGCCGCCGCTTCGGCGCCGATCCCGGCAAGGCGCTCGGCGACCATCCGACACTCGGCACTGTCACCGTGAAGAGCGGACGCTACGGCGCCTATGTCACGGCGGGTGGCGTCAACGCGACGATCCCTGCCGAGTTCGAAAAGGACACGGTTACGCTACCGCAGGCGATCGCGCTGATCGACGAGCGCGCTGCCAAGGGTGGCGGCAAGACCAAGGCGAAGAAGGCGGCCAAGACGACCAAGGCGACGACCAAGGCCAAGAAGGCCGCGGACGGCGAGGACGCACCGAAGGCCGCCAAGAAACCGGCCGCGAAGAAAGCCGCGGTCAAGGCCAAAACTGAATCCACCAGCAAGGCGCGCGCAGGCGTGGCGTCGACGGCGAAAACGTCGGCGACCAAGGCATCTGCCGCCAAATTATCTGCCAACAAGGCTCCGGCCAAAAAGAGCGCCGGCAAGAATTAGAGGTTAAGTGAAACGCAAGAATGACCATGGCTTTCCCGACAGGACAGCCATCGTCGCCTTCATCAAGGCAAATCATGGAAAGGCCGGGACCCGCGAAATTGCGCGCGAGTTCGGCCTGAAGAACGCCGATCGCGTCGAGCTCAAGCGCATCCTGCGCGAGCTCGCCGACGACGGAATCATCAAGAAAAAACGCCACAAGGTTTCGGAGCCGGAGAGCCTGCCGCCAACGCTGCTCGCCGACATCACCGGGCGCGATAGCGATGGCGAATTGATCGCCTCCCCCGCCGAATGGGACGAGGTCGAGAGCGGCGAGCCGCCGAAGATCCTCATCGATATGCCGCGCCGGGCCAAGCCTGGCACCGCCGCCGGCGTCGGCGACCGTGCGCTGCTGCGCATCGAGCGCTCCGACGAGACCGAAGGCCCGGCCTATCGCGGCCGCATCATCAAGGTCATCGACAAGGCGAAGAGCCGCATCCTCGGCGTCTTCCGCAGCCTTCCCGAGGGCGGCGGCCGCCTCGTTCCCGTTGACAAGAAGTTCGCCGATCGCGAGCTGAACGTTGCGAAGGCCGATACGCAAGGCGCGCAGGACGGCGATCTCGTCAGCGTCGACATCGTCCGCTCGCGCGGCTTCGGCCTCGCCTCCGGCCGCGTGAAAGAGAAGCTCGGTTCGGTCAAGTCGGAGAAGGCGATCAGCCTGATCGCGATCTACGCCCACGAGATCCCACTGCAATTCTCCGCTGCAGCAGAGCGCGAGGCGGAAGCTGCGGAGCCGGCTAGCCTCAGGGGGCGCGAGGATTGGCGCAACGTCCCGCTCGTCACCATCGATCCGCCCGACGCCAAGGATCACGACGACGCGGTGCACGCGCAAGCGGATGACGATCCGAACAACAAGGGCGGCTTCATCGTCAACGTCGCCATTGCAGACGTCAGCTTCTATGTCCGGCCGGGCACCGCGCTCGACCGCGACGCACTCGATCGCGGCAACTCCGTCTATTTCCCCGACCGCGTCGTGCCGATGCTGCCGGAGCGCATCTCGAACAATCTCTGCTCGCTGGTGCCAGGCGAGCCGCGCGGCGCGCTCGCGGTGCGGATGGTGATCGGCCCGGACGGCCGCAAGCGCTCGCATACATTCCATCGCATCCTCATGCGCTCGGCGGCCAAGCTGCATTATGCGCAGGCGCAGGCTGCGATCGACGGGCGCCCGGACGATACCACCGGCCCCCTGCTCGATCCGATCCTCAAGCCCCTTTATGCCGCCTACGCCTGCGTCAAGCGCGCCCGCGACGAGCGCGATCCGCTCAATCTCGATCTGCCCGAGCGCAAGATTCTCCTCAAGAGCGACGGCACGGTCGATCGCGTCGTCGTGCCTGACAGGCTCGACGCGCACAAGTTGATCGAGGAGTTCATGATCCTCGCCAACGTCGCGGCGGCCGAAATGCTGGAGAAGAAGTCGCTGCCGCTGATCTACCGCGTGCACGACGAGCCGACGCTGGAAAAGGTCCACGCGCTTCAGGAATTCCTGGAGACGCTGGACGTCCCCTTCGCGAAAGCCGGCGCGCTGCGCCCGACGCTGTTCAACCGTGTGCTGGCCCAGCTCGAGGGCCACGACTATTACCCGCTGGTCAGCGAGGTCGTGCTGCGCGCGCAGGCGCAGGCGGAATATTCCGCGGAGAATTACGGTCATTTCGGCCTGAACCTGCGCCGCTACGCGCATTTCACCTCGCCGATCCGCCGCTATGCCGACCTCGTCGTGCATCGTGCACTGGTTCGTGCGCTGGGCCTCGGCGAGGGCGCCCTGCCCGACAGCGAGACGGCGGAATCGCTCGGCGAGGTCGCCGCGCATATTTCGCTGACCGAGCGGCGCGCGATGAAGGCGGAACGCGAAACCGTCGACCGGCTGATCGCGCACCATCTCGCCGACCGTATCGGCGCGAGTTTTCAGGGCCGCGTCTCCGGCGTCACGCGTGCCGGCCTGTTCGTGAAGCTAAGCGAGACCGGCGCGGACGGCCTGATCCCGATCCGATCCCTCGGCACGGAATATTTCAACTATGACGAGAGCCGTCACGCGCTGGTCGGCACGCGCAGCGGTACCATGCATCGGCTGGGTGACGTCGTCGACGTCCGTCTGATAGAAGCAGCTCCCATAGCAGGTGCGCTGCGCTTCGAACTGCTGTCGTCGTCCAGCGAGACCGCTCCGCGGGACCGCAGGCCGTTCCGTCCGCAGCGCAAATCGTTCAAGGCGCATCCCGGACGCAGCCCGAAAGAAAAAAAGCGCAAGCCGGTGAAGCAAAAGAAGTCCGGCAAGGGGAAGAAGGGCAAGGGCGCAAAGGGCAAGGCATGGTAACGACGAGCACAACCCCAAAGATCTGGACGCGCGCGACCGACTTGGTCGAGAAGCGCGACGTCTGGGCTGCGATGAAGCGCGGCCTTCGCGGCCGCTGCCCACGCTGCGGCCAGGGAAAACTGTTCCGCGCCTTCCTGAAGACGGCCGATAACTGCTCGAAATGCGGCCTCGACTTCACACCGCATCGCGCCGACGATTTGCCCGCCTATCTCGTGATCGTCATCGTCGGCCACATCGTGGTCCCGACGATCCTCTGGATCGAGACCAATTATTCGACGCCGGCGTGGCTGACCTTTGCGGCCTATTTGCCCTTCACCTTCGTCGCCTCGCTGGCACTGTTGCAGCCGGTGAAAGGAGCCGTGGTCGGATTGCAATGGGCTCTGCGCATGCACGGGTTTGACGAGACCCCTCCGGATGGTATTCCGCCTGTGTAAGCAAAATAAGCAAGAGCAGTTTGGGTGAGGACATGACGGATACGGCGCAGACCCCGGAGAAGGCAAAGGTCCACGAGGAGAAGGAAGCCGATCATCATCCCTATTTCCGTCCCAGGGATGCGGCGACCCTGATCCTGGTCGATCGCAGCGGCACCACTCCAAAGGTCCTGGTCGGCAAGCGCCACGACAAGGTCGTGTTCATGCCCGGAAAGTTCGTCTTCCCCGGCGGCCGCGTCGACAAGGACGACTATCGCGTGCCGGTCGCAGCACCGATCACATCCGAACTGGAAGCCAACCTCGCAAAGGGCAGCCCGAAGACACCGGCCTCGCGCGCCAAATCGCTCGCCATTGCCGCGATCCGCGAGGCCTGCGAGGAGACCGGCCTCTGTCTCGGACGCAAGGCGGAGGACAAGGTGGCCAGGCTCGAGGGCGCCTGGAAGCCGTTCGCGGATGCGGGCCTCCTGCCCGATCCTTCCAGCCTGTTCCTGATCGCCCGCGCGATCACGCCGCCCGGCCGCGTCAAGCGCTTCGACACGCGCTTCTTCACGGCGGATGCCTCCGCGATCACCCATCACGTCGAGGGCGTGATCCATGCCGATGCCGAGCTCGTCGAACTGGTCTGGGTCGAGCTCGGCTCGAAGCCGCTCGCCGATTTGCATCCGATGACGCGGAACGTGCTCAACGAGCTCGACACGCGCCTTGCCACCGGCCCGCTGCGGCACGATGCACCGGTGCCGTTCTTCCATTTCTACGGCGGCAAGATGCAGAAGTATATTTTGAGCTGACTTGTCATTCCGGGGCGCGCGCAGCGCGAGCCCGGAATCCATCTCCCGACAATCTCCGCGGCCCGATGGATTCCGGGCTCGCCGCTATGCGCGCCCCGGAATGACGTGCTGAGGAAACCCCGAAAAACAAAATAATCTTCCCGCCTCCCCCAATGGCGGAGTTCCGCGGCGCACCTATGTCTTCCCGAACGACACCCAGAACGGATACGGGCGATGGCACAACGGCAACTCAAGCTTGGCGCGTTCATGCGCCCGATCAGCATCCACACCGGCGCCTGGCGCTATCCCGGAGCTTGGCCGGACGCCAATTTCAACTTCGGTCACATCAAGACGCTGATCAGGAAGCTCGAGGCCGGCAAGTTCGACGCCTTCTTCATGGCCGATCACCTCGCCGTGCTGAACATGCCGATCAATGCGCTCAAGCGCAGCCATACCGTCACGTCGTTCGAGCCGTTCACGCTGCTGTCGGCGCTCTCCGCCCTCACCGAGCGGATCGGCTTGATTGCTACGGGCTCGACCACGTTCGACGAGCCCTATCACGTTGCACGCCGCTTTGCCTCGCTCGACCATCTCAGCGGCGGCCGCGCCGGTTGGAACATCGTCACCACGTCGAACCCGGACGCGGCGCTGAACTTCGGTCTCGACGACCACATGGAGCATGCCGAGCGCTATAAGCGCGCCCGCGAGTTTTACGACGTCGTCACGGGCCTCTGGGATTCCTTCGCTGACGATGCCTTCGTGCGCGATGTCGAAGACGGCTTGTTCTTCGAGCCGTCGAAGATGCATGTGCTCGACCACAACGGCAAATATCTGAAAGTGCGCGGCCCCCTCAACATTGCCCGCCCCGTGCAGGGCTGGCCGGTGATCGTGCAGGCCGGCGCATCTGAGGACGGCAAGCAGCTCGCGGCAGAGACCGCGGAGGCCGTGTTTACCGGCGGCGGCAATCTCGCCGACGGGCAGAAGCTCTACGCCGACATCAAGGGCCGGATGGAGAAGATCGGCCGCGATCCCGAACAACTCAAGATTCTCCCCGGCGCCTTCGTCGTGGTCGGCGACAGCGTCGACGAAGCGAAGGAGAAGCGCGCTTTGCTCGACAGCCGCGTGCACTACGACAGCGCCATAGCCTCGCTCTCGGTGATTCTCGGCACCGATGCCTCGGGCTTCGATCCGGACGGGCCACTGCCGGAGATCCCCGAGACCAACGCCAGCAAGAGTGGCCGGCAGCGGCTCATCGACCTCGCCGCCCGCGACAAGCTCACCGTGCGCCAGCTCGCCCAGCGCGTCGGCGGCTATGGCGGGCTGTCCTTCGTCGGTACGGCCAGGACCATCGCCGATCAGATGGAGGAATGGCTGGTCGGACGCGGCTCCGATGGCTTCAACATCATGTTCCCGTTCCTGCCCGCCGGCCTCGACGATTTCGTCGACAAGGTGGTGCCGGAGCTGCAGCGGCGCGGGATTTTCCGGAAAGAGTATGAAGGGGCCACTTTGAGGGACAATCTGGGCCTGCCACGGCCGAAAAACCGATTCTTCGAGGCCTGATCGGTCCGATTTGGGTGGTTTTCCGAACCCAGAGCGCCGTTCCGGGGCTCCAGGTTCTTGTTTTTGACCAGTTTTCTTGGCGGGAACCGGTGCCCACTTCGCTGGAAAACGCTCCAAAACCTTGACATCAGGCGGTTTCTGGCTAGGTTGCCGGCCAACGCGGGCCGTTTGGCCGGCTCCAGATTCCCTTCATTTTTGAGGTCCTGAACATGGCCAAAGCGGTCACCATCAAGGTCAAGCTCGTGTCCTCGGCTGACACCGGCTTCTATTACGTCGCCAAGAAGAATTCGCGCACCATGACCGACAAGATGGTCAAGAAGAAGTACGATCCCGTGGCGCGCAAGCACGTCGAATTCCGCGAAGCCAAGATCAAGTAGAAAGATCGCGGTACGCTAGCGACTTAGGCGGGGCCCTTGAGGCCCCGTTTTTATTTGCGGCCGATGGTCGTAGCCTGCCGTCCATGATGGCAACCCTGGACGAGGGACACGTCGGTGGTTACTCGGTCGCCTATAGCCGCGACGACACCTATTTCCCCGTCTATGTCACCGCGGCCCTCGCCGCGGTCTTCTGCACCGCAGCCCTCGTCACCGGCGCGCTCTACTGGCTTGCGCTCGCAGCGCTTGCGGCCGGTTTCACCTACTACAACATTCCGCTGCTCGAGACCGGCCGGCCCACCATCGGCGCGAACCAATACGGCGTCTTCATCCAGGCCTTCGGCCTGATCCGGTGGCGCGCCATCGAGCGCATCGATCTCGTCGAGATCGCCGAACGCGCCATGACGGTGCACGAGCTTCAGATCGTGCTCAATGCGCCCCTTACCAGCGCGCTGGTGGCCGACTGGCGCAAGCAGCCTTCCTGGCGCTGGCTGATGCGCCTGCCCTGGCGGATGAGCCACACCAACATGGTACGGATCAACGTCGAGCCGTTCGATCAGGCGCCGGACATCATCCATCGCACGTTCCTGAGGATGTGGCGCTACTACCGCAGCTAGGTCGAGCGAAGCGGAGACCGGTTCGCGTAAAGAAAACGCGTCAAAACATGAATCTAAAGCCCCGTTCCGAATCCATCGGAACGGAAATGGCTCTAGTGCACGACCTCGCCATGCGCTGCGAGATCGAGACCGTCGCGCTCCATATCCGCCGAGACCCGCAGGCCGACGAACAGCTTGACCACAAAGAGGATGATCAGGCTGACGACGGCGTCGTAGACCAACACCGTGCCGACACCGATGCACTGGTTGATGAACTGGCCGGGATTGCCTTCCAGCACGCCCGCTGTGCCGCCATACTGCTCGACAGCGAACACCCCGGTCAGAAGCGCACCTACGATGCCACCGACGGCATGGACGCCGAAGCAATCGAGCGCGTCGTCATAGCTGAACAAGCCCTTCAGCCCGGTGCATCCCCAGTAGCAGAGGACACCGGCTGCGATGCCGATCACGAAGGCGCCGATCGGGCCGACGAAACCGGACGCAGGCGTGATGGCGACGAGGCCTGCGACCGCGCCCGAGCAGATGCCGACGACCGTCGGCTTGCCCTTGAGCGACCATTCGACCAGCATCCAAGTGAAAGCCGCAACGGCCGTTGCGATCTGTGTCACCAGCATCGCCATGCCGGCCTGCATGCCTGCCGCCACCGCGGACCCCGCATTGAAGCCGAACCAGCCGACCCAGAGCAACGAGGCGCCGATGAAGGTGAGCACCATGTTATGGGCCGGCCCCGTCTCCTTGCGCTTGCCGAGCATGATGGCGCACATCAGGCCCGCCACGCCGGCATTGATATGCACGACGGTCCCGCCGGCGAAATCGAGCACCTTGACCCAGGCGGCGTCGTTGCCGGAGGCGAAGATTCCGTCGGGGCCCCACACCCAATGCGCAATCGGCGCATAGACGAAGATCGCCCACAAGCCGATGAACCACAGCATCGCGGAGAATTTCATCCGCTCGGCAAAGGCTCCCGCGATCAGCGCCGGCGTGATGATTGCAAACGTCATCTGGAAGCAGATGTAGACGCTTTCGGGAATCGTCGCCGCGAGCGGATTGGGATTGCCGATGCCGCCCTTGCCGATGTCGCTCAGGATGTCCCTCAGGAACACGCGGTCGAGCCCGCCGATGAACGGCGTGCCGGCGCGGAACGCCAGGCTGTAGGTCAGGATCGCGAACAGGATCGTGACCAGGCAAGTCACGGCGAAGCTCGTCATCACCGTGTCTCCCACGTTCTTCTTGCGCACCATGCCGCCATAGAACAGCCCAAGCCCCGGGACCGTCATCATCAGCACCAGCGCAACGGAGGTGAGCATCCAGGCGGTGTCGCCGGAATTGGGCGTGCACTTCTCAAGGATCTTGCCGCCGCAAGCCGGCGGGCTCACGTCCTCCGCAAAAGCAACGTCGCCGAGGGCGAGGTAGAGAAGTGCAATTCCGAACAACGCGACTGCCAACGTCACGAGCCTTCGGCGCGTGGATTTTCTTGATTCCATCGTCGTCCTCCCAAGTCGCAAGAGATGTCGCAAGAGATGTCGTCCGGCCATGGCTTTGACTGGAATCCGCGAGACGAGCGTTCGCGCCGGCGCGATGGCGCCAGCGCGATCAGCTCGGATTTTTGCGACACAATGATCGGGACTCGGCGCCATGAGGTCGTCGAGCGTCAATGGCTGGAGACTGGCGGCGACCAGCCTCATGGCTTATCGGCCTTTCCCTTCGCGCGAGATCGGAGCGTCGGAGACGGTTCCAATTCCAGTCAAAACAAGCAAGTTTCACGCCAGGGACGCGTTTCACCCAACCCACTGACTGCGCTTCGGTTCCAGTTTTCTGCTTTGCGACAAGCCCGCTTCACTCTGCTTCAGGCAGCGGCGCTTCGCCCGACAAATGAGCACCGGCGCTTGCAACGGCCGGATCAGCGCGAACGCAACCTGGATGATGCCGCCGGCGAGGCCCAGCGCCACGCCAATGCGCCAGGCCATGGTGTATGATCCGAGCGAGTCATAGAGCACCCCGCCGCCATAGGCGCCCCCGTTTTCCTTTTGGCTCCGCCCGTGTCCCGGACGCGCTGCAGCCTAGGCGATGCGCAGCATCGTCCGGCAACGCTGCGGCGCAGAGCCGGGACCCAGAAAGCAACGCACGACGATGCCGAGACATGGGCCCCGGCTCTGCAGCGCACCGTCTAAGTGACGCTGCGCTGCGTCAGGGGCACGAGAGCTGCCCCGGGCGTGTACACCTGGAATTGTCGCGTCAGCTGCGCGGGCAGAAGACGACATTGAAGCCGAATGGCTCTGCGTCAGCCTTGCGGCCAGGAGCCGACATTCCCGCATTGACCCGCGACCAGCCGGCCGGGGATTGGTCGCCATCAAGACGTCGACGCGCTTCCGAGAATCATCTAGCGATGGGAATGAATTCCGGATCATTTTCCAGCCGTTTATGAATCGCAAACAGCGCCGGGTCGCGGCCAAACAATCCGGAAAAGCGACGCCGGCAGCGCTTTGCCAGGCTGGCTTCACGCATTTTCAATCGGGAAGAATTGCCGAGGCCGAGCTTTGTTGCCGGCAAGCGCTGACGTTGGACGAGCAACACCCGGATGCTCTCCACCTGTTGGGCGTGCTTTGTTTTCACGCGGGGCAGCCTGACGCCGCTGCGGAGTGGATTGGACACGCAATCAAGCAGTCACCGAAGGCAGAGTACCTGTTGAGTCTCGCCACGGTCCTGGAGCGGCAGGGCCGGCTTGAGGAAGCACGGCAACACTACAGCCAAGCCTTGAGCCTCAAACCAGAGGATGCAGGCCTCTGGAATCACCTCGGCAATCTGCTCTGGCAACTCGCGCACAGGGAAGAGGCTGTGCTGCATTACCAGCAGGCGCTGAAACTGCATCCGCAATATTGGGAGGCAGCGCATAACTGCGGTATGCTGCTGCTTGAACTCGGCCGGCATGCGGAAGCCTTGGAATGTTTCGACGTCGCCGAGAAACTGAGTCCAAATTCCGCAGCCCTCTATCAAATGCGTGGCGTTTGCCTCTCGGCGGTGAACCGATTCGAGGAAGCGCAGGCCGACTACGAGAAGTCCATTGCACTGGATCCCAGCCTGGCGGAGACGCACAACAACCTCGGCTTGCTTCATTGGAGATTTGGTCGCTTGGAGCAGGCATTTGCCTGCTTCGATCGGGCGCTTGCACTTCGACCGGATTTTCATGCGGTGCTCAACAACAAAGCAGTTGTCTTGCTGCACCTGCAATTGCTGGATGAGGCTTTCGCGACCCTTCACAGATCCCTGGCGGTCGCCCCCAACGATGCGCAGACGCTTTTCTATCTGGCCACGCTTCAGCTGCTGACCGGAGACTTCGAGCTAGGCTGGCTTGCGCGCGAAGCGCGTTGGAGACTTCCGTCTGTCGGTTTGGTCAATCGCGGCTTTTCCCAACCCCTTTGGCTTGGTGACCAGCCGATCGAAGGCAAGACCATATTGCTTCACTCCGATGAGGGACTGGGCGATGCGATTCAGTTCGCTCGCTATGTGCCCATGGTGGCTGCGCTCGGAGCTCAAGTCATCCTGGAGGTCGAGCCTCCGATCCAGCAACTTTTGGGTGGTATCGCTGGAGTTGCAACGTGTATCGGCCGATCGTCTTCGCCGGCGTTCGACCTGCACTGTCCTCTTGGAACTCTGCCACTAGCGTTCGGGACGAGGCTCGATACGATTACGTTCGCGGAGGCGTACGTTCCTGCGCCGCCGGAAGCACGCGTGAAGGTGTGGGAAGACCGGCTTGGCCCCCGCAATCGCCTCCGCGTCGGTCTCGTCTGGTCGGGCAATCCAGATCATAAGAACGATCACAATCGATCGATAGCACTGCGCACGCTTGCGCCTCTCCTGGATTGCGATGTCCAGTTCGTCAGCCTGCAAAAGGGCGTCCGGGATCAGGACCGGGCCTTCCTCGGCGAACGTCGTGACATCGTCGACCTGACGGAACAACTCACGGATTTCAGCGAAACAGCGGCGCTGATTTGCTGTCTCGATCTGGTGATCTCGGTCGACACCAGCGTCGTTCACCTCGCCGGCGCGCTCGGCGCCCCCGTCTGGACGATGTTGCCTTTCAACCCGGATTGGCGCTGGCTGCTCAACCGCGACGACAGCCCGTGGTATCGGTCCATGAGACTGTTCAGGCAACCAGAGCGAGGCGACTGGGCCAGCGTCGTCGACAGCGTTCGCCTCAAACTGGAGGGCCTAGCTTCCGCATGGCGGCCAGGGCAAGATCAGTCGTCGCTCCTGCCTGCCTGATCGTCGCGCGGGCGGTACGGTCAAGCCGTCCGACCGGCGCGGCCCCGTTCTTATTTGCCCTCTCCCCGTCTCGTGTCCCGGACGCGCTGCAGCGCCCCCTGCGCTGCTGCGCAGACGGGACCCAGAAAGCAACACACGAAGATACTGAGACATGGGCCCCGCCTCTGCAGCGCACCGTCGAAGTGACGCTGCGCCGCGTCCGGGGCACGAGAGCTGAGCCAGAGGACACGCCCCGGCTACGCCGCCTCGAGCACCGGCGGCTGCGACGGCCGGATCAGCGCGAACGCGACCTGGATGATGCCGCCAGCGAGGCCAAGCGCCACGCCGATGCGCCAGGCCATGGTGTAGGAGCCGAGCGAGTCGTAGAGCACCCCGCCTCCGTACGCGCCGAGGAAGCTGCCGATCTGGTGGCTCATGAAGGCGAGACCCTGGATCATCGCCTGCCAGCGCAGGCCGAACATCTCGGCGACCGCGCCCGCGACCAGCGGGCCGACACCCATCCACAGGAAGCCCATGATCGCGCCGAACAGCAGCGTTGAAGCGGGCGTCGCCGGCAGCATGAAATACCAGGCGAGTGCCAGCGAGCGCAGGATGTAGATGCCACCAAGCAGCGCGAGCTTGTTCCAGCGCTGGCCGGCCCAGCCGAAGAACAGCGAGCCAAGCACGTTGAAGCCGCCGATCATACCGAGCGTCTGCGCGCTGAGCATCGGATCAAGGCCGCAGATCGCGAGATAGGACGGCAGATGCGTGGTGAGGAACACGAGCTGCATGCCGCAGACGAGATAGGCGCAGGTCATCACCACGAAGGGGGCATTGCCGAACGCCGCTTTCGCCACCGACGCAGCGGTGGCGTCGCCAATATCATCGGCCCCCGGCTTCGGCAGCGGAATCCTGTCGATCCGCCCCGCATACCACGCGGCGGGAATCATCAGCACCGACATGATGACGAAGCCGGCGAGCCCGATGCGCCAGCCAAATCCCTCGTTGAGCATCTGCCCGATCGGCGCCGACAGCAGCGCGCCGAGCGAGCCTGCGCCGGAGACGATGCCGAGCACGGTGGAACGCACCGTTTCGGGCACCGCACGCGCGGCCACCGACATCGCGATCGCCGCGGCGGTGCAGGCCAGCGACGTGCCGATCAGCACGCCACCGCCGATCATCACGCTGATGAGGCCATTGGCGGTCGCCATGAAGACGAGGCCCGCAATGTACATCAGCGATCCCGCGATCATGATCGGCCGGAAGCCGTAGCGCACGGTCATGGCGCCGGCGAGCGGCTGGAGAAAGCCCCAGGCGAGGTTCTGCACGGCCAGCGCCAGCGTGAAATCGGACACCGAGATGTGGATGTCGCGCGTCAGCGGTTGCAGGAAGATGCCGAGGCTCTGCCGCAGCCCCATGCTCAGCGTGAGCATGATCGAAGCGCCGATCAGGATGGGCAAGGTCGGGCGCAGGACCTGCAACAGGGGCATTTTTCTTCTCCCTCATGGGCGCGGCGCAAGTGCCGTCGTCTGCAATGCTCGTTGATTTTGGTTACACAGACCTGTTTACTTAGTCTATAGTGGGCCCGTCCTGTCAAGCGCAGAGGACTTATCCCGCCGCATGGCTCCCCCGCCCGCCCAACAGACGATGAAAGAGCGGATCCTCGAGACCGCCGACAAGCTGTTCTATCTGCAAGGCATTCGCGCGATCGGCGTCGACACCATCGCGGCCGAGGTCGGTATCTCCAAGCGCACGCTGTACAATCACTTCCCCTCCAAGGACGCGCTGATCGCGGCCTACCTGGAGCGCCGCTTCGTGCATCCGCGCCCGTCCGAGAAACCTCCGGCCGAACAGATCCTCGCCACCTTCGATTCGCTGGAGCGGCGCTTCGCGGCAAAGGATTTTCGCGGCTGCCCGTTCGTGAATGCGGTAGCCGAGCTCGGTGCCGAGGACCGCGCGGTGAAGAAGATCGCCGTCGCCTTCAAGGAGAGCCGCCGCCTCTGGTTTCGTGATCGCCTGAAAGAGCTTGGCGTTACGGATACAGATGCGCTCGCAACGCAGCTCGTGCTGCTGGTTGACGGCTCGATCGCGCAGGATCTCGTCCGCGACGATCCAGCGATGGCGCGCGCGGCGAAGGAAGCCGCGAAGGTGCTGCTGCGGAATGCGGGGGTGGTTGTGGGGGGTGATGTGGCGAAGCCGGCGGTGATGCGAGTCAAGCGCACGCCAAAGTAACTGCGGTCTTCGTATCGCAAGCTGTCATCACCTGCGAAGGCGGGTGATCCAGTATTCCAGAGACAGTGTGGTTAGAACCGAGAAGCCTCGGCGTACTGGATTCCCCGCCTTCGCGGGGAATGACAGCGGAGTTAGTAGGACCAGTTCGGGATCATAGCAAAATGCGCCTGTTTTGCCCGACGTGTCAAACGGGTTTGCCGCCTACCCAAGCCGTTGATCCGGCCATCATCGGCTACTTTGCATGGGGTTGTTTTCGAGATTTTGTGCCGGCTGCCTCACGCCGCCTGCGCCACCACGCGATTGCGGCCGTCGTGCTTGGCGCGATAGAGCGCGGTGTCGGCGCGCTTGAGGAGGTCGGACACCGCTTCGCCCTTCGTCTCCAGCGTGGTCAGGCCGATCGAGATCGTAACTTCGATCCGCTTCGCCCCCTTGTGGATCGCAAAGGGCTCGCCCGCGATCGAGCGGCGCAGGCGCTCGGCGACCATGCCGGCGACGTGGAGATCGGTCTCCGGCATCACGATGACGAACTCCTCGCCGCCGTAGCGGCAGGCGAGATCGATGCCGCGGATCGACTTGCGCACGCGCACCGCGAACTCGCGGAGCACGTCGTCGCCGGCGTCATGCCCGTAGTTGTCGTTGATCGACTTGAAATAGTCGATGTCCAGGATCATCAGCGCCAGCGGCTTGCCGCGGGTCGAGGCCTGCTCGGCGAGCGTCGCCAGATGGCTCTCCATGTAGCGGCGATTGTGCAGGCCGGTGAGCGCGTCGGTGATGGCCATCTCGATCGAGTTCTGCACGTTGTCGCGCAGATGATCGGTGTAGCGGCGGCGGCGGATCTGCGTGCGGGCGCGCGCCAGAAGTTCGGTCTTGTCGATGGGACGCAGGAGATAGTCGTTGACACCGATCTCGAGGCCACGGAGCAGCCGCGCCGAGTTCTCGGCATCGGCAATCGCCAAAATCGGCATGTGCCGTGTGCGCTCCAGCGAGCGCGCCTGGCTGCACAGCCGCAGGCCGTCGAAATCGTTCAGATCGAGCGAGACGATCAGGAGGTCGTAATTGCCTTCGGCAGCGTGGAACAGCGCCTCCGTCGGATTGGGCTCGACGTCGACGGTGTGCTCGGCCGCAAGCAGCGTCGCCAGCCGCTCGTAGGACGACTGACGGTCGTCGACCAGCAGGATCCGGCCACCCTTGCCGGTGTCGGCCACCGCACTGCGCTCCGGCGCCTGCATGCCGATCTCGAGCGATGTGATCGCGCGCATACGCAGCTCATCCGTCATCATCTTCAGCCGCGTCAGCGAGCGCACGCGCGCGATCAGCACGACGTCGGAGACGGGCTTTGTCAGAAAATCATCGGCGCCGGCCTCGAGCCCGCGGTTGCGGTCGGCGGTGCTGTCGAGCGCGGTCACCATCACGACGGGAATATGATGGGTGGCCGGATCGGTCTTCAAACGGCGGCAGACCTCGAAGCCGTCCATGTCGGGCATCATCGCGTCGAGCAGGATGATGTCGCATTCGGCGCGGCGGCAGATCGCCAGCGCCTCGGTACCATTCGAGGCGGTCATCACATCGAAATATTCGGCGGAGAGGCGGGCTTCGAGGAGCTTGACGTTGGCAGGGACGTCATCGACGACCAGGATACGCGCGGACACTGAAATTCACTCCTACCCGATGAAACGCCGGACCGTCTCGATGAATTTGCCGACCGAGATCGGCTTGGACAAATAGGCTTCGCAGCCGCCCTCACGGATGCGCTCTTCGTCGCCCTTCATCGCGAACGCCGTGACCGCGACGACGGGAATGGCGCGCAGCTCCGGATCGTCCTTGATCCAGCGCGTCACCTCCAGGCCCGAGACCTGCGGCAATTGGATATCCATCAGGACGAGGTCGGGCCGCATCTTGCGAACGAGGTCGAGCGCCTCGTAGCCGTTGCTGGTGCCAGAGGTCTGATAGCCGTGCGCCTCCAACAGATCGCGGAAGAGCTTCATGTTGAGCTCGTTGTCTTCCACGATCAGGACGGTCTTAGCCATCCCGTCCTCCCGATTGGCACAGAGACCGATACATGTGAGGCCTCAGGCGCCGCCTGCCGGCGCTTCGAAAACTGGATTCAAACTAGCCTCAGATTCGCTTGAGTTTAGTTAAACCCGAGGGCCGACTTTCTGCGACGTGGTTTCCAGTTGCTTGTCTGGGCTCTTGAGACTCGGGCATGATGATTGCAAATTAGAGACCGAAAGTTAATGGAAAGGCAAACCGGCCCCTTGAAAAAGCCTGTTCACACCCCCCGCGAAGTGGCTGAAATCGTTGCGATTCAGGCGCTCTCTTTTGTTGCGAGCGAGCCTGAGCGGCTGGGCCTGTTCCTGGCTGAGACAGGGGTCGGTCCGGAGACCCTGCGCAATGCCGCCTCGGACCCGAATTTCCTCCTCAGCGTACTCGATTTCGTGATGCGCGATGACGAGACCGTGAAGGCCTTTGCCAGCGCGTCCGAGCTGGATCCGACGAACGTTGCCGCGGCGCGGCAGGTGCTGGGCGACGCGCTCGGTGACCCGACCTGGGAGCGCGACGTGCCGTGACCGCCCCCGACCCGGCCGGGCCCCGCTGCTTCTGCCGGGATTGTCTGGCCGATCTGGACATGGGCGTCCGGCGGTGCTCCGCCTGCGGCTCCCCTCGCCTCGTTCGCCACCGCGCGCTCTCGGCGCTGACCATCGCACATGTCGATTGCGACGCCTTCTACGCGACGGTCGAGAAGCGCGACAACCCTGGTATCGCCGACAAGCCCGTCATCATCGGCGGCGGCAAGCGCGGCGTGGTGTCGGCCGCCTGCTACATCGCACGCACCTATGGCGTTCGCTCGGCCATGCCGATGTTCACGGCGCTCGAGGCGTGCCCGCATGCGACCGTGATCCCGCCCGACATGGCGAAATATGTCCGGGTCGGCCGCGAGGTGCGCCAGGCCATGCAGGCGCTGACGCCGCTGGTCGAGCCGCTCTCGATCGACGAGGCCTTCCTCGACCTCTCCGGCACCGAGCGCGTGCACGGCACGGTTCCGGCAAAAGTGCTGGCGCGGTTTGCCCGCGACATCGAGCGCGACATCGGCATCAGCGTCTCGGTCGGCCTGTCCTGCAACAAGTTCCTGGCCAAGATCGCCTCCGACCTCGACAAGCCGCGCGGCTTCGCAGCGCTCGATCAGGAGGAAGCCCGTTTGATGCTGGCGGAGAAGCCGGTCGGCTTCATCTTCGGCGTGGGACCGGCAACGCAGGAGCGCCTGGTCCAGCGCGGCTTCCGCATCATCGCAGACCTCCAGAAGGCCGACGAGATCGAGATGATGCGCCAGTTTCCGAGCGACGGCCGCAGGCTGTGGCGGCTCGCCCGCGGCATCGACGACCGCCGCGTCGAGCCCGACCGCGGCGCCAAGACGATTTCAAGCGAGACCACCTTCGAGACCGACATCCGCGATTTCGCGACGCTCGAGAGAATTCTGTGGCGGCTCTGCGAGAAGACGTCGTCGCGGCTGAAGAGCGGCGAACTCGCCGGCTCGACCGTCACGTTGAAACTGAAAACCGCCGATTTCCGCCAGCGCACGCGCTCGCAATCAATCGCGTCCCCGACGCAGCTCGCCGCCAAGATCTTCTCGATCTGCCGCGAGATGCTGGCGAAGGAGATCGACGGCACCGCCTTCCGCCTGATGGGCGCCGGCGTCAGCGCGCTGCGCGAAGGCTCGGCCTCTGACGACACCGACATGCTCGATCGCCGCGCCGCCCACGCCGAGCGGGCCGTAGACAGCTTGCGCAAGAAATTCGGCAATGCCGCCGTGATCCGCGGCATTGCGTATGACGGGCCGGAGAAGACCGCGGAGGAGTGACTTGGCAGCGACGGAAGTGCTCGTCCCGTCATCCTGAGGTGCGAGCCCTTGCGAGCCTCGAAGGATGTACGGCCGAGATGCCGCCGGGCCGTACATCCTTCGAGGCCTCCGCTATGCTCCGGCACCTCAGGATGACGGGGATAGATGCACGCCACTGGAATTTCGTAAGAGGAAACGACCGTGATCGGTGAACGCGATCTCGACGCGCTGCTGAGAAACATGAAGCCGGAGATGCGGCAAGGCACCTTCGTATTCTGCACGGTCCCGCCAAACGAGCCCGTTCCCGCTGCGGTCAGTCCGCTGCTGACCTTTCGCGAGCAAGAAGGCACCACGCTCGTGATCCTGCGCGAAGAGGCCGAACGCGCAGGACTACGCTATGCGTTCGCCTCGCGACTGATCACCTTGACGGTTCACTCCGCGCTCGATGCGGTGGGCTTTCTGGCAGCAATCACAGCGCGTCTGGCCGAAGCAGGCATCAGCGTGAATGCGGTTTCGGCCTTCCATCACGACCATCTCTTCGTGCCCGCCGACCGTGCCGACGAGGCGATGGCTGTTCTGCAAGAGATAAGCAAAGCGAAGCACTCGTAGCCCGGATTGCGCTTCGCGTAATCCGGGCTACGGATTCAATCCGCGACCGCCACCGCCTCGATCTCGATCAGCCATTCCGGCGCTGCAAGCGCAGAGACGCCGACGAGCGTGCTTGCAGGCGGCTCCATGCCCTCGAAGAAGGCCGAGCGGGCCTTGCCGATGACCGGGCGCAGCTCCGGCTTGTAGTTCACGACGAAGGTCGTGATCTTCACGATATTGGCGTAGCTCGCACCGGCCGCCTTAAGTGCGTGGCCGAGATTCTGCATCACCTGCGTTGTCTGCGCGGCGAGATCGCCCTCGCCGACAATCCGCCCCTCCTCGTCCACCGACACCTGGCCGGAGATGTAGATGGTGCGGGCGCCGGAGGCAGTGACGACGTGAGAATAAGCCGGATTGTGGTGCAGGCCGCTGGGGCGAAGGTGATCGAGCTTGGGCATGGTGCTGCCTCCCGTAGGTTTGTGGTTGGGAAGGAGCGTAGCGGGAGAGAGAGCTGAGGGCTAGCCTTGCCCTCAATTACAGGGCTTGCTGTCCTTCACGTCGAACTTGCCCATCGCGCCGGAAATGACAAAATCGTTGTAGTCGAGCACGAGCTGGCGCGAGACGCCGTTTTCGTAGAGTTCGAACGACATTGAATAGACCGGCGTCTGCTCGCCTTCCTTCTGCTGCACGTCGCGATCGAAATAGCTGACGGTGACGGGCCAGCGCTTCAGCGACTTCATGTGCTCGTCCGATGTCGACGGATCCGGCGATGCGGTGCGGTCGGCGGGGATCGGCTGGCCGATCACGGTCAGCGTATTGTAGACCTTCTGGCCGTCGTCGGAGCCGTCATAGACGGAGAGCTCCAGCAGCGACTTGCCGTCATTGGCCGCCGCGATGATGCGCTGGATCTGCTCGGTCGGGAACACGATCTTGCCGTCGAGGGTAAAATTCTTCGGCGCCGGCAGCTTGAGCTTGACGTTGATGTGGTCGCCGTCGCGCTCGGCCGAGCCGTCGACGCGGCCGGCATCGGCCTCGTTCATGCGCGTCTCGATCTTGAAGCGGTAGCTCTTGCCTGCGGCATCCTCCCAGGAATTGGAGCGTAGGTCGCTGAGGGTGACCTTGCCCTCGCCGCTGTCGAGCTCGGAGACCTGGCGGAATTCGGAGGTGTAGCCCTCGCACGAGCTTCCAGTGAAGTTGTAGAGGATGCGGCCGCGTGCGCTGTTGACCGAATTGGAGCGCGATTTCACGAGACTCAAGTCATAGAGCGCCTGGTGCGCGAGGAACGGACCGTTGGCTGCGTGCGCCCTGTCGCCGGCGCTGAAAGCGGCGACCGCGAGCGCCGTCACACCGAGCGAAGTCCGGAAAAGGTGCACCATGTCTCATCCCTGGGAAGCGCAGATTCGACACTTTAGTGACCGTTCCGTTGCATCGCAACTGAGGCCATTTCACGTAAAGTTGCGCCTCCGCCTTGAACCTCCTGGCCTCCCTCACCTGCAGTCCGGAGCGCATGGCCAGAGTCCGCCGGGTTGCTTGCATGTGGCCGCGCAATGAGCGAAACAGGCGCGCCCGGCCGCAGAACCGAAATCGCCAGGGCGGATGAATTCCTGGATATCGAGGTCGAACATGGCGGGCACGGTCGAGCAGAAACTGGCGGAACAGGGCATCAAGCTGCACGAGGCCCCCACCCCTGTGGCGAACTACGTGCCATTCGTGCGCACCGGCAATCTGCTGTTCGTCTCCGGCCAGGTCTGCTTCGACCCCGCCGGCAAGCTGATCGCCAAGGGCAAGCTCGGCGCCGGCGTGTCGATCGAACAGGGTGCCGCGGCGGCGCGCGGCTGTGCCGTCAACCTGCTGGCCCAGGTCAAGGCAGCGCTCGGCGATCTCGACAAGGTCGTGCGTGTGGTGCGCCTCGGCGGCTTCATCAACTCGGCGCCGGACTTCCTCGATGGGCCGAAAGTGCTCAACGGCGCCTCCGACCTGATGGTCGCGGCCTTCGGTGACAAGGGCCGCCATGCCCGCACCACCGTCGGCGTCGCGTCGTTGCCGGCGGATGCCGCCGTCGAGGTCGAAGGCGTGTTCGAGGTCGCCTGACACGGAGCTGACGGCGTTGCGCGCTCCTGATTGGCTGACAGCCCGCCCGGTCGCCCATCGCGGCCTCCACGACATTTCCCGCGGCATCGTCGAGAACATGCCGGGCGCGGTGCAGGCTGCCATTGCCGGCAAGTTTTCGATCGAGGTCGACATCCAGCTTTCCGCCGATGGCGAAGCCATGGTGCATCACGACCACGCCCTCGGCCGCCTCACCGAGGCCACGGGTGAGGTGATCGAAAAGACCGAAGCGGAGCTGAAAGCGATCAAATTCAAGCACACCGCCGAGCGGATGATGTCGCTCGGCGACCTCTGTGCCCTGGTCGCCGGCCGCGTGCCGTTGGTTATCGAGGTGAAGAGCCATTTTGGCGGCGACCGCAAGCTGGTGAAGCGGATGGCCGAGGTGCTGGCGTCCTATCAGGGGCCTGCCGTCGGCATGTCCTTCGATCCCGACCAGGTGCTGGCGTTGCGCGAACTGTTGCCCTCCCGCCCGCGCGGCATCGTCGCGCAGCGGACCTATGAGGACGAATACTGGGCTCACCTGACGCCAGAGCAGCGCAACAGCATGCTGTACCTGCGCCACGGCTTCCAGACCCAGCCGCACTTCGTCGCCTTCAAGGTCGACCACCTCCCGGCCCCCGCTCCCTGGTTCGCCCACAACGTGTTCGGCTGCGCCCTGCTCGGCTGGACGGTGCGCACGCCGGAACAGCGAACGCGAGTCGGGCAGTATGCCGATCAGATGATCTTCGAGGGGTTCGTGCCGTAGGACTGCGCACGCCCACTCTCGTGTCCCGGACGCGCTGCAACGCCATAGCGCGTCGAAGACGCGCGTAGACGCGCTTACGGCGTTGCTGCGCAGAGCCGGGACCCACACGGCTTGTGCATGCGTTAGCGTAGGCCCCGGCTCTGCAGCGCATCGCCAGGGCGCTGCGCTGCGTCCGGGGCACGAGAGCATGTGGTTCCTGGCCCTTGAAGTCGCTACCGCAATGCACGATCTTGGGCGCGATGGCATCATCTGAAATCACGCTTGAGGCTGTACCGTCCATTGGCGAGGTGTCTGCTGAGGATTGGGACGCCTGCGCCAATCCCGGCGGCAAATGCAACGGGCATGGAGCGGGAACCTCATCCGGGCTTCCAGGCGATTCCCTCGATCTCTCAAAGCCCGTCTATAACCCGTTCGTCTCGCACGCATTTTTATCTGCCGTTGAGAAATCGGGTTCAGCAACGATCCGCACTGGCTGGGGGCCGCGGCACCTCGTGGCCAAGGTCGACGGCCGCGTCGCCGGCGTCGTGCCCTGCTATCTGAAATCGCACTCGCAAGGCGAATACGTCTTCGACCGCGGCTGGGCGGATGCCTATGAGCGCGCCGGCGGCCGCTATTATCCGAAGCTACAGGTCTCGGTTCCTTTCACGCCCGCAACCGGACCGCGGCTCTTGGTCCGCGACGGCGTCGACTACGCGCGTATCACGGAGGCGCTGGCGAGCGGGCTGGTGGCGCTGTGCGGGGTCAGCAAGGCCTCCTCGGTGCACGTCACCTTCGCGCGCGAGGCGGAGTGGAAACTGCTCGCGGAGCACGGCTTCCTCCAACGCACCGACCAGCAGTTCCATTGGCACAACGAGGGATTTGCGACCTTCGACGATTTCCTCAGCACGCTGAATTCGCGCCACCGCAAGTCGATCAAGCGGGAGCGGCGCGATGCGCTGGCCGCGGGCGTCACCATCCACTGGCTCACAGGCAGCGACATCACCGAGGACGCCTGGGACGCCTTCTTCACGTTCTACATGGAGACAGGTTCGCGCAAATGGGGCCGGCCTTATCTCACGCGGGATTTCTTCTCGCTGATCGGCGAGACCATGAGCCGCGACGTGCTGCTGGTGATGGCTCGCCGCAACGATCGCTGGATCGCGGGCGCGATCAACTTCATCGGGTCGGACACGCTGTTCGGCCGCAACTGGGGCGCGGTCGAGCACCATCCCTTCCTGCACTTTGAGGTCTGCTACTATCAGGCGATCGATTTCGCCATCAAACACGGCTTGAGGAATGTCGAGGCCGGCGCGCAGGGCGAGCACAAGATCGCGCGCGGCTACCTGCCGCGGACGACCCATTCGGCCCACTTCATCGCCGATCCCGGCCTGCGCCGCGCCATCGACGACTACCTCAAGCGCGAGCGAGCCTATGTCGCGGAGGCTGGACGGGAGTTGGCCGGGCTCGGCCCATTCCGCAAAGGCTCCGACGAGGCGCCTTGACGGTTTGCCGTGGCTGATGACAGTAAGCGCAGAAATTTAGGGAGCCGCCATGACCGCCTACGACACCAACAACATCTTCGCAAAGATCCTGCGCGGCGAGCTGCCCTGCCACAAGGTCTATGAAGACGAGCACGTCTTCGCCTTCCTCGACATCATGCCGCGCGTGCCTGGCCACACGCTGGTGATCCCAAAGGCCCCTGCTCGCAACATCCTCGACATCAAGCCCGACGATTACGCCCATGTCGCCCGCGGCGCGCACAAGATCGCGATGGCTGCGATGAAAGCGTTCAAAGCCGACGGCATCACCGTGCAGCAGTTCAACGAGCCTGCCGGCGGACAGGTGGTCTTTCATCTCCACGTGCACGTGATGCCACGCCACGACGGTGTCGCGATGCTCCCACCCGCGAGCCGCAAGGAAGACGTCAAGGTGCTTGAAGAGAACGCGACCAAGCTGATCGCGGCGCTGAAGGCGGGCTGATCGTCATTCCGGGGCGACGCGAAGCGTCGAGCCCGGAATCCATTCCACCACCGTCTCTGACGCTCGATGGATTCTCAGATGCGCAATTGCGCATCATAGCTCGCGCCTTCGGCGCGCCCCGGAATGACAGAGCAGAATCACTCCGTCTGGAAATCCCCCGGTTGCGGCGCGGCGAGTGGCGTGAACTCGCAGCGGTCGGGCTTGATGTCGATCAGCGGCGTGTTGTCGATACAGTCGAGGCCGCGCACGAGAATTGCATTACCCTCGATGCCGACCAGCTTGACGATCGAGGTGCCGATCGGATTCGGCCTGACCGGTGAGCGCAGCGAAAACGTGCCGCGGGTGTTCTGGTTGTTCTTCGGGCTTTGCAGGACGATGTCGCGCCGGGAGCGGTCGAGCCAGTACAGCACTTCGAGATTGCTATAGTAGTCGACGCCCTTGATCGCCGGTACGAACGGCTCGAAAATCTCCAGCCGGCACACCGGGCCGTCGGCGCGGCCCTGCCGCGGCGTTTCCAGCCGCGAGGTCCAGGGGGTGCGGATGCGGCCGATGAAGACGAGGCCGGCATCCATCGCCGACGGCAGCTCGATGGCGATCTCGCCTTCGCGGAGCTCGTTTTCGCGAACCATATTTCCAGTTCCTTGCTGTTCGCCGGCGTTTTAGCCCAACCACCACTTGCCGGCCAGCATGAAGACTTCGCCCGTCACCACGCCCGCGAAGATCGAGCGGCGGGTCAGCAGGAAGACGACGAGGCCAGCGCCCACCGCGCCATAGCGCAGGACGTCCGGCACGCTGGCAAGCGCCCCGGGCGGCTCGACCACGATCTGGGCTATGACGCCGGCCAGGATCGCGGTCGCGACCGCCCTCACCCAGACCAGGAGCTCGGAGCCCTCGTCGATGCCTCCGCCAAACCACAGGCCCAGCATGCGCCATATCTGGTTGGGAACAACGCCGGCGACGAACAGCACCGCGAGTGCGTGCCAGTCGCCGATGAGCTGGGAGAGATTCATGCGCGCACCTGCCGCCACCAATGCACGCCATAGGCGATCGTGCCGGCCGCCATGCCGCTGACGAGGATGTCGAGGCCGGAGTTCATCTTCGCGGCCAGCGGATAGAGCAAAATTCCAAGCGTCAGCGCGACCACATCGGCGATCTCGCGGCTGTTGCGCGCGGTCGAAAACAAAAAGGACAGCGGGGTCAGCAAGAGGATCGCGGCACCGAGCGTCTGCGTGAGGTTGGCAGCGAGGAAATAGCCGACCGTGTTGGCGGTGAGACAGACCGACACGAGGCCGCAGCCGAGCCCGTGAACGAAGGCGATGCGCCGCTCGCGCGGCACCTGCGGCAGGAAGCGGTGGCACTCGACCCACAGCGTCACCGCGGTGAGGTGCGCGGCGAAGATCAGCTCCCGCCGCTTGGTCGTTGGCGTCCGCATCAGCGGCAGCACCGAGACCACCATCGGAAACAGGCGGATGGCGCTGACAGTCACCGCGATCGCCGACTGGACGATGGTCGCACCCGAGCCGAGCGTGGTGATCAGGATGATCTGAGCAGGACCTGCCCAGACGAACAGCGTCGAGGCGAGCGCCCAGGCCAGGCTGAAGTGAGTGTCGTGCGCCAACGCGCCGATGCCGAGATAGGTCACGAACAAGACGATGGTGAGGATCGTCTGCGTGATCGAGCGCAGCCCCCACGCGAAGGCGCGCCAGGGACTTTGCCATTGAGGGGAATCGAGCGGAGGAAGCGCCACGGGACGGCCGGCTTGATGAGGAATCGTGCCCGCATAACGAGCAATGCGGCGCCTCGCGTCAAGGAAGCGCGCTGCGGGGCTGGCATGTGCGCGCGGCCGACACCCTCGCCGTCATTCCGGGGCGCGCCTCTTGGGCGCGAGCTATGATGCGCAATTGCGCATCTGAGAATCCATTTGGCCCCACGCATTGCCGCGCGATGGATTCCGGGCTCGCGACTTCGTCGCGCCCCGGAATGACAAGGGGAAGAGACCCACCTACCCGCTCACACCCTGTTCTTCAGCACGAAGCAGGCCCCGCCGGCTTTGCGGATCCGGTTACAGAGATCATCCGCCTCGCTTCGCGTATCGGCACCGATGCGCACCTGGTAGAACGTGTGCGTGCCGCGGCTGCGCATCACCGATGAGAGCAGGCTCGGATCGCGGTCGCCGATCACGGCACTCAGCCGCGTGACGGCGCGGGAATACATCGCCAGCGCCCCGTTGCGGTCGAAACCGGCAGCGAGCTGCACGCCCCAGATCTTGGCTGCGGCAAGCTCCACATGCAGCTCGAGCTCGGCGACGAAGGCATTTGGCGCGCGCTTGAGGAGAGCCATGAGGTCGCGGCAGCTCGTCGGCGGCGAACTCGGCGGCCCCTTCCCGGTCGCTCCGGCCTTGGCCCAGGCATCGACGGTCGCGCCGGTTATGGCGAAAACGTAGTTGCGTGTCTGCTCCGGCATGCCGCCGGTGCCGGCAAGCCATTCCTGCACCCGCCGCGGCCCGGCATTGTAGGCAGCGGCCGCAAGTCCGAGATTGCCGAACTGGTTGCGCAGCTCGTTCAGAAACTCGGCCGACTTCGGCAGCGCCTGCACCGGATTGAAGGGATTGAGCAGCCCACGCTCGCTCGCGGTGCCCGGCATGAACTGCGCGATCCCTTGCGCGTGCTCGCCGCTGCGCGTCATAGGCCCCACCGCATCAGCCTGGAAGCGGCTTTCCTGCCAGATCACGCGGGCGAAGAACTCCAGCGGAAGATTGGCATCGCGCGCGGCCGCCTCCACGATCAGGCAGATTGACTCCCGCGTGTCGCTCTCGCGCGCATCAGGCCTTTCCGGCGGCCTCGCGAGCTCCTCGACGCTCGGATGCACGAACCGGCTCGGCGCCTCCTGGCCAAGCGCGGGCCACGCCGCGAGGGCGTGGCACAACACGGCGAGTACCCGGGCTATACGCATGGCGTCCACAATACCGAACAAATCGGACCTTGACTTGAGAGCCCAGCGAACTAGCAACGGGCGACAGTATCAACGCCGGCCCGCCCTGATGGCTACAATCTATTTTGATCTCGACGGCACGCTGACCAACCCGAAGCCCGGGATCACCCGCTCGATCCAGTACGCGCTGGAGCGGCTGGGTGTCGCGGTGCCGAGCGAGGACGAACTGGTCTGGTGCATCGGACCGCCCCTGCATGCGAGCCTGGAAAAGCTGACGGGCCGTGCGGAGCTCGCCGATCGGGCGCTGGTGCTCTATCGCGAGCGGTTCAGCGATGTCGGCCTGTTCGAGAACGAGGCCTATGGCGGGATCAAGGACACATTGTCCGCGATCGCGGCGACGCGTCAGCGCATGTTCGTCGCCACCAGCAAGCCCACGGTCTATGCCAATCGCATCATCGATCATTTCGGCTTGCGGCCCTATTTCGAGCGCGTGTTCGGCTCCGAGCTCGACGGCACACGCGTCGACAAGCGCGACCTGCTCCGCTACGCGCTCGACGAAGCCAACGTCGATCCCCGCAGCGCAATCATGATCGGCGACCGCAGCCATGACGTGGTCGGCGCGAGGACCAACGGCATGACCGCCATCGGCGTGCTGTACGGCTACGGCAGCGAGTCCGAGCTCAAGCAGGCCGGTGCCCATCACATCTGCGCCGCGCATCCCGAGCTGCTTGGCCACTGCGTGGTCCAGCGCATGACCCCGACCGGGGCCGCGTAGACATCGCAGCCTACAGATCCGCCTCGGCAGTTTCCGCCTGATCCTCGGACGCATCATCATGCTGCATGTCCGCGACGAAGCGGTGCTCGATGCCCAGCGCCTCTGCATCGACGCAGCAAAGCTTGATCTGGTCGGCCGCACGGAAGGCGCGCTCTACACACGCACACGTGACAAGTTCGAGCCGAGCGCCGCACTGGGCCAGTCGCTTCTCGCGAAACACATGGGATGGATGTGGATGCGTGCCCCCACGAGGAGAAAACATGAAGAAGTCTGTCAGCTTCAGCTTCATTGCCCTGGTCCTGAGCTTGATGGGCCCCGGAGCCGGCCATGCACAATCCCCAACTCCGCCGACGCCTACCACGCGAATCCTCGCGATCGGGACGTTGAACCCTGGCGTCGATCCCGCCGCGGCACGGGCGATCCTTCCGGCGGAAGTCAGGGAGACGGTGAAGCTCTATCTGGATGGCAAGATCGAGCAATGGTACTCGCTCCAGGGGCGTCCCGGTGTGGCTTTCATTCTGAACCTCACGGATCCGGCAGCGGCGCACGAGATGCTCGAAAAGCTGCCTTTGGGGCAGGCCCACCTCATGAGCTTCGAGCTCATCCCGCTGGCCCCGCTCAATCCGCTGCGGCAATTGCAGGGCATGGCCCCGGGCTCGCCATAGGGGGGGCTTGAGCTGCATCAAGCCGGCCTGCGCCGGCCGTGGCATCGTGCGCCCCGCGAGGCCACCGAATGCGCCGATTTGCCATGAAGGCCCTGTTCACGGCCCTCAATCTGAACCGCGCCGAGCGGACGCGGATCGATTGGGATCGCACCGTTATCCTCGTCTCGACGGCGGTGACAGTCGGGCTCGTCGCGCTCTACATCCTCGGCAAGTCGACCGCGCGCTGGTGAGTCCGGCAAAGGCCGTCCTCACCTATGCCCACAGCGCCGGGCGGCCTGCCGGCCGCATGGGAACTGTCCGGGTCCTGCCGGGTTGCGATCAATCCTGCAATTTCATAATCCGGGGATGTATCACGGCCCTAACCAAGCTCGCCTCCCTCATGTCGTTCGCCCCTATCGAGCATGCCGACGGCCTGCCACAACCACAGCGCAACCAAGCGATCCTGACCATTGCGTTCGGCATCATCATGGCGGTCGTCGACAGCGCCATCGCCAATGTGGCCCTGCCGACGATTGCGACCGACCTCAACGCGAGCCCGGCCTTCTCGATCTGGATCGTCAACGGCTACCAGCTCGCGATCACGATCTCGCTGCTGCCGCTGGCCTCGCTCGGCGAGATCGTCGGCTATCGCCGCGTCTATCTGGTGGGGCTCGCACTGTTCACGCTGGCATCGGCGTTTTGCGCACTGGCACACACGCTGCCGCTGCTGACGATCGCGCGCATCGTCCAGGGTTTTGGCGCAGCCGGCATCATGAGCGTCAACGCGGCGCTGGTGCGCTTCACCTATCCGCGCACCTTGCTCGGCCGCGGCATCGGCCTCAACGCGCTCGTCGTCGCCTTCTCGGCCGCGGTCGGCCCGACGCTCGCCGCAGGCATCCTGGCGGTGGGAAGCTGGCCCTGGCTGTTCGCCATCAATGTTCCGCTCGGCGTGCTGACACTGGTG
>JAEWFG010000028.1 GCA_023388935.1 Pseudomonadota bacterium | reverse complement strand
GGGGGCTCGACGACGCCGATGGGGGTCAATGTTCGATAAGTATTCACACGCGCGGCAGGGGACCCATGGCCACCAGCTATACGGTCACGACGACAGTGCCCGAGATATTGCACTGGGCGATCTCGATTGAACGCTGTGAGTTTCTGCAATCGCAGAATCGCATTTGCGATTTTGCGACGCCGCGTCAGAGACCTCTCTGGCCGGCTCTCGGCCTATTACGTTCGTCAGTGGGGCGGCGCTGGCGATCGCTGTGGTGACAATGGCTGCTTAGGTAATAGTGATATCGGCGCGGGGGCGGCCGGGGGGCGTCGCTTTACTGGCGTTGCCGGGAGAGGTGCAGCGATGCCCGATGCTCGTGCCGGAGGAGCCGGAGCAATGCTCGCCATCGTTTCACGGATGCCCGATTTGCGCAGCCTAATCTCGATGCGGCGCCGTTCTGGGATGTTTGCAGGAATGCCCTCAATCGCCAACGTCTCATTGGTGTTCACAAGCTGTGCGCCAGAGAGAGGTATGAGCTTGTAGTTCGAAAGCAGGGGGCTTTTCCTTAGTTCGCTCACAACCGCAACCGCGCGAGCCAATCCCAGGCCAGCGTTATCGGCCGGCACCAAGCTGGCGACATTGGTTGTGTTTTTCAGGACAGAGAGCAATGCCCCATCGAGATTGGACTGGCGCACTCCGAGCGGCTGTTCGTCGGTGTGGCCGACCACTTCGACGACGTCGACGTCAAACTCCTTGATGTAGTTCAGAATATCCGAAGGGATCTTGTTGAGAAGCTTCTCCCGAAACTCGGGTTTCAGCTCCGCACTGCCGCTCTTGAAGAAATAACCCTCGGCTTCGCTCAAACTGATGATCGGCGGCCATTGATGGCCCGAGGGGGCCGGTCCCGATGCTGTACGACTGAGAGCGTCGATGATGGTCTGGGTCGATGGAGCTGGCTCGCCCGGTTTGACGATAGCTCGATTGATTGCCACGATCGTATTCGCATCTTTGACCGCTTTCTCGACATCGATGCCATTGGCATCCAAGATCTTGATCTGAGAGATCCGATCACGAAGTTCCTTAAGCGACAGGCCTGATTTCTGCAGCTCATCCGCCGTCGCGCGGCCTTCCATCAGTTCTCGCCAGTACTGATCAACCGTCTGGGGAGCGCTGCTTCCTGCAATGGCCTTCAGCTTCTCGACAAGGGCCTCATTCTTGTTCAGCGCCTGGATGAGATCTTGGTCGCGTCGGTTGTCCGCGAGCAGCTGCTCAATCTTCTTGTCGGCCAACTTGCGCCTTTCTTGTTCTTTCCAGATGAAGCTCGCCATCGCGATGAGCAGGCAAAAAACCAAAAGGAGCATGATCTCGGCCATCGTCAGCCCGAGCACCAGGCCCTGACGGTAAGATGTTCCCTGTCGGATAATCTGGCCGTTTGTGACTGACACGGTTGCTGCCTACGTGTTGTGACCACGGCCCCAGGGGCTGGTGGCGTATCGTTCTGCATTCTCGGCACGGATTTCATTCGTAAGTTCGTTCAGTGCCGCCGCAAGGGCCTGGGTCTGCCGAAGATTTTCATTGATGGCCTTTGCCTGCGTCTCGCTGCTCTTGCTGAACGAGTTGACCGCCCGCGTCAGGCCCTGAATCATCGGGGCGAGCTTGATCTCGATAATCTGCTCCGGCGTTTGCAGGGAGGCCAATTTGCCGACGACGGCATCGATGGCTTTGACCATGCTCGCCGAACTCCTCGTCAATCGGTCTCCCTGATCGGTCAACTGCTTCGAGACAGCCTCAAGGGTCCGCACAACCTGATTATTCATCATGTTGAGGGCTTCACCCGAGCGTTTCGACGCATCCTCGATCGGCTGCCGGGCGGCGACCGCGAAGCCCTGCATTTCGCCGGCCAGCCCTTTGCGTGTTTCTCCGAGGGTCTCCCTAACCTCGTCGAGTGCATCGCTGATTGACTGTTGTGCCATTCTTCGGAAGTGACTGAGTTCCAGAACTGTTCCTTCGAGCTCAACCTTCACTTTGCGCGAGGCCTGCGCCAGCTCCAGCCGGGCCGTTGCCTCGACTTCAATCGGGTCACGGCGCATTTGGTTGAAGAAGATTCGAAGCGTGATGCCGGCAATGGTCGATGCGATGGCAACGCCGAAATTTTTCACAATCTGCTCGGCCGCGCCTTCGGATGAGAACTGGTACAGCGACACAGCCAGGCTGGTAAGCGTGAACAGAAAACCCATGTAATACAAGTTATCGCCGGACTGGTCGTCGCGAAGACGAAACAATCGCGCCATGCCAAGCATGGCAGCGTAGGCGATCATGATCAGGACCGGCACCGTCGTGACGAGCACAGGGCTAAAATCATGCAACTTCGAAAAGATGATGTAGCCGCTACCCGCAAGCACAACGCCGAAAAACAGCAGGCCGCTTATAAAGCCGGGCGGTAAGCGTGTTTCGTTGGAAGCCATCTCCTATGCCCCCTGCAGCCGTTTGATGCCGCCCACTAGGCCACGATTGTCGGAAATCCACTCTTGCCAGAATTTCATGAGGGCGTAGTCGTCCACGATCGCCTTACCGTTGACCTGCCGGTTGACAAAGCGGACGAAGACGGTCGCCTCATGAAGGTCCGTCCTGTACTTCAGGTACGCGGGAGACTGCCTGTAGCGCTGATAAGACAGGTCTCCGGATCGAGGGTACTGGCTGTAGTCCTTTGTGGACTCGATCATGTCCGAGATGACGTAGAGCGTTTTCTTTGTGTCCCGCCTTGCATCAGTCGAAAACGCCTGAATTGCGATGTCCTGGATGGCGCCCATGATCGGCGAGGCATTGGCTCTTGCCGGAGTAACGCTGTTCGCGATGGCTTGCTGCGCGGGTTTGCGGAAGCTCTCAATCCAGCGCAACCGGGCTACGCGTGGATTGTTGGTCCATTCGCTGAGACCAGTCCCGTCGCCGGGATTGCACTTGGAGAATAGCGAACGACTGCGCAAACCATCGATATTCAGCACACGAATATCAAGCTTATGCAGCGGCGGCAGTGTGGTTACGATTTCATCGAGAATACCGAGTACTTCCCGGCGCGTGGTGTCAGGCAGATCGTCCGAGGTGTCGACCAACACCACCGTGATTCCCTTCGGACCGTCAGCCGGACACAAACTTTGTTGATCCAGGACCGGTGGCTTCTCGGAGAAGAAGAAGAGATACGAGAGGGCTCCACCACAGGAGGCGGCCAACAGCAAAAGTACGAAGCCGACAACACCCGGCCAGCCAATGCCGGGGGAACTCCGTCGCCGGGGACGGGGCCTAGCCACTCTTGTTTTCCTTTTCCGGGAAGAATTGGTCGATCTCGCGGTACGAGCGCATGGCCCGCTCAAAGGCCTCGTTGATGGCTTTGATCTGCTCCTTCAGTAAGCCTTGGGTTTCGTCGATCATCTGACGGAGGCGCGCCCGCGCGGTCGAGTCCGGCTCGGCGCCGGCATAGATGATGCGTTCCAGGCTAAAAGGTCTGTCAAAGGAGGCCGGGGCAGGGGTAGATCGCGCTTTCCGGTTTGCCTCCCGATAGATGCCGAGTAGCGTGCGAGCGGCCGTTTCGATCTGGCTTTGCTGCTGGCTGAACCGCTGACCGAGGCGGCTACGGCCTTGAACGATAGAGTCATACTCGCCGCGGCGCTTGGACAGATCGCTCGATGCCGCATTCATCACCTGCGTCGCGTCTTCGCGGATGTCCCGAAGCCGCTCGATCAGTTCACTCTTTAGGTCAGTGAACTTCTGGCTGGCGTCGTTCCAGCGCCGTTCGAGGCCGGCGTAGCCAATGTACGGGTCAAAGAACGTGAGGCCGTCCGCCATTGCCACGAGCGAAAAGACCAGTCCGATGCTGATGAACACCCACGAATTGACGTCCGTCAGGTCAAGGGGCGCGGTAAGAAGGCGATGCAAGACATCCTGTCCGACCTCGCCATCAAGCCTCGGCGGCATCTCGCGCAAATGCGCGAGGGTCAGGTTCAGCGCACCGGCGAAGGCGAGATATGCAACGAAGAACACAGCGCCGATCAGTTTGAGTAAGTAGTTCCGATGAAAAATCGGACGGATGAGCACCAGGCCCCAAAGGAAACTGGCTAGAATGTTCAGCGCTGCGAAAGTGGCCGCCTGTATTGCGGCGCCAATGTACCCGCCAGTATTTGCCTTCGCAAGGAAGCCGGCGTTGACTACAACCTCGATGACGAAAAGGATCGCGAGCAATCCGACCTTTAAGATGACCTTGCCCGGAGTTGCCAGCCGGGCTGGCCGCTGCAAGCGATGCCGCTTTCGGAAGGCCTCGCGCTCCAGCTCGGATTCATTTAGCCGGCGACGATGAGTGAAAAGCTCATCTCGACCCATCGTCGCTTCGGCTTCAAAATCGCCCACCGCCTCGGGAGCCGTCTGCTGAATGGTCGCAAAAAGCTCCTCGAAGCTGAGCGAGGTCATCCGTTCGTCGTAGGTGTGCATGTGGTCCTGATAGACCGCATGGGAATCTTGTTTGTGAGCCTCAATCCTTTCGATGATCAGATGCTCGACGTCGTCCATCGTCTGTGCATCGGAGGCAGGGCGATTTTGCGAACCCCGTTCCTTGCCAAGGCTCGTCAGCTTCAAGTCGTCCGCGAGCTTGTCTACGTTGAGGTCAACAAAAGTGGTCGTGGCCGGACGATAGTCATGCGGGGGTTTGTTGAGGAGTGCCCACAGCCGCGCAATGGGAGAGAGCCGGATTTCAGAACGATTCATCACTGGACCGCAACTAAAGCTTCGATTTTCGGCATCCAGCTGCCTGTGCCTCGGCCTCGGTGCAGAACCACCGGCGCGAGGAGTTCGATTGCATACTGAGCCGATCGTAAAAACGTCCGCCCGGCACATGATAAATGCACTGCGGCATACTGCTCAAATTTCCTTTGATCAAACAATTTGAGGCGGGCGGTGCCTGGTCCTTTGATGCATTGGAGATCAAAGCCCGCTGCGCGTTCGTCGGAACCGCGAGCGCGCCCAGTATGAGCGTCGAGGGGCTACGGTGACGCCAATCCCACGGAGCGACGAAGGCGCCGCTCCAGAGGCCATGATGGTGCTGGCGGGCGAAGTCCTCATCGGCAACATATTCCATGGAATACCGACGGAAGGCCAACGCCCAGCCATTTTTAACAAGCCAACGGGAGACGCGCTCGCCGCCGACCGTGCAGGAGCCCAATGAGCGTCCGTAAACGTCCTGGCCGGACAGGTCGCAGGTCCATTCACGGTCATTGCTAAGCGCTCGCAACCGTTCCGTTGCTTCCTTGCCGCAGTTCCACGACTTACCTGCCAGATCGAGGCAGACTTGCTCGGTTTCGAGGGCATCGATGCCGCTGAACCGGATTTTGGTCTGTCCGATATAGACCGTGTCGGCGTCGACAATCTGCGGGATGCCTCGCACCTGCCCCGCGAAGGCCGCATGGACACCGAATAGGACAGAGAGGACGACAGCCCAACGCTTCAAAAGGTCCCCCTTTTTTGCAACAATCTTCGATAGTTAACAGTCTATTACACTTTTTAGGCGAAAGGCGAGAGAGGGTTCGGACCTTTGGTTAACCTGCGTCACCTGAGCCCATCTCATCGGGCCCTTACCGGCGGCTGCAATTCAACTCCCACCGCGCTAGGCCCTCTGTGCCGGCTTCTCTTCTGATTGCTTTGATCACTTCGGGTTTGACGTCACGATGGAGCAATCCTAAGCGATGCAATTGGGCTGCTTCCGCGTCAAGGACGCGAGCGGCTTCCAGATTTGTCCCGTCGTCCATCGGGAAGACCTGCACTCTCGACGCTATCGGTATGGCTACAACTATCTCTCGCGTGATGAGGCGAGGCGGATTTGCGAAGGCGATCTCTCGGTTGCCTGAGCTGTTGAGTGGGCTGAAACGACCACGAAATATCCGGCCTCCGGCTTGCTCCGACTTCGCGACTCACCGACAAAAATGACGCCGCCCCAGGGGCGGATCGAACAACTACATTTTGGATATTTGCTGATGTCTAAGTCGACTTGGGAGCTGCCGACGGCCGGCTACGCGATTGTCATCGACGGCCGGATCAAGACCGAATTCGCGACGAGGGAGGGCGCCCAGACAGGTGCGAGAGACCTAAAGCGGAGATTTCCGATGCTGCAGGTTAAGGTCTATGACGCAGAGACGAGATCGGGTGAGGAAGTTCTGCTCGCTTGAACGCCCCGGGTTTGCCGGAGGCCATTTGATTTAAGTTATGCCGCCACGGCCGGTTGTTCCAGCATGGCGTAGTAGCGTTGGCCCGCGACGTGTGCAGTTGATAAAGGACCTGCGAGGGCGATCGGCGTGAAGACCCACGCCGGTCAATGCTGATAGGGCGCCTTGTTGCCAAATCGACTCGCGTTTCATTGGATTTCCGCAAAATCGACTCGCGATTCATTGGAAATCGACTCGCGATTCTTTGGAATCGACTCGCACTAAATTTGGCCCGACACCCAACAACAGCGCGGTAGGGCTCCGGCAGGACTCGAACCTGCAATCAGACCGCTATGAGCGGTCGACTCTGACCATTGAGCTACAGGTCTTATCAAATGTGACCGAACGCTGTGTCCGATCAGTTCAAAGGCCCCGCCATTTCGGTCGCGATTTGCAGCTTGTCGGAAATCGGGTCGCCGGAGCCAGCTTGGCGCGCTTAAGTGCGGTGACAACAAGAGACCGAGCGAATGGCAAGGAGTGATATTCATGTCGAAGGAACAGGACAACAAGGCTATCGTCGCGCGCTGGTTCGAAGGGTTCTGGGGCAACCCCTTCAATCCCGCCATCGTCGAAGAACTCGCAGCGCCAGACATGCTTCTTCAGTATTCGCTGCATGAACCTCGGCGCGGGCGTGATGAGGTGATGAATTTCATCACCGGCTTTCGGCGAGCATTCCCGGACCTCAAGTTCTGGGGAACGGCGCACCTCATCGCAGAGGGCGACCTGGTGGTTGGTCGCTGGGAAGGCGGCGGATCACACACGGGACCGGCATTCAGCGACTTCGTCGTCGGATCGCTCCCGTCAAATTCCGGTCGGAAGATGCACTTCACGGGAACGACAGTCCTCCGTGTGAAGGATGGCAAGATCGTTGAAGAAATTGGGCTCGACGATGGGGCGGCAGCGCTCCAGCAGCTCGGCATCCTCAAGGCCGCCTGACGGCGGCGCCGGCCCCAAAGGAGCGGAGTGGCGGTAGGAGGGGTAGAGCACTTGCGAAACCGATCATCCCAAATAAGAGCGGGCACTCGAAAGGAGTGCCCGCGATCGTGTCCCTGAGCGTGGTGTAACAGCGGCGGGGCACCGCGTTCACCGGCAAGAGCCGGGTAGATCAGCCGGCGATCGCCGGAAGGCTGACGGTGGGATCATCGCTCAAGGGCGCGATGGTTTCCAGTGTCATGTAGCGTGCACGCTGGACGGCCCATTCATCGTTCTGCTCGAGCAGGATCGCGCCTATCAGTCGCACGATGGCATCTTCGTTGGGGAAGATGCCGACCACGTCGGTCCGCCGCTTGATCTCGCCGTTGAGGCGCTCGATCGGGTGGAGTGCAGCTTGGTTCGATGCTGGGGCGGGAAGCTCATATAGGCCAGCACGTCGGTCTCGGCCTCGTCGAGGAAGCCAGCCAGCTTGGGCAGCTTGGGGCGGAGCTGATCGGCGACCTTCCGCCATTGCGTCCGGGCCGCCTCGGCATCGTCCTGGGCAAAGGCGGTGGCAATGAAGGCGGAGACGACGCGCCGTCCGCTCTTGCCGGCATGCGCCAGCGCGTTGCGCATGAAGTGCACGCGGCAACGCTGCCAGCTGGCGTTGAGCACCTTGGCG
>JAEWFG010000338.1 GCA_023388935.1 Pseudomonadota bacterium | reverse complement strand
CAGGATCACCCCCGCGGGCCAGATGGCGACGCCATCAATCCCGGCTTTGTAGTGAAGACCTTTTGGCCATTGCCCTTGATAAACAAGGAATATTTTGGCTCGTTATCCCTCAGTTGGGAAAGTAGGGTTAGCTTCGGAGGCGTGCGGAGTCGTTCCGCGGCGGCGCCCCCGGAAAGCAAACTCCTTCCTCTGCATCGCTCGTCATTCTCCCGCGCCGCGAAGTGCTGCGGCTGCGGCGATTGGGGCGAGGGCGACGGATGCGAGTCCGAGTGCGCAGAGGATCAAGAAGGGCGTCAGAAAGGGCACTGTGCCACTCTGCGCCGCGGAGACACCGAAGATCAGCACCGGTACGGCTAGTGGCACGACGAGGATCGACAGCAAAAGACCGCCGCGCCGCAGCGTGACGGTAAGGGCTGCACCGATCGCTCCCAGAAAGGTGAAAGTCGGCGTACCAACCAACAACGTCGCTGGCACCGCCCAGAGCGCCGGGCCGTCCAAGTCCAACATCAAGCCAAACAAAGGCGAGAGCAAAGCGAGCGGCAGCCCCGTGACAGACCAGTGGGCCACGCACTTCAACAGAACAATGAGTTCTAGCGGCGCCGGCGACAGCAACATCTGGTCCAGCGAACCGTCCTCGTGATCCGCCTGGAACAGACGGTCAAGGCCCAATAGAGTCGCGAGGAGCGCCGCTATCCAGAGAATGGCTGGACCGATGCGCGACAGCAAGTGTAGGTCAGGTCCGATCGCGAAAGGTACGACCGTCACGAGACTGAGGAAGAAGACCAGGCCGAGAACCCCGCCTCCACCGATGCGGCGCGCCAGCATGAGGTCGCGAAGAAAAACGAGGAGGAGAATACGGGTCATGGCCCCCATCCAGCGTCGCCATCGCGTCGAGACTGCTCCCGGGAAATCGAAAGAGCGGCGTGACCTCTTCTCTTCCGACCTTGAGACAGGCGGTTACGGAGGTGCAGGCCGCACCCCAAGGGGACGATCCTCACCTCGCTTCGAGCCTGACTTGGATTGTCCCGGGTAGACCGAGTTGTTCGTGGGTTGCGGCGAGCATCAATCCTCCGCTTGCGAGATGGTCGGCGGCAACAGCCTTCAGCAAGGCGCGTGCATGCCGGTCGAGTGCGGTTAGCGGCTCGTCGAGCAGCCACAGAGGGCGATCGGTAATCAGGAGCCGGGCCAATGCGACGCGGCGGCGCTGTCCCGCGGAGAGATAGCCGACAGGCAGATCGAGGACGTGGGCTAACTCCACACGGCCCAGCGCCTCTAACGGGGTTAGCCGACCTCGTCCTAAAAGTCCCCGGCCGATGTCGAGGTTTTCGCGGGCTGTCAACGCCGATTTCAGCCCGTCGAGATGGCCCACGTAGTGGAGGCGCTCTGCCAGGAGCGCTGTATCCGTGGCTTCGGACTCCACCCATGATATGCGGCCGGATCCAAGCGGCAAGAAACCGGCGATCGCACGCAAAAGCGTGGATTTGCCCACGCCATTGGGACCCGTCACTTCGGCGATTTCGCCCGAGCCCAGTCGCAAAGACACCCCGCCGAACACAACGCGCTCGCCGCGCGCGACGGAAAGATCCTCGATCAGGAGATGGCACCGCTGCGTGATATCCATTTTCATTTTCGGTTGCCCGTTGTCTCGTTCGGATCGTTTTCGAACGCTCGGTTGGAGTGCTTATCAAAATGAACGATTCTGGATCAGCATGTTCGAGCGAAAGGCGGCGCCGTTGGGGAGAACCGCCCAAGAGGATGAGGCAGTTCAGTTCTTCGGGATTGCCTACTTGAAGGATGCGAGCCCGATTGTGATCGTCGTCAGCAAGATGTGCCATGCGATGACCCATGCAAACTAGCCGCGTGATAGAAGCAATGGATTGGGGCGCATCACATCTTTTATCCGAAGGCGTGTCGAGAAGGGGGGCGGCTATGCCCTCAAACGACTTTCGTTGGATGGTCCATCGTCCCAACTTGGCTGCCTCGGCCGCAACCTGGGACACGCGACGCCCTGCCGGCTTGGTCTGCGCCCGCCGGGTAGCCGAGGCGCCTTTCGATGCACAATCCGGGGAGTGCGAAGGGGCCCAAGCACGGCTCTCAGGCAAGAGAGAGGGTGTCCCAGGTCTCAGCGAGCGCAGCAGCGAGTTCCGCTATGTGGGTATCCCCGTGATATGGCGACGGCGTGATGCGAAGACGCTCCGTCCCGCGGGGAACGGTCGGATAGTTGATCGGCTGGATATAGATGGCGTGGCGCTCTAGAAGGTGATCGGCGGCCGCCTTGCACAATCCCGCATCGCCGACAATCACAGGCACGATGTGAGTTTCGGTCGGGAGGACCGGAAGCCCGGCGGCTTGGAGCGCCTGTTTCGTTGCAGCGGCTTGCCGTTGGTGTGCTTCGCGCTCAGCAGACGAGTGCTTCAGGTAACGAACGGACGCACGGGCTGCGGCGGCAATTGGTGGAGGGAGTGCCGTCGTGAAGATGAATCCGGGCGCGAAGCTGCGCACCGCGTCGCAGATCGATCGCGACGCCGAGATATAGCCGCCAACGCAGCCGAATCCCTTGGCGAGGGTACCCTCGATCACAGTCACGCGGTGCATCACGCCATCACGCTCGCTGATCCCGCCCCCGTGAGCGCCGTAGAGGCCCACAGCGTGAACCTCATCGAGGTAGGTCATCGCGCCATACCGGTCCGCAAGGTCGCAAATGGCGCCGATCGGCGCCACATCGCCATCCATCGAGTACACGGACTCGAACACGACAAGCTTGGGGCGGTCTCCTGCCTCGCGCAGCAGCGCCTCAAGGTGACCGAGATCGTTGTGGCGGAAAATCCGCTTTGCGCAATTTGATTGACGGATGCCTTCGATAATCGAATTGTGGTTGAATGCATCAGATAAGACCACGCAGTCCGGGATCAGCTTACCGATCGTCGAGATGCTGGCCTGGTTCGATACGTAGCCGGAGGTGAAGACTAGGCTCGCTTCCTTGCCATGCAGATCAGCAAGCTCACCCTCTAAATCAACCAAGGGCGAATTATTCCCGGCGATGTTGCGCGTTCCACCCGCTCCTGCGCCGCAGCGGTGAGCCGTTGCGGTCAGCGCGCTCACGACCTCCGGATGCTGTCCCATGCCGAGATAGTCATTCGAGCACCAAACCGTGATCTCCGTAACGGTTCCGTCAGACCGGCGCCATTTGGCGGCTGGGAAGCAGCCGGACATGCGCTCGATGTCGGCGAAGACGCGATAACGCTGCTCCCCGTGCAGGCGCTCAAGAGAGTCTTGGAAATGACGTTCGTATGCTACAGCCGCACAATTGTTATCGTCCGTAGCGAACGTCCGGTTGGGCGATGTCAACGCACCTTGTCCCGACACTACATCCACACACAAATGTCTATTACCGACGCTTCCGTGCCCCGGATGCCTTGTTTGCTCGTCCATCTCAATCTCTCCTGACCGTCGCTCGACCGTAGCTCATCATGTAGAGAACTTCGCACTCGTCTTAGCTATAATTTGCATGACCCCCGGTTATGGTCGGGCGCCGCCTGAGGCAGCTCAAATTTGCCTGCGTCAGGGTCCCTTTCCGCAAACCTAAGCCCCGTTCCGATGCAACTATCAGCGAGGCGGCTTTGCCGTCCTCTCCATGACGCTGGCTGAATTGCAGGGCTGCTAATCGGGCGTAGAGGTGCCTTGCGTAAGGTCCGAATGCAAACCTGTCGACGCTGCGGCTGCTTTCCATGACAACGATACAGTCCGACTTTTTGCGCGGTGGCGAGCCGATGAGCAATCACGATGGTCGTGCGTTGGTCCGCCATGCGATCGAGCGACGACGGCCCCAGTCGTCCGCTCTCGGCGTGAGCGCGGAAGTCGCCCTACCAAACATCAGCGCCAGTGCCTTCTTCACGATCGCGCGCGCATAGCGAGGCGCTGGCGTTGGCCGACTGAGAGGTCGCTCCGCGCTCGCCGACCAATGCGTCGTATTTTTCTGGCGGCGGCGCGCTGTGAAGCAATCAGCCGCCGCTTTGGTCGCGGCCTGCGCACCTGTTCGAGCGCGGCCTGCCGCCGAACAAAGCGAATGTTTTCTCGGCGATGCTACCGAAGAGGATAACCAGATCCTGAGGCGCGAGGGTGAACTGCGGCCTGAGATTGAAAGATCGAGCCTCAGCGGGCCGTCGCTGCGAAGTGGGTCGCTTCAAAAATCGCTTCGAGCGAATCCTTCTGTGTCACGGCCTCGGCTTCGAAGGCGGGCATTGTGCGCAAGGCGCCCAGATGCAAACGCCATCGCGGTCGCGAGATTGTCCTGGACGCCGAAGAGGCATCAGTCCGGCGAGATCGACTACAGGGGCCGGATCAGTAAGATTGGCGATGGTTCGTTGCGCACGGCACTCTACGATGCCGCCCATATCATACTGCGCAAGCCGTCCAAGGACTGCTCACAACTGAAGAGCTGGGCGATGCGGATCGCAGCCGCCCCGGCACAAAGGGCCAAGGTGGGGCTCGCCCGCCGACTGAAGATGATCATGCATGCTTGCCGAAGGAGTCCCGTCAACGCTGCAGAAGTGTGACAGGAGGCGCGCAACAGTGCGGGCAGGGCACGACATCAGGCCCCCTCGAAGCGAAGTGCCTTCGCCGGGAAGATGGATCGCACTAGGCCGTACGCTTCGCGGTGACATGACGATCGTGCGGATTAGATTGGCCAGCTTCATACTCTTCCAATCCCAACGGGTGGCGGCTTTGCGCCGATCCCGTACAGAAGCGAGACCTGACGAGTGGACAACGCAAAAAAGGGATGACTGATCGAGGGCCGTTACAGAAGCGGAGCATTTAAAGCGGCGAGGGAAGCAGCTAGTGAAGCGACGCACGAGGCAGCGTCGATCGGAGAGCGGTTTTCGACATTGGTATTGGCTGCCCGTGACGACCGCGGCCGGAAAACTGACGCCGCCAATCCCTAGTCAATGGGCATAGTTGCGAGGGGCCAGAACCTTCCTATGACCAAACATCGATAGTGTTCGAGAGGACGTTATTCCCGACGGGTATCAATTGCATGCCCCTTTGTTGCTTCCGCATCTAGGGACCCACGTTTAATCTGATCTGTGCGTAGTTAACGAGACCACCTGCGCATCATTCGGTGACATACAGCTGGTCAGAGGAGAGAGATCATGAGACGCACAGTACTAGCACTTACCGCCATCCTCGGCGTTGGCGCTATGGCAACCGCAGTCTTCGCACAGCAACCACAGCTTCCACCGCCCGACGATTGGCACGCCACCGGCCGCTATCTTCCTGAATACACGAAAGATGGCGACCTTATTCTGCCAAAGAACTTTCACGAATGGGTTTATGTCGGTTCGCCACTGACGCCTAATTTCTTGAATCCGCCTCAAGCAAACTTCCCTGAATTTCACAACGTATATATCGAGCCGGGTTCTTACGAAATCTACAAGAATACGGGCGTCTTCCCTGAAGGAACAATCTTCGTGAAAGAACTGCAGCTCATGCAGCCCGCCACTCATCCGGACGGTTCGAGAACCGCACCATCGGGGAAGGGATTCTTCCCGGGCGCCTTCAACGGGGCGGATGTGACTGTCAAGGACACCGCGAGATATAAGGCTACCGATGGCTGGGGCTATTACAACTTCAACCACCATGAACCCAAGGCGGCCAGCGCCAAAGTCCGGCCGATAGAGGAATGCGCCTACTGCCACATTGCAAGTGCGAAACGGGATGACGTATGGACGCAATTCTACGCGTTGCTCGACCAGGTGCCTGTGCCGGCCGGCCAGACTATAAAACAGTAGGAGGAACCGTGATGAAATTCCTCAGAAGTACAGCCGTGGCGTCCGCGTCCTTCATCGTCGTGACCGTCGGGTGCCTTGTTTCGCAGCCCGTAAATAGCCAGCCCGCCCCAGCGCAGGACCAACTTGTTGATGCGGCAGGCAACATGCATATCCCGAAGGACTACCGAACCACCTACGAATTCCTTGGGAGCTGGTCTGTCGCAGGTGACAACGGTGCTAAGGAGATTCACGTCGTCTACGCTTCGCCCGGAACTGCGGCGGCCTATCGCGCGATGGGCAAATTCCCCGACGGTTCGATCCTGGTGAAGGAAGTTTACGGCACGGCCACTTCGGAGATGACGACTGGGACGGTCAGCCATCAAGACATTCTCAAAGGCTGGTTCATGATGGTGAAGGACAGCAAGAACAGCCACCCCGATAATAAGCTGTGGGGCAATGGTTGGGGTTGGTCTTGGTTTGACGCGCGTGACCCGGTGAAAACGACCTCAACGAACTTTCGCTCGGATTGCCTAGGCTGCCACATCCCTGCCAAGGCGACTGATTGGATCTATGTGCAAGGCTATCCCGGTTTGAAGAAATGACGACTATAAGCAACCCAGGCTTGAATGTTGCGTGGGTGAAGCCGGGCCGGATGCGGAGAAAAGGTAGGGTCATGAAGCCTAGCAAACAGTTCAGCAGATGTATTTGTGGATCGATGATGATCTTCGTGGTGTCGTTTTCGGCACCTCAAGAAAGTCTGGCGGCCAATCCGGCTGCCGACAAAAAAATCACAAAGCAATTCCTTACGTCGGGCCAAGTGGACCTCGTACGAGAGGTGGTGACGCTTCCGCTCCATCGCGGGCGTCTTTCTTCGGGAGAAGCTGTTTGGTTCGTGCTCACCGACGTAAGTGATTTTGCTACTTCGAAAAAGATGGGACTCACATGGGCGCCGAGTCTCGCTAAGGCCAAAGACCTGACGAGCACACGGGTTGCGGAAATGGACGGCTCGGGTGACTTCACGTTCAAATCGGGCCGGATCGATTTCTCACCGCCCCAGACGTTAGTGGCCGGCGAGGCGCCCAATTTTTTTCCTCCTAAAACGGCCCGAGCCGGGTCTGTCGGGGATGCGCACTACAGCCCATTGGTTCGGGTGACGAACAATAAGGACATTGTCTTTAATGCTCCGGTCATCGCGTTCAATGTCGGACCCGAGAAAATCTCGTTTTGCAACGGTAGTCCCGATTACTCGGTCGTGACGGACTCCGTGGCGAGCATCTGTCCTGATAAGGGCACCGTTGACTTGAAGCTCCGGTTTGGCTTCGCGAGCGGCAAACACCTGCGTTATCTTAGTTTTGATGCAAACTCCGAGGAGACGGCGACCCTTGAGTCCTCCACCTTTGCGCCGGCGGAAAGCGACATTCTTCAGAGTGGCGCGACTGAGGTGATCTATACGATTGTGAACGGCAACATGGGTGCGAAAGATCCGAACCGCCAGGGGCTCGACAGCGCTCTCAACGGAGAGGGGCCCTCGCTCGACGTCCTCGCGCACTTCACGGAGATCAGCGCGGGATACTCTCCGATGTGGGACGTACGTCTGGCCGAGTGGACCAAGGACGCTATCTCGAAGAACCAACGGAAACTGATCACTGATGGCGACGATCTCGAAGCCAAAAGTGCCTCAGGCTTACTGGTAAGCCCCGCGGGGGGGCCGGTGAAGACGACGGGGAATCTGGTGAATTGTCCGGTCGTGGGCTTCACCGATGAATAGTCTCCTGGCCGCGTAACTGCGCTTCCCCTGTTCATGCGGGGGAGCGCAATCGGTCTCAGAGCGGCCGACGCGTCCCTCCCACGTCGACGCGAGTTTGATGAGCACGCTCGGGCCCGACGCCTCTCTGTTTGTAAGCGTCGATGATCTGGTGGGCCCTCGCGACCGATGCTGCGACATTGAAGGATAGGTCGCCGTCCACCTCCGTCGACACGCAACCTGGCGCAAGCCGCAACAGATCGACTCCAACGGAGGCTGCGAGCCGATTGGCAGTCGCGGCAGCGACGCGTCGCCGCTCTGCCCTCGTCCCCACCGTGCGGAAGTCTTGCGATGGAAAGCGGACCAGCCTGTTTGCGCGAGCATTCGCGGGCGGCGACGTCGTCAGCTTCAACCTTTACCGGCTGAGGTCGGGAAAGGACTCTTTGCGCCCCTGCGAAGTGTCGGCCAAGAAGGTCGTCGCGTTTGTTCTCGGGTATTTCCCCGACCCACCGTGGGTTTAAGCGAGGGTGCTGCGACGCATGGGTCGCTGCCCGCCGTGCGAGCGTAGGGCTCAATTCGCTCAGCGATGCTCGGAAGACTCATCGCCGAGCGAGGCATTTGCCGTTAACGCGGCGGCCACGGCGAGTGCCGCTGCGGTCCACATCACGTGCCGGTATGCCTCGACAACAGTAACGGACGCAAGGGCTGTCGCGGACGTCTGCCGAACGCGCATCCGAGCGAAGCGACCGCGACGAGGCCGCCAAGCCGCGCGGCCGCATTGTTCACCCATCCCAACGCGACAGCTTCTACCCGGCCACTGTCTCCGAGAGCGGCTGGCCTTACGTGCGCCAGCTTCGCGAACCTCCAGGCAATGGGCAGTACATCAGAGTCGGCAATGTCGGCGCCAACGACCGTGCCGCGCTCTTGCTGATGGACTACCCGAACCGCCGGGGTCTCAAGCTCTTCGCGCTCGCGGAATTGAGAGAGTTGAAGGACGACGCCGATCTGGCGGCGCCTCGCGTCGCCTGGCTACAAAGCCAAGGTCGAGCGCGCGGTCTTGCTCCGGCTTGAATTGCCCGCAGCACTTCACGCGACGCTTCACCGAGCCCGAGTTGGAGCAAGTGTTCGAGCCGGACAGGTAGCGCATCTTAGACCTGGAAAGCGAGATGAGGGCGCTCAGAGCCGCCAGTACCCCGTCGGTCAGCGGGGCGAGTCGGGCGCAGTTGGGGACGAAGTCCGGGACACGTGACATCATCGCGCCGGTCGGTACTCAAACGATGACCTGCTGTTATCGATTGCATGATCAAGAAACATGATCGCGGCGGCGCGACCCGCCCTAGTCTTCGCGGCAAGCCAGTGGCCACCACCGGCTGAGATGATCGGGCCAGTGACGGCCTGCATCGTCATGGACCCGAATAAACGTTTGCGATCTGCAGCAGGAGGATCAAGTGCCCCGTATTGCCATTCCGAAGCGCGAGGACGCGCCCGCGGCGTCCAAGCCGATCCTCGACAACGTCGACAAGATACTGGGCTTCGTGCCCAACCTGCATCGCCTCATGTCGATCAGCCCGAACGCGATCTTGGGCTGGGCTACGCTGATGGGATCGCTTGCGAAGACGCTGGACGTCAAAACGAGAGACGGGATCGCGCTGGCGGTGTCGGAGGCGGACGGTTGCGACTACTGCCTGGCCGCGCACAGCTTCACCGCGGGCAACCTGGCCAAAGTCCCGGTAGACGAAATCGAGCTGAACAGAGAGGGCCGCTCGAGCGATCCCAAGCGCCAAGCTGCGGTCGCCTTCGCGAAAGCGCTCATCGAGACGCGCGGCAAAGTTTCCGACGCCCAGTTTGCGGCGGTCAGGGATGCGGGGTGGACAGACGCAAACATCGTCGAGATGATCGCGTTGACTGCCCAGTTCCTGTTGACCAACTTCATGAACAATGCGGTGCAGACCCCGATCGATTTTCCCGAGGTCAGTCCCGCGAAGGCACGCTAAAGCGAGGTCCCCCTCCTTTCTTTGGAGAGGGGACGGTTGGAGAATCCAATGTCTCGACGGTCCCCGCGGCCTGGTGTCAAGCGCGTCTACGAGCCGCCCCAGGCCTCGGACGGCACGAGGGTGCTTGTCGACCGCATCTGACCACGCGGCCTCACGAAGGAGCAAGCCAGCGTCGACGTGTGGCTGAAGGACATCGCACCGAGCGCAGGCCTCAGGACTTGGTTTGGCCATTTCCCGAACCGCTGGCGTGAGTTTCAGAAGCGATACTTCGAGGAGCTCCGCTCCAATCACACCGCGGTCGATCACCTGACGGATCTTGTATCGGCGGGCAAAGTCACGCTGCCCTTCGGCGCGCACGACGCCGAGCGCAACAACGCCGTGGCGCTCGCGGACTATCTCGCGGCACACAAGTCGGGGTCGATGTTCGGGATCGGAAGCTCGCTCAGGTCGTCGTCATAGCTTGCCGCGGGCCCGACGCCGACGTTATCGTTCGTGCGGATGTCGGCGCTGAGGCCGAGCGTCCGCCCGACGGGACACGTGTTCTCGGCCTGCATTTGGGCCCGCTCCTCGTCGCCAAGGTCTCCTTCGAGCCTGATGGAGCGCTCGAAGGAGTCGCGGCCGCCATCCCCGCCATGGTGGTACGACGCGGCTACCGCGACGTGGGAAAGTGGGATTTTCCGCCTTTGCGCCAGCAGCCGTATCGTCATCGCCGTGCACGATCGCGAGATCGTCGGACAGTGCGGCGTGGCCGCTTGCCGCGAGCGCGGCAAAGCCGCCTTTGACGGAGATACGCGCGCCTCGCCAAGCTTGAGCCGCCACGCAGGCTCGGCCGTCGACCAGAAGTTTCGCGCAAACGCGAGAATTGCGGTTGCGACCTCTCGCGGCGAAAACGGTGCCAACTCTGGCGCAAATTCGCTCGCGACCCTATGCCATCTCGACCGGCCATAGGCCGACAGGATGGTGTCAGCGCCCAGATCGATCAGCATCGCGTGCGACAGTCTGGTCATCGGGTTCAGGGCCATTTCACCTCGGGCGGCATCGACGATAGGATCGAATCGATATTGCCGCCGGTTTTTAGTCCGAACAGCGTGCCGCGGTCATGCAGCAGGTTGAACTCGACATAGCGCCCGCGCCGGATCAGTTGCTCCTCGCGGTCCGCCGCCGTCCAAGGGGTCGCAAGGTTGCGCCGGACAAGTTCGGGATAGATCTTCAGGAACGCACGGCCGACGTCCTGCGTGAATGCGAAGTCGGCGTCCCAATCGCCGGAATCGTGGTGGTCATAGAAGATGCCGCCGATGCCGCGCGCTTCCTTCCGGTGCGGCAGGTAGAAATAGTCGTCGCACCATTTCTTGTATTTGTCGTAGGGCGCAACCGCCGCGTGCGCGTCGCAGGCCGATTTCATTGCCGCGTGAAAGGCGATCGTATCCGGATCCACCCGGGTGCGGCGGCGATCCAGCACCGGCGTCAGATCGGAGCCGCCGCCGAACCAGGATTTTGTCGTGACGACGAAGCGGGTGTTCATATGCACCGCCGGCACATGCGGGCTGCGCATGTGTGCGATCAGCGAACTGCCGGAGATCCAGAAGCGCGGGTCTTCGGCCGTGCCCTCAATCTGCGCGCGGAATTCAGGCGAGAGCGCGCCATGCACCGTCGAACAATGCACGCCGACCTTCTCGAACAGCCTTCCACGCATCATCGACATCACCCCGCCGCCACCGGCGGCCCCGCCATGGTCGGTGCGCTGCCAGGGCGTGCGCACAAAGCGGCCAGCGCTACCGGGGTAAAGCGAGGCGGGCGCCTCGTCCTCCAGCCGCTCGAACGCCGCGCAAATGTCGTCGCGCAGCGACTCGAACCAGGCCCTGGCCTTCCTTTTGCGCATTTCAGTGACGGACGTGTCCATGCGGGTACTAGTCCGGGTCGATGTTCATGATCGGAAGCTTGCTCAGGTCGTCGTAATAGCTTGCCGCCGGCCCGACGCCGACGTTATCGGTCGTGCGGATGTCGGCGCTGAGGCCGAGCGTTCGCCCGACGGGACACATGCTCGCGACCTGCATCAGTTGGGCGCGCTCCTCGTCGCCAAGGTTTCCTTCGGGTCTGATGGAGCGCTCGAAGGAGTCGCGGCCGCCATCCCCGCCATGGTGATACGACACGGCTACCTCGACGTGGGAAATTGGGATTTTCCGCCTTCGCGCCTGCAGCCGTATCGTCATCGCCGTACACGCGGCAAGCGACGCGCTTAGCAATTCGTAGGGGGTCGCCCCCGCGATGCCGCCCCTGCCGTCGGGGCCGCCGATCGAGAACACCGACGCGCCGGCACGGCCGTTAAGCGTGCCAGCGTCGTCAAGGTCGCCGGCCACCACCGCCTGTGGGCGGGGAGCTCCATCATTTCTCGAATTCGTCATCGTGCTTTCCTTTTCAGAGTTTGACAGGGCTCTTGGCTGGCCCGTCAGAGCAAGTCACGCCAGTCGATCAGTCGACACGGCATCTTTGGGGGGCCTCCGCGCGCATCGGCGCAGTCTCACGCTCGCTGATAGGATGAGAGCGCAATAGCTGATCACCCACTGGACGACAGCGAAGGACGCTTCGAGCGATCGCCCAATCCGAGGCAGCGAGACCGCTATGATGTTCGAGCCGAACACGAAGAGGGACGAGACGAGCGACTCCGTTAGCACAACCCATAAATTCCGCGATGCGTCGGCCACTGCGCTCGTCATTTCGGTGGGTCTCCTTGATCGTGTTCGTCGCTATCGCCTCGCGAGAGCGACCCTCGCTCCTCCAAGGCTCGCGACTTGGCGAACGCACGGTCGAACTCGCAGCAGGCCGGCGCTTCCCGACAGAGCGGTGTCAGGCGTGGAGGGTCTCGCCGCCCTTTGCGTCTGCGTAGTACTGAGGCGCCTCGCGACGGTCGTATTTCCCGTAGTCGCGTACGATCCGTACTCTCCGGACCCTTGCCTTGTCATTCGGCGCGGAAGCGTCCTCGTAGGCCTGCGCTGCGGCGGCGTGCTTCCAGGATATGAGCAGAATCAGGTCGCCGGGCGTAAGTACGGCGTCGAAGATGTCCCAGGACGTGCTGTCGGCGGCCCACGGGTTCAGGCCGAGCCACTCGGCGCAATCGTACGGGTTGTTGGTTTGCTTCCACTCCGCGGGACGAGTCGCATTGATCAATGTGACCGTCGTTCCATCCCCGAATTCGGTCTCGTCGAGTCTCTGCTCCGTGAGGGCGTACCCCATCGGCACCTGATTGTCGGCGGTGATCTGGCCGATGCGCAGGTGATAGTCTGCAAGGATTTCATCGCGGCCCTTCTGCTGGGCCTCGTGATGGCGCCTGCGGGAACGCCAGCGGACGAGCGACTTCTCATCCCGCCAGTTCGAAAGCGAAAGGATCCAGCCCGCGCGAATCAGGCTCTTGTATCGGATGTTGTCGACGAAGCCCTCGACCTGCTCCAGCTCGGGGCGCAGCATCTTGGCGTTGTCGAAGTCGTCATCCCAGCTTTCTTTGTTGGGGAGGATCTCGAAAATCACTGAAAACATGTTCGTATTCCGCTCCTAGAGTGCTGTGACGCAGTCTTCTCGATGTCGAAGGGCCCCGGCGATCAAATAGCTCGCATGGCGGTGTAGCCGTTGGGCGCAATGAGCCGCACGTCAACCTGCTCTCCTGCCGCGTAGTCGAACGTTTCGGAGAGGCAAAAAAACAGCTCTTAATAGCCGGCGTCCTCGTCGAGATCTCGACAGTCGCGCAGCTCTGCCGTCGCGTTGTCGCGGCAATCGCTTCAGTCAGTAGAGATGCTGCACGAGCAGGCGCGCCGGCCCCGATGGTCGCGCGCCGGAGCGCGACCATCGCCTTCCCTGTCGTGAGGTCCGCGAGTGGCACGTTGGTGGAGTATGCGTCGTAGGCATGTGTGAGCGCTAGCGGAGTGGGCGCGTTAATGCCAGCGTCGGCGAAGACGTCGTCGACGGCTACGCCCTCCCAAGCGATGTTGAGTTTAGACAACGAGGTCACGCCGTGGATGTCTCGTGTGATCCCGGTTCGTGGGAGTGCGTTGAACTCAGACCAGCTCCAAGCTTTGACCGGGCAAGGTCCGACCTTCAGCATGAAAGTCCAGTCCCCGGGATCGATCCGCGGCGTGGGTCCGGCCCCGTGCACCGGGAAAATGTCGACGAGGTGCTGTCCTCGAGGAATCCGGTCCGATAGTTCTGATCCGGATTGGCGGCCTGTGAAACCGCGAACGACCATGGCGGCTTTCCTTCGTCGGCGGGTGAAAGGAGTGTCGTCCCGCGCAACACGCTTGAGCGGTTCTGCGCCGGATGAGCAAGGCATCGTTAAAGCATGCTATTCCGCGCGGCGAATGGAAAATAACGTCATGCCATGAAGTCGATAATCGCGCGTTATGACGGCCGTCCGCTTTCTGCATCGGAACTCGCGTGCACCCGACGCCGACTGCTCCAGCAGCTCGGTCAGCATCCTGACGGCCTCCGTTAGATTGAGGATTTCGCGTTCGCGCAGTTGTTCGATCTTCTGATATAGCAACTCTATCTCGAGCTCCGCCTTTACGTTGATCCGGTAGTCACTCTCCGCAGCCCTGCGATTAATGTCCTGTTGCCGGTTCTGGCTCATCATGATGACTGGCGCGGCGTAGGCCGACTGGAACGAAAGAGCGAGATTGAGAAGAATGAACGGGTAGGGGTCCCAGCCCCTGATCGCGCCCACCAGGTTGGCCGTTATCCAGACAAACAAGATCGCGCTCTGGACGATGATGAAGCTCCACGATCCCATGACGGTGGCGACCGCGTCCGCTATCCTATGCCCCGGCGTCAGGCGCGAACCGCCGAGGGCTCATCCATGTCCTGAAGCCGAAGTGAGCGGCGCGCTCGCCTGAGTTCGACGAGCAGGTCGTGTTCGGTCGCCTCCATGCTTCCAGGGTCTCCCGCCTTCTCTTTCCACGCTGCCAGCAGGCGTTCCGCTCGATTGCGACGCCGACGCGGCCAGCCTGCCGCGCTCTGATCGCGTAGGTTAGCCGTGAAGAATCGCGGCTGTCTCCGCGATGGCGCATCTCTGGTACCGAGCGCCAACAAGTTCGGTCTCGCGCGGCTGCCGCAGCACGTCGGCCCCGTCGATCGTCGTCGCGCCGTAAGGTGCGTCGCCGGTGATCTCGTCAACTTTCATCTGGCCGGTGAACCCGTAGTTCAGTCCGACTACCGTCATCCCGAAGTGGAGCAGGTTGGTGATGATGGTGAACAGCGTGGTCTCATGGCCGTCGTACCGCGTTGCCGACGACGCGAAGGCGCCGCCGACCTTGCCATGGAGGGCTCCCTTCGCCCATTGGCCGCCAGCCTGGCCGAGAGAGCTTGCGATTGGGGACGACACTCTGCCAAAGCGCGTGCCTGTGCCCCACAACGATTGCGTCGTAATCGGCGACGTCGTTGATGCGCGCTTGGGGCGGTCTGGCCGAGCTTGTGGTTGGCTGACCTGGCGGCCTCGGCAGATCGGCGGACGCCGCTGCCTCCCGCATGCCAGCGGCGATTTTCGTGTCGGAGCTTCTCGACGTGTTCGTGGAAAGAGTAGTAGAGCACTAATACTTCGGCCATAGGAGACTTCCATCGTGGGGCCCGTTTTCACGTCTTCGGGTGTTTCGCTTCGCTCCCGCACACGGCACCGAAACGCGTGGAGATCACACAGCGCGAGGGGCGGATGGTTGGGGATGCGTGTTTTGCTAGCGTTAGCTTGCCCCAGAGACGGGTAAAGGTATTGTATCAATAACTGCCGGGAATGCCGCGCGGTCACTGCGACGTGCTGGCCGGAGTCGTCCTTGAGCAGCACGGGGCTCGGGGGTGCCAACGACGATAGTGAGCGAAGCTGTTTGCGCGCATCCGCTCAACAACGGCCGGTTCGTCATTTCGTAGATGGCGCGTGGAATGTCTGGAATCCGGGTTGACTCGCCGGCGATAGGGTAGGCTGCAAAGCTCGCTGTCACGCTAGCCTACAGTCGAGCACAACTGTCTGGAAGCGTGAGCGGCACCAATCATTACAGCGGCCCGTATTTGCGAAGCCGTCCGCCGCGCTTCTCCGCTTGCCATGGACGGAGCGAAAGTTCAGTGCTCTCCTGTCTCGAGCCCACCGACATGTTTCTGGGTGTAAAGCTCGAGTCCGATCCGGTTGATCAAATCAAGCTGCGTCTCGAGGAAATCGATGTGGTGTTCCTCGTCCACCATCAGGTTCTCGAACAGGTCGCGCGTGACATAGTCCTTCACGGAATGACAATGTGTCGCCGCATCTTGATACAGCGCACGCGCGCTCATCTCGGCGGCAAGGTCGCAATCGATGATTTCCTTGACGTTCTGGCCGATCCGCAAGGGGTCGAGTATCTGCATGTTAGGAAAGCCTTCGAGGAAGATTATCCGGTCGGTGATGCGGTCAGCGTGCTGCATCTCCTCGATCGACTCTTTGCGCCAGACTTTGGCCATGTCCGAGATGCCCCAATTGGCCATCAGCCGGTAATGCAACCAATACTGGTTGATGGCAGTGAGCTCGTGACGCAATCCCTTGTTAAGATACTCGATAACTTTGGGGTCGCCCTGCATGATGAACTCCAAGGCTTGAGGCCGGATCTTGGCCTTCGTTAGCTTAGAACGATTCTGAGGAAGAACAAGCAGGCAGGCATCCCCGGGGCACGAAACCGAGAGGCACTTATCCAGCCAATCCAGGGAAGTTAAGGCGCCCTGGGCGCGAATTTGAGCTCATCCTGCGCGTCATCGATGATCCGGCGATGCTGGCAGCCGGCCCGACAGGCTACTGCACATTCCCTCTTGGCCTCGTCGATGATCGTCTTGATGGTGCGCGCGCAGCGGCCGCATTCGGCGCTGCAACCAAGGCAGTCATAGATCTGCTTAGCATTGCGCGGCGCGTCGTCCGCCGTGTTCACGGCGTGACGAATATCGTGGTCGCTGAGGACATTGCAGGAACAGACGATCATGAAACGCGAAAAGACCTTCATTGTTGCGTCATTGATATGGGACGGCGCCAGGACGCATTGGAGGTTTCAAAGAAGGCGGAGATGGCGAGAGGCACCCTCCCATGAGAAGTCAACCTTGACCTTGGAGGTCAGCAGAAATCTGTTTGATCACTCGCGGCGACCGCTGGCTGCAGAGCCGACGGAGGACACGGGAGCGCCCCTCCGTTCCGGCCAAAGATTGATGCTCTCGGTTAACGTAGATGATACAGCTGGAATCTGTTGGCCCTGGGTAGCAGTCATCACTGCGTTTCGGGTGTTGATGAAGACCTCCTCGATCCCCTTCGAGGGATCCATCTGCGCAAGAAGGGCGGTCATCAGCTGGCTATGTAGTTCATTCGCGTCTTCGACGACCTGGTCAGGCGTTGCTGAGCTCAGGATGAGCGCGTTCTCACTCGTGTGAATGGGTGCAAGTCCGTGTGAGTAAGTCCTGAAGCGTCGCTCGTAAGGATTGCGGCGTGAGGCCTCAATGACTACGAGCCTGACGCGTGCTCCGGAAGTCTTGAGTTGCGAAAGGAGACGGTCGATGCTTACGCCTTGTCGACGGACGTCTTCTTCACTCCAGATCTTCGCATCGACTGGGATTAAATAATTTTGCCCGTCAGATTGGACGCCGTAACCTCCGAAATAGACTAACACAATTGAGTTCAAATGTACTCTTGCCCTGAAATGATCGATTGCGCGGATCATGTCGGGGCGCGTCGCATTGTCAACGGTGTCGACCAGAAAGCCGCCTTTGCGAAAAGCATTTGTCAAACCTTCCGCATCGCGTGTCATTTGGGAAAGAGGAGAGCCGGCGTCGGGGTAGGTTGAATTGCCAATCACCAGAGCTAGCCGATTAGTATCAAGGGGTGCGGATACACCCGACCTGATAGGCGCGCTCATGGGCCGAGGCTTCTCCAACCGCGTAGTCCTGTCGGAGCCGGTTGAGAGCAAGCCGAGCAGGACTGCAACGCCGACCAGTATTTTGGGAACTGTCATTTCATTATGGTCTCCAGGCGCCGAGGAAACGTCCTCTCCGTAAGATGGCTTGCGCCGCCAGAGTTCGAGCTAAAGTCGCACCCGGTCGCGTGCTGCCGTTGCGTCCTTCAATTGCGTCGCGCTGTCCAGTAGCCTAAGCATCGCGCCGTTCCTGAGTGACCGCTCCAGGTTCCCCGACCGGACGTTGCGAACAATTTGCCCGCACCCGTGGCATATTTGTCTTGGACCGTCACCGAGGCGCGAACCGCGCCGGATTTTGTGACATTGCCTCGAAATCTCACAAGATTGGGATGCGTGACAATTCCGTTGGTCACATCGACAGTAAAGGTGAAACTGGAATCGCAGGCTCCTTTTTGCGTCACGAAGGCGAGGTCCCAGGAGCCATCGAAGGCCGAGCGCCCGTATGCTGCCGGTGCAAAGACAATGAAGCAGCTCGCTGTCGCGATCAGAAGCGAACGCTTTGTCATGATAGTTCTCCTTGCTATAGGTGGACATCAACCGGGTGACGGCTCCTGCCGAATCCGCCGAAAATGACCCAAAAGTGACGTGCGTATGACCGAGAAACGCTAAAATCTCTCGAATACATGTTGGATAGCGGCGGCTTGAGGGAGCCGCACGCTGCCAAGCTTTGGCGTCACCACTGGCCGTAATCACCGCCGGCCATAAGAGAAGCCGGGATAGTAATAGGTCGGACAGCTCCAATATCATCGTCATCCATCGGATGTCGTCGAAGCTGGTGATCTGATCGCGGATCACCCGGAGGCCGGCGCCGACTTCCTTAGATGCACGCGCCAGCCTTCGGGAGCGCAGAGGATTTTACCAATACGGCGGACACGTCGGTGCGTCGGTCCAGGGC
>JAEWFG010000325.1 GCA_023388935.1 Pseudomonadota bacterium | reverse complement strand
CCTGCGGCCCGGGAGGAGGTGGCGCAGCGCGCTCGGCGCGCACCGGCGGCACCTTCACCGGCTCGCTCTGGCGCGGCGGGCGCGGCATCAGCGGCGGCTCGCTGCGGGGAATACGCGGCGGAATCGGTTCGGGACGAGGCTCGCGCTCGTGGCGCGATGCGGCCGGCTCGGGCGTAAAGCCCGCCAGCGGGGGCTCGCTGCGGCGCTCGGCCGAAGCAGAAGCGGGCCGGCGCATTTCCTCGGCGAAGGACGGGCGTGCGGGCCGCGGCTCCGGCATTTGCGGCTCGGGATGATCGAGCAGTTCCGGCCGCGGCGCTTCGTCGGCCCAGCCATGAGCGTCCGGCATAGGCGCAAGACGCGGCGGCTCGGCATTGGGGCGTTGTGGAAGCTGGTCGCGGCCGGGAACAGCGCGCACGATGTTCGGCTCGACGACGATATCGGTGGGGCCGCCGATCATCAGGAGATGCTCGACATTGTCACGCCGGACCAGCACCAGGCGGCGCCGGCCGTCGACCGCGGCGGCATCGATCACGGCAAGCCGGGGCATCCTGCCGCGCTGGGTGTTGGCACCGAGCCGGCTGCCGGCGAATCGGCGGACCAGCCATGCGGCGACGCCGATCAACGCCAGAACGACGATGAACGCGACGATGAAGGTGATCGGGCTACCTTGCATACTTGTCCCCGGATATTGGTGCTCTTCACGTGTCACCCATGGTCAGTTGCGACCGACCATCGGCGTGCGTTGCCCCAAAACTGCTATCTCTTAACGTCCCACGGCAAGTTTTGCCGTCCCCATCTCTTAATAACCCATGAATCGCTCGATCCAAAACGACTTCTTGGCCTTTGCATGCGCCGCCAAGCGGTTGGGTTAATATCGCTTTTGGGAACGTAGAATCGCGGGGATGCAAATTCCTGTGCCGACAGGGACAAGCGCCCAGGTCATTCGCATCGGCGTCCTTAACCACCTGTTAACCATACACGCGGCAAATTCTGCCTAGCTTCGGACCCTAGGTCCCGCGAGGCGGAAGGAGCCGCAACGATGTCCATCAACGACCTCCCGGTGCTGTCGGCACTTCGCACCAAGATGCAATGGCACCAGGAACGCCAGCGCGTCCTGTCCGAAAACGTCTCCAATTCCGATACGCCCAATTTCCGGCCGCGCGACCTGGTCGAGCCAAAGCTCGACAAGTCCGGCGCGGTCACGGGCTCGATGGGTTCCCTGGCGCTCACCCGCACCAGCGGCTCCCACATGACGCCGTCCGGCGCGGCCTCGGGCTTCGACCAGAACAAGAATGCGGGCTTCGAAACCCGCCCCGCGGGAAACGCCGTCAACCTCGAAGAGGAGATGATGAAGGCCGCCAGCAACCAGATGGACTACGCGGCGGCGACTTCGCTCTATTCGAAGAGCCTGCATCTGCTCAAGACCGCGATCGGGAAGGGCTAGAGCTAGAAGAGGACGCGAATTATGGCCAATGACAGCAGCGATTTTGCCCGTTCGATGGCGATCGCGACCTCCGGCCTGCGCGCGCAGGCCGGGCGCATGCGGGTGATCTCGGAGAACATCGCGAACGCGGATTCGACGTCGCAGATCGCGGGCGGCGATCCCTACCGGCGAAAGGTGCCGACCTTCTCCTCCGCGCTCGACCGCACGCTCGACGCGCAGGTCGTCACCCTCGGCAGGATCAAGCCGGACCAGTCCAACTTCCGCGTCAAATACGAGCCGAACAATCCGGCGGCGGATGCGACCGGCAACGTCAAATATCCCAACGTGAACCCGGTGGTCGAGATGACAGACATGCGCGATGCGCAAAGGTCCTACGAGGCCAATCTCAACATCATCAGTGCGACGCGCCGGATGATCCAGCGCACGCTCGACATCCTCAAGAGCTGAACAGGACACTTAAGCCATGGCATCACCGACAATCGCCGCCAACGCTTACGCCAGTCTCGCCCGCGTGCTGGAGAACGGCGGCGCCGGCAAGGGCAGCGAGGCGGGCGGGCAATCCTTCGCCTCGCTCCTGAAAGACGCGGTCGGCGGCGTCATGGAGTCCGGCCGCAAGTCCGACGCGCAGACGGTGGCGATGGCCGCCGGCAAGGCCAACGTGATGGACGTGGTGACGGCGGTCGCAGATACCGACGTTGCGGTGTCCACGCTGGTCTCGGTCCGCGACCGCGTGATCGCGGCCTATGAAGACATCATGAAGATGCCGATCTGATTGGGGAATGGCGAGTGGCGAGTAGCGAATGTGAGGGGCATTCGCCATTCGCTACTCGCCATTCGCCATTCGCTTTCTTCTAGCCATCAAGACTACGAACAGTGGAATTCTGCAATGACCGGACCTGAGACCCTCGACGTCGCGCGCGATGCGATCTGGACCATCGTGATCGTGTCATCGCCGCTGATGGTGGTCGGCCTCGTGGTCGGCGTGGCCGTGTCGCTGTTCCAGGCGCTGACGCAGATCCAGGAACAGACGCTGATCTACGTGCCGAAGATCCTGGCCATCTTCACCGCGCTGCTGCTGGCGCTGCCGTTCATGGCCGACGCACTCCATTCCCACATGCTGCGGATCTCGTCGCGAATCATCGGCGGCTGAGGCACAATGCGCCCGTCATGCGCATCGATGTCTCGCTGCTGCCGGCGCTCGCCGCGGCCTTCATGCTGGCCTTCGCCCGGGTCGGCGCGATGGTGATGCTTCTGCCGGGCCTGGGCGAGACCAACATCCCGACGCGGATCAAGCTGTCGATCGCGTTGCTGCTCACGCTGATCATCCTGCCGCTGCATCGCAACGCCTACCACGTCGACATGGGTTCGCTCGCGCCGCTGCTGGTGCTGATGCTGCATGAGATCGCGATCGGCATCGTGCTCGGCGCGACCGCGCGCGTGACGCTGTCGGCGCTCCAGGTCGCGGGTGCCGTGATCGCGCAGCAGATGGGGCTCGGCTTCGTCACCTCGGTCGATCCGACGCAGGGACAGCAGGGCGTACTGGTGGGCAACTTCCTGACCTTGTTGGGGGTGACGCTGCTGTTTGCCACCGACAGCCATCATTTGGTGATCGCAGCGCTGAACGACAGCTATACGATCTTCTCGCCCGGCGAGACCGTATCGAGCGGCGACGTCGCCTCGCTCGCAACGCGCGCCTTCGCCGCTGCGTTCCGCCTCGGCTTGCAGCTCTCCGGGCCGTTTCTGGTGTTCGGCCTCGTCTTCAACATCGGGCTCGGCGTGCTGGCCCGGCTGATGCCGCAGATGCAGGTCTATTTCGTCGGCATGCCGCTGTCGATTTTCGCAGGCTTCCTGGTGCTCGGCGTCGTAATCACGGCAATGATGGGCACATATCTCGACTACTTCATCGGTGTCATGCACCAGATGATGCCGCTCAGGTGATCGATGGCGGAAGACAAGGATCCCGAGAGTCAAACAGAAGACCCGACGCAAAAGCGTCTCGATGAGGCGCTCGAACGCGGCGACGTTGCCAAGAGCCAGGAGATCAACACCTGGTTCATGATCGCCGGTGGCACGCTCGTGGTCTCGACCTTCTCGGGATCGGTCGGCAGCGGGCTGGTGACGCCGATGCGCAACCTGCTCGCCAATTCCTGGATGATCAAGGTCGACGGCGGGAACCTGCTCGCGCTGATGCAGCAGATCGAATTCGCCGTGTTCGCGGCGATCGGTGTGCCCTTGCTGATGCTGGTGCTGGCGGCCATTGCCGGCAACATGCTCCAGCATCGCCTGGTCTGGTCTGCGGAATCACTCAAGCCCAAATTCAGCAAGCTTTCGCCCGCTGCCGGCTTCAAGCGCATCTTCGGCAAGCAGGCGGCGGCGAACTTCCTCAAGGGGCTCGGCAAGCTGATCGTGCTCGGCACGGTCATGACCATGATCCTGTGGCCGGAGCGGCAGCGCATGGAGGCGATGGTCAAGCTCGATCCGGCCGCGATGCTGGGCGCCACCACCAGCATGACCATTCATCTGCTCGGCGCGGTGGTCGCGGCGCTCGCGATCATCGCTATTGGCGACTACGTGTTCCAGTATCGCAGCTGGTTCCAGCGGCAGAAGATGTCGCTCCAGGAGATCAAGGAAGAGTTCAAGCAGGCCGAAGGCGACCCTCACATCAAGGGCAAGATCAGGCAGCTCCGCCAGCAGCGTTCCAGAAAGCGCATGATGGCGGCCGTTCCCAAGGCCTCCGTGATCATCACCAACCCGACCCACTATTCGGTAGCGCTGTCCTACGAGCGCGGCATGACGGCGCCGATCTGCGTCGCCAAGGGCGTCGACAACCTCGCCTTCAAGATCCGGGAGATCGCGCGCGAGCACGATATCCCCATCGTCGAGAACGTGCCGCTGGCCCGTGCGCTCTATGCCACCGTCGAAATCGACCAGGAAATCCCGACCGAGCACTACCATGCGGTTGCCGAAGTCATCGGCTACGTCATGCGGCTGAAGCGCGGATTCGGCGCCGGGCAGGGATAAAACATCCGAAAAATACCGGAAATGGCCGTAATCTGGGAATCAGCGTACGTTTCACCCTCGCTGCCCTTGCACCTGCTGGTCCGATTCAGGCAGGGAAGGGGCGTTGCGCGCGGTAGCGCGTCCGTTTTCTGCCGACAGGCTGCGCCAGCTTGAGATGACCGCCGAGACCGACCACGACCTCACACGCGAGCCCGTTGCGGCGCACGAGCCGTCACCGCGGTCGGGCAGCATTGTGCTGGTGCTGCTGGTGGCCGCCGGCCTCGTCGCGGTCGCCGTCGGGCTGATGACGCTCGGGCGCGCGCAGGCGCAGCCCTATATCCTCGGCATCCTCGCCGTGCTGGCGATGGTTGGCCTGTTCAACCTGTTCGCCTTCGCTGCCGGTATCATCCGCTTCGTCGACCGCAATCTCGATGATCCCGTGATGGGGCGCATCGCTGACCACGCCTTCGACGGGCTCGCCGTGACCAATCCGCGCGGCCATGTGGTGTATTCCAACGCGGCCTATCTGACGCTGACCGGCGCGACCGGTCCGCAGGACGTGCGCCCCGTGGAACGCGTCTTTATTGGCAACCCCGATGTTTCCGAAGCGGTGTTCCGCCTGCTGAAGGCGGCCCGCGAAGGCAAGCGGCAGCAGGAAGAGGTACGCATCTCCGGCCATGACGGCCGCCAGGGCCGCTGGCTCCGCATGCGGGTGCGCCCCCTCGGCACGGGCAAGCGCGAGGCGAAATATGCGGTGTGGTCGATCGCCGACATCACCCGCGACCGCGAGCGCCAGGAAGACGTGTTCCAGGAGCTTCAGCACGCCATCGAATATCTCGATCATGCGCCTTGCGGCTTCTTCTCGGTCAATCCGGCCGGCGAACTCGCCTATGTCAACGCGACGCTGGCGAACTGGCTGGACTATGACCTGGCCGAGATCGGCTCGGGCGGCTTGAAGCTCACCGACATCGTCTCCGGCGACGGCGCCGCGCTTTTGACCGCGATCGTGGCGGTGCCGGGCGAGGTGAAGACCGAGGTCTTCGACATCGACCTGCGCATGCGCACGGGCAAGACCATGCCGGTGCGGCTCTATCACAAGCTCGCCTTCGGCGCCGATGGCGCGCCGGGGCCGTCGCGCACGCTCGTCATCAGCCGTGCCCGCGACGAGCGCAGCGATCCCGACCGTGCGGCCGAAGTGCGCTTCATGCGCTTCTTCGACCATACGCCGATGGCGATCGCGACCGTCGACCGCGGCGGCAATGTCGTGCGCGCCAATGCGCGCTACGCCAAGCTCGGGCAGGCCCTCGGGCTCGACAGCGCCAGCAAGTCGATTTTCCGCGCGGTCAATTCGCGCGACCGCCATCTCTTGATCGCGGCGATCAACCAGGCCGCCGAAGGCCAGGCCGATATCGCGCCGGTCGAAGTGGCTCTGGAAGGGACCAAGGACCGCTGGGGGCAGTTCTTCGTCACGCCGGTCGATGCGGCGGAGAACGACGCGGAAGCCGCGATCGTGCACATGCTCGAGACCACCGAGCGGCGCGCGCTGGAGAACCAGATCAACCAGTCGCAGAAGATGGAGACGGTGGGCCAGCTCGCCGGCGGCATCGCTCACGACTTCAACAACGTGCTCTCCGCCATCATGATGGCGAACGACTTCCTGCTGAACGCGCACAAGCCGACCGATCCGTCGTTCCAGGACATCATGCAGATCAAGCAGAACGCGACGCGCGCCGCCACACTGGTGCGGCAGCTGCTGGCGTTCTCGCGCCGGCAGACGTTACGGCCGCAGGTGCTCGATCTTGGCGACGCGCTGTCCGATCTCACCATGCTGTTGCGTCGGCTGATCGGCGAGAAGGTCAAGCTCGACCTGATCCACGGTCGCGACCTCTGGCCGGTGAAGGTCGACGTCTCCCAGTTCGAGCAGGTGATCGTCAATCTCGCGGTGAACGCGCGCGATGCGATGCCCGACGGCGGCAAGCTGATCATCCGCACCGCCAACGTCGGCCCGGAGGATGCGAGCAAGCTCGCCTACAAAGGCATGCCGGCGGCGGATTACGTGCGGATCGAGGTCGCCGACACCGGCACCGGCATCCCCACCGAGATCCGCGACAAGATCTTCGAGCCGTTCTTCTCGACCAAGGACGTCGGCAAGGGCACTGGCCTTGGCCTCTCCACGGTCTACGGC
>JAEWFG010000284.1 GCA_023388935.1 Pseudomonadota bacterium | reverse complement strand
GCGATCGGCCGGCGCGGACGCCAAGGCGGCACCAACGCCTGAAGGGCAGCAGCAAAGGCTCGAAGGCGAGATCGAGGTGTCGGTGGATTTCCACGGCGATGAGCCGGAGAAGATCGGCGAGGCGTTGGAGGGCGCCGGCGCGAAACCGTTCGCACCAAGTGAGCTCTTCTGAATGGCAGGTCTCAAGCATCCCGTGACCCCGGACGGTCGCTACTTCGTCCTCCGGGGAAAGCTCTGGCGGATGAGCGATCCGGACCTAGCTCCCGGCGACAAGTCGCGGCTCGTGAAGCAACTGATGGATGCACGCCGCGCGGTGAAGGCGGCCAAAGCGGCCAAAGATCCGGAGGCCGAAGCCGCAGCGCATCGGCGGGTCGATCAGGCCAAGCGTGGCTTGGGAGAGCGGGGGCCGGTATGGTGGAAGGACGGCGCGCCCGACTTCAATCGGCAGGCGGTCAAGAACACTCCGTACGCCGGCTGGTACGCCTTGTTCAGGCGGCGAACCTCAGACAATCGAAACGCTTGCTCCGAAAGCTCAGCACCATGACTCAGTCGGGGCAGAGCTGGGCGTATTAGGGCGCGCTTAATCGCGCGGCAGACACTCCGGGCAGGCATCACCGATCGAATCTAAGACGGCGCGGATTTCTGCGACAGCCTCGTTGGTGGAGACGCCGTCGGGGTGATCCTGCCGAGCGAGCTTGAGCGCGCGTTCGCGGGCATGGGGGTCGGCCCGATCCTTCGCCCTGCCGTGCTCCTCGCATTCGTGGATAGCGTCTGCTTCCTGCAGGACGTTTACCCGCGAAGAATCCGCCCGGTTCTGGTCCACGTGAGACCTCCGAGACAGATCGGGAATCTCAGCCATTCGTTGAGACCGGATTGATGCGGCGACAATTCGTGCTCAACAACGGCGTCTGCGGACAGAGGATGCAAATGTCCGGTCAACCGGAAATGCCGGCCATCGTCGGCATCAACGGACGCACGCACGATCCGGACAGGATCGACGTGGAGACGAAACTGGGGACGAGCGAAATCTGGGAAATCACGTCCGTCGGAATGGCCCATCCCTTTCACGTGCACGGCGCGCTGTTCCGGATCCTCTCGCTGGACGACAAGCCCACTCCCGAGCGTCTGCGGGGTTGGAAGGACGTCGTCCTGGTGGAAGGTGCGACCAAGCTGCTGGTCAAGTTCACGAAGCCGGCAAGCCGCGATCACCCCTTCATGTACCACTGTCACATCCTCGGACACGAAGTCGCTGGAATGATGGGCCAGTACACCTGCACGTGAGCGGGATCGACCAAGTCGAAGGAGTTTGCGATGACGAATCTCTATCTGAGCCGGCGGCAGTTGCTCCGGAGCGCGCCGCTGGGCGCCGCCTCTCTGTTCGCGATGCGGTCGACAGGGCCTGCCCGGGCCCAGGATCGAGCGACCGCCGCTGCGGACTACTCGATCAAGATCGCACCGATCTCGCTCGAAATCGCGCCGGGCAAGATCATCAAGACCACCGGCTACAACGGGACGGTCCCGGGCCCGGTGCTGCGTGTCAAGGAAGGGCAGCCCGTCCGGATCGAGGTCGCGAACGAGTCGGGTTACCCCAACCTGATCCATTGGCACGGCCTCATGATCCCTTCGCTGCAGGACGGCGCGACCGAAGAAGGCTCGCCGATCATCGAGCCCGGGAAGTCCTTGACCTATTCGTACGTGGCGAAGCCGTCCGGAACGCGCTGGTATCACAGCCACGCGATGGCGATGACCGATCTCAACAAGAGCACCTATACGGGCGAATTCGGATTCCTCATCGTGGAGCCCGCTGCAGGCGATCCCGGCAGCTACGACCGCGAGGTGCTGCTGGCTGCGCACCATTGGGATGGTCACTGGGTCAGCATGCAGGACATCAAGAAAGGGCCGCCGCCGGACAACGGCCTCGAGGTCATGTATCACGCGGCGACCTTGGGTGACCGCATGCTCGGCCACGGCGACCCGATCCGCGTGCGCGAAGGCGAGCGCGTGCTCTTCCGGGTCCTCAACGCCAGCGGCAGCATGGGAATATCGCTCGCGCTGCCCGGGCACCGCTTCAGGGTGTTGGCCCTCGATGGAAATCCTGTCCCGACGACAGCAACCGTCGACGTCCTCAAGCTTGACGTCGCCGAGCGTGCCGACGTCATCGTCGAGATGAACAATCCCGGCGTCTTGGTCTTCGGATCGACCGATGACGAAGACCGCAACATGGGGATGGGAGTCGTCGTGGAATATGCGAACCGAAGCGGCGAACCTCGATGGACTGCACCCGCGAGCAAGACCTGGGACTACACGGCTTTCGGCAAAGCTAACAGTTCAACGCCTGCCCCGGATGAGACGTTCAATCTCAAGTTCGAGAAGGTTCCGGGCGGGCGCGGTGGCTACAATCGCTGGACCATCAACGGAAAATCCTGGCCCGAAACGAATCCTCTCTTCACCGTGGAACAGGGCAAGCGATACCGCCTGCGGCTGAACAACAACAGCGGCGACGAACATCCCGTCCATGTGCATCGCCACTCGTTCGAGATCACGAAGGTCGGGGACAAGCCTACCTCCGGCGTCATCAAGGACACGATAAGCTTGCCACGCTTCTCGACGGCGGAGGTCGATTTGGTCGCGGACAATCGCGGACCGACCTTCCTCCACTGCCATCACCAGGACCACATGGACGAAGGTTTTGCGGGACTGATCACGTACGCATGACCGCACTGCGACCGCCACCTTGTCATTCGGCGACCATTTCTTCAGGCCATTTTGCGACGACAGACCGGGCAGGTCGTCTAATTGGCCGATGAATTTCAGGCAGATGTCGCCGATACCATCGACCATCGCGCCGATGGCGATCGCGACCGTCGGTGGCGAGACGCCAGCGGGGCCGGATCCCGGCGCGCGAATCCGAAGGCCGGCGCGCGTGTGGATCGGCGCGGTCCTGCATCCAGCCGTAGGCATCGCATTCGCGAAGGCACCGGCCTCGACCGTGTTTGAGTGCGTTATCAGACAACGTCGCTACGTTCAGCTTATGGTGCTGCACCACGCCTCCAGAGGCCGACTGCCAACATGAGTATCCCACCAGCCACTGCACCGGTCAGCACATGGGTGACGAGGATCTCTGCGGCCGTCGACGGATTTTGGCTTCCGCTGCCCGTCACGATGGTGATGGCGGCCTCCTGCAGGAACGTACCACTCAGGACGCCCCCGACCAGCCCCGCGATGCTGTGACCTAAAAAGCCGAACCGATGCTCATGGGCGGCAGCCGCTGCAGCATGCGCGCCGAAGAAGCCCGCGATGGTTTGAACGGCCAGACCCCACAAGGTCCAAGTCATCGGCGGCACCGCGGTCACCCCTTGCGCTTGACGACCTTCTTCGCGCTGCGGGCCTTCGGCGAACAACAGGCCGCGGCGTCGGCCGCGACCAGATTGCAGAGCTCGGGATGTCCGTCGCAGCAGTCGTCCACCAGGAAAGCGATCAACGACCGCATGCCTTCCACGTTGGAGCGATAGACGATGGTGCGGCCCTCGCGCGTGCTGCGCAGCAGGCCGGCCCGTACCAGAATGGCGAGATGTGTCGACATCGTGTTGTGCGGCGCACCGATGGTCTCGGCGATCACGCCGGCGGTGATCCCCACCGGTTCGTGCTTGATCAGCAGCCGATAGATCGCCAATCGAGTGGGCTGAGCAAGGGCGGCAAGGGCGGAAATGGCATGGGGCTCCGTCAGGCTTCCCTCTGTCGGCCCCGTGCTGGCATGGCTGGCGACGGCCAGCATCGACTTCCGCATTCCTTGGTCCCCGCGCGAGTCATTCGATAGCTGCATGGTGTTTATCCCAAAGACCACGTGACTCGCCACAACATTTCCATTATTGGAAATGTCGAGACGTCTCGACATATCGTAGCCCATCGGCATGACGGGCATGCGACAGAAAAATAACGAGCGCCCCGGCCGGTAGGCGTACCGGGCCGATCTTCGAGGAAGCAGCTTGCCGGTAGGCGTACTGGCAAACCCTGGGAGGGTCCTCATGTCTCATTGCGATCGCATGGTCGATGCCGGGCGCCGCAAGTTTCTTGGCGGCGCAGGTCTTGCTGCGGCGGGTGCCGCAGTTTCCGCAATTGCTCCGAACCAGGCCAAAGCGGCCACGCCCGCGGCCCGCGTCGAATATCCCTCCAACCGCCTCGGCAACGTGGGCGACTTGAAGCTCAATCAGCCGATGACCGTGTCCTATCCCGATTCAGCCGCTCCGGGCGTGCTCCTGAAGCTGGGCAAGAGGGTGCCGGGTGGCGTCGGGACCGAAGGCGACATCGTCGGATTCTCGACGACCTGCCCGCACAAGGGCTTTCCCCTCAGTTACAGCGCGGCCGATCGCTCCATGAACTGTCCGGGCCACTACTCGCGCTTCGACTGCGAGGCCGGCGGCCAACAAATCTGGGGTCAGGCGACGCAAAATCTTCCTCAGTACGTGCTGCGTGTCGACGACAAGGGCGACATCTACGCCGAAGGCGTGGACGAGTTGCTCTACGGCCGCCTTTCGAACGTGCTCTAAGGGAGGAACGACCATGGCCTACAAGCGCCAAATTGACCGGCTCCCGATCATCCCCGCCGATGCCAAGGAGTTCAACGTCACCTGCCATTACTGCATCGTCGGTTGCGGGTACAAGGCATACACTTGGCCTACCAACGCGCAGGGCGGCATGGCCGCCGATCAAAACAAGTTCGGTGTCGATCTCGGCAAGCAGCAGCCCGCGGAGACCGCCAATTGGTACGCGCCCTCCATGTACAACATCGTCAGTCAGAACGGCGAGGACGTGCACATCGTCATCAAGCCTGACAAGGGCTGCGTAGTGAATTCCGGGCTGGGCTCGATCCGCGGCGCACGGATGGCGGAGATGAGCTATTCGCAGCAGCGCAACACGCAACTGCAGCGCCTCACGGATCCGATGGTTTGGCGCTACGGGCAGATGCAGCCGACAAGCTGGGACGATGCGCTTGACCTCGTCGCACGGGTCACCGTCGCCGTGATCAACGACATGGGCGAGGACGGCGTGTTTGTCTCCGCTTTCGACCATGGCGGCGCCGGCGGCGGATATGAGAACACGTGGGGCACCGGCAAGCTCTATTTCGGGGCGATGAAGATCAAGAACATCCGCATCCACAACCGCCCCGCCTACAACTCTGAAGTCCACGCCACCCGCGACATGGGCGTCGGCGAACTGAACAACTGCTACGAAGATGCCGAGTTGGCCGACACGCTCGTCGCGGTCGGGACCAATGCGCTCGAGACCCAGACCAACTACTTCCTGAATCACTGGGTCCCGAACCTGCGCGGAGCCTCGCTCGACAAGAAGAAGGCCGAGTTCGGCTCCGAGCCGGTGGAACGCGCCAAGGTCATCATCGTCGATCCGCGTCGAACGGTGACGGTCAATGCCTGCGAGATCGAAGCCGGCAAAGACAACGTCATGCACCTGGCGATCAACTCCGGCACAGATCTCGCCTTGTTTAATGCGTGGATGACGCATATCGCGGAGAAAGGCTGGGTCGACAAGGCATTCATCGATGCCTCGACAACCAACTTCGACCAAATGAAGGGCGCGAACAAGATCAGCGCGGAGGACGCGGCGAAGATCACTGGACTCACCGCCGACCAAATTCGCAAATCCGCCGAATGGATTGCGCAGCCCAAGGCCGGAAACGCGCGTCGCCGCACGATGTTTGCGTATGAGAAGGGCCTGATCTGGGGCAACGACAACTACCGCACCAACGGGGCTCTGGTGAACGTCGCGCTGGCAACGGGCAATATCGGTCGGCCCGGCGGCGGTTGCGTCCGCATGGGTGGGCACCAGGAAGGCTACTCGCGGCCGTCGGATGCGCATGTCGGCCGGCCAGCAGCCTACGTCGACCAACTCTTGATCGACGGCAAGGGCGGTATCCATCACATCTGGGGATGCGACCACTACAAGACCACGCTGAACGCTTTCAAGTTCAAGCAGGCTTACAAGAAGCGTACCGACGTGGTGAAGGACGCCATGATGACGGCGCCCTATGGCGACCGGCCTGCGATGATCAACGCGATCGTCGATGCGATCAAGAAAGGCGGGCTCTTCGTGGTCGACGTCGACATCGTGCCGACCAAGATCGGCGAGGCGAGTCACGTTTGGCTGCCGGCAGCGACCTCAGGTGAGGCCAATCTCACCTCGATGAACGGCGAACGCCGGATGCGCCTGACCGAGAAGTACATGGATCCGCCCGGTCAGGCGATGCCAGATTGCCTGATCGCCGCGCGTATCGCCAACAACATGGAACGGGTGCTGCGCGAACAGGGCAAGGCCGAGCTTGCCGACCACTTCAAGGGCTTCGACTGGAAGACCGAAGAAGATGCCTTCATGGACGGCTATCACCAGCATGAGAAAGGCGGCGAGTTCGTCACCTATGCCCGGTTGCGCGCCATGGGTACGAACGGCTTCCAGGAGCCGGCAGTCGGGCTTGAGAGCACCGGCCCTGTCGCTGCCGGCACGTTGACCGGCACAAAAGCCGGAGAGGTCTTGAAGGGGCCGGCCATCGAGGGAGCCCGCGGAAAGGAGCCGGTCCAAACGACGGGGGCTGCCGCATCAACCGCGGCATCTCCGGCGACGAGCGGCGCCGAGCGGATCATCGGTACCAAGCGGCTTTACGCCGACGGCAAGTTCAACAGCAAAGACGGCAAAGCCAAGTTCATGGAAACGCAGTGGCGCGGCCTGCAAGCGCCGGGCAAAGAAGCCGAGATGCAGAAATTCCCGTTCCTCATCAACAACGGCCGCGCCAACGTCACCTGGCAGAGCTCCTACCTCGACCAGGACAACGAGTTCGTCACGGATCGGATGCCGTATCCCTACCTCCAGATGAACCCGCACGACATGGGCGGACTGGGGCTCAAGCCGGGTGACCTAGTCGAAGTCTACAACGACAACGGCTCGACCCAAGCCATGGTCTATCCTACGCCGACCGCCAAGCCGAAGCAGACGTTCATGCTCTTCGCACAGGCAACCGGCGTGCAGGGGAACGTGGTCTCGCCCGGCGTGAACGAACTCATCATCCCAAATTACAAGCAGACCTGGGCGAACATCCGCAAGCTCGCGGATGCGCCGGAGGGTGTGAAGCACCTCAGCTTCAAGTCACTCGACTATACGACGTCGTAGGTCTCCGTTTCCTCCCCCAAGACCTGAAAGCCCGGGCGCCAAGGTGCCCGGGCTTCGTTATTGAGGTGCAAACGTTGTAACAGAGGGCAGCCGCACGGACTGCTCCGGCATTGATGCCGCACTGAGGACGGCTACGTCGGGCTACCGCACAATCACTCGCGAATTGCCCACAATCAGCACCGCCGACGTCAAAAAAGCATCAGTTGAATGCCAGCCGCGAGCAGAATGCCGGTCAAGACAAAGCGGGTAGCGAATTGAGACATCCATCGTAGGCTGATCGTCGTACCGACGACGGCACCGGCAAGCGCCGCGAGCGCGTACAAGCCGAAGTGCGACGATGGAATGCGCGTTCCAGCCGATCGTGATCACCGATTCCAGGCCATCGTGATCACCCATTCCAGAGCATCGTGATCACCATTTCCAGCCGATCGTGATCGCTATTTCCAGCGATCGCGATCGGGGCAACCAGG
>JAEWFG010000278.1 GCA_023388935.1 Pseudomonadota bacterium | reverse complement strand
GTCTCGTCCTGGGCCGGCCGTCACGTCTCGAAGATGCCGGGCCCGGCCTACACCACCACCAAACATGCGGTGCTGGCGTTGACCCATTCCTTCAACATGGACGAATGCGTCAACGGACTTCGCGCCTGCTGCCTGATGCCGGGCGAGGTGGCAACTCCGATCCTGAAGCTGCGCCCGGTGGTGCCGAGCGAGGAGGAGCAGGCCAAGATGCTGCAATCCGAAGATCTCGGCCGCACCATCGCCTTCATCGCAAGCATGCCGCCGCGGGTCTGCATCAACGAGCTCCTGATCAGCCCGACGCACAATCGCGGTTTCATCCAGACGCCGCAGAGCAGGGATTGAAAACGGGAACACTGCTGTAGGGTGGGCAAAGCGAAGCGTGCCCACCACACGCATCCTCAATCGCGGAGAGATGGTGGGCACGGCGCTTTGCGCCTTTGCCCACCCTACAACACCAAGCGCTCAGCGCGCGCACCACACGTAATCCGTCGCGCATAGTTTCACCCATCACAATAAATTATTCTCCGAAACCGCCCCGCGAAACCTCCCGTAGTTCGGCCAACGACGGCGCTGCTGCTTCACGCCAACGGGGCGCAGCCACCGTTGTTGCCTCAACTCGCACGCCGGCGATTGCCGGTCACAATTCAATCGGGAGACTCTCCATGTCGAAGCGTATTGCCTATCTCGCCGCCGCAGCTTTCAGCGCCCTGGCCGTCACCGCGACCGTTGTCGCGCCGGCGCGCGCCGAGCAGAAGACCGTCATGGTCGGCGGCGCCGCGATGTTCCCGTCCAAGAACATCGTTCAGAATGCGGTCAACTCGAAGGACCACACCACGCTGGTAGCGGCGGTGAAGGCGGCCGGCCTGGTGCAGACGCTGGAAAGCAAGGGCCCGTTCACGGTGTTCGCGCCGACCAACGCTGCCTTCGGCAAGCTGCCGGCCGGCACCGTCGACACCCTGGTCAAGCCTGAGAACAAGGCGGCGCTGACCAAGATCCTCACTTACCACGTCGTGCCCGGTAAGCTCGAGGCCGCCGACCTCACCGACGGCAAGAAGCTGAAGACCGCCGAAGGCGAAGAGCTCACGGTGAAGAAGATGGACGGCAAGACTTGGATCGTCGATGCCAAGGGCGGCACCTCGATGGTGACAATCTCCAACGTCAACCAGTCGAACGGCGTCATCCATGTGGTCGACACCGTGCTGATGCCGGCAACGTAACACCGCGCCGTCCTGTTTGATCCCCAGGCCGGATGCGACGAAACGGCGAGCCGGGGGCACCCGGCTCGCTTTATTGTGACCACGATAGCCCGCGGGCCTCGATTCGATGGTTGGCGGGGCGTAACGAAAGCGGAAGCGTCGGCGTATATGGCGTATATTCGGTGTCACACGACGTTCAGGACGGAACCACCATGTCGAGCCTCACAGTCACCGACGAGCAGGTCAGCGCCACCCCGGCGAAAGTGATCCAGCCGGCCTGGGTCCGCGTCATGCACTGGATCAATGCGCTGGCCATGATCCTGATGATCCTGTCGGGCTGGCAGATCTACAACGCCTCGCCGCTGTTCGGTTTCAGATTTCCGCACGAGTTCACGCTGGGCGGCTGGCTCGCCGGCGGCCTGCTCTGGCACTTTGCGGCGATGTGGCTCTTGATGATCAATGGCCTCGCCTATCTCATCACGGGTTTCGCGACCGGTCGCTTCCGGAAAAAGCTGCTGCCGATCACCCCATCGGGCGTACTCCACGATGTGAGGGCCGCGCTGACCTTCAGGCTCGGCCACAACGATCTCACCGTCTACAATTACGTGCAGCGCCTGCTCTATGCCGGCATCATCGTGGTCGGCGTGCTCATCGTGCTGTCGGGCCTGTCGATGTGGAAACCGGTGCAGCTCTATTATCTGGTGATGCTGTTCGGCGATTATCCGACCGCGCGCTACGTCCATTTCTTCTGCATGGCCGCGATCTGCGCGTTTCTCGTCATTCACGTCCTGCTCGCGTTGCTGGTGCCGAAGAGCCTGCGGGCGATGATCATCGGGCGCTAGGAGAACCATCATGGCCAAGCGTTCGTTCCTGATCCCCGGCGTCGACAAGAGGCTGCTGATCAAGGACTCCCTCAAGACGATGCCGGATCTCACCCGCCGTCGCTTCATCGCGGGCGGCGCCAGCCTCGGCGCGCTAACGCTGCTCACCGGCTGCGACGTGATCGACTCGTCCTCGGCCGAGGAAATGCTGAAGACGGTCTCGAAATTCAACGACGCCGTGCAGGATTTCATCTTCAATCCCGATGCGCTGGCGCCGACCTTCCCCGAGAGCGCGATCACGAAGCCATTCCCGTTCAACGCCTATTACGATCTCGACGAAGCCCCGGAGATCGAGGCCGATGACTGGAAGCTCGAGGTGCGTGGTCTCGTCGACAACAAGAAGGCGTGGACGCTTCCGGAGTTGTACAAACTGCCGCAGGTGACGCAGATCACGCGCCACATCTGTGTCGAGGGCTGGAGTGCGATCGGCAGCTGGACCGGCACGCCCCTGCGCGACTTCCTCAAGGTGATCGGCGCCGACACGCGCGCCAAATACGTCTGGTTCCAGTGCGCCGACAAGGACGGCTACAACTCGCCTTTGGACATGCGCAGCGCCCTGCATCCGCAGACCCAGATGACGTTCAAATACGCGAACGAGATCCTGCCGCGCGCCTACGGCTTCCCGATGAAGATCCGCGTGCCGACAAAGCTCGGCTTCAAGAACCCGAAATACGTGGTCTCGATGGAAGTTACCAACGACTACAAGGGCGGCTACTGGGAAGACCAGGGGTACAATTCGTTCAGCGGGAACTGATGCTCGCTCCGCTGCCGTAGGGTGGGCAAAGGCGCGTAGCGCCGTGCCCACCATGATCTTCGTCGCGGACGAAGCGTTGGTGGGCACGCTTCGCTTTGCCCACCCTACGGCACCTACTGCACCGAATGCTTCGGCCCCACCTTCCGCTGGCACAGCGCCGCCACTGCGCCCAACGCCAGCAACGCCGCCGACACATTCAGCGCATACGACAAACTCCCCAGCGCATCCGTGATAGCGCCGACCACGATTGGCCCCAGCGTCTGGCCGACGCCGAACGAGATCGTCATCGCGGCGATCGCGGTCGGCCATACCTCGGGCGGATAATTGAAACGGACGAAGGCCGTGGTCGAACCGACCACGGCGAAGAAGGCGACGCCGAACACGACCGCGGAGATTCCGAGCCACGCCGGCGAATGCCCCAGCATCGGCAAGGCCGCGCCGAGGGCGTTGGTGCCGAGGATGATCGCTGTCGCAAGTCCGCCGCGGTCGAGTGCCAGCACGCCGCGCCAGGCCCAGGGCGTCACAAAGGCGCTGAGGCCGATCAGGCTCCAGAACGCGGCCTGCGCCGCGGCACCGCCGCCGCCGTCGCGCACATAGGCGATCATGAAGGTCATGTAGGCGATGTAGCCGGCGCCGAACAGGAAATAGCCGGCGAGATAGATCAGCACGGGAAAAATTGCGAAGGAGGCGTGGCTGCCTTGGTTGAAGCGCGCCCTGCTCTCGATGCGGATCAGGAACAGGGGCACGGTCATCGCGACCGAGAGCAGCGTCAGCGCCCACCACACGATCCACCATGAGCCCGGCCCGAAATATTGGAGCGTGAACGGGGCGATCAGCCCCGAGGCGAGAATGCCGATGCCGGGACCGGCATAGAACAGGCTCAGGAGGAAATTGGCCCGCTCCGGGCGCGATTGCGCGATGGTTGCAGCCAGCGCGCCGCCGGCAACGAAGCCGGCTGCGGCGCCGAGGCCCAGCACGAGGCGCGCGAGACTCAGCGCGACGAAATTGCCGGTCAGTGCGCACGTGGCGAGCGCGGCGACACAGGCCAGGGTTCCGCCGCGGATCGCCGCTGCCCAGCCGACGCGCTGGATCAGCCGGGACGCAACAAGCGCACCTACGAGATAGCCGACGGCGTTGATCGTGTTCATGAAGCCGGCCGCCGAGTAAGACCAGCCGAGGTCTTCCCGCATGTCGGGCAGCACCAGCGCATAGGCAAAGCGGCCGATGCCGAGCCCGACCGTCGCGGCCAGCGACATGGTCAGGATCAGCCGCGCGGGATGTGCGTCGGGCGGGGGGCGGTCAGGGGCGTGCAAGGGATACTCCGGTGCGCCGCAGTGTGGCAGGCCCAGCCCGCCTTGCACAGCCGCGCCCCGGCAATGGTGTCTTGCCAAGCGCGCAACGCCGCTCTAGCACTCGCGGCCACCCGTCATTCCGGGGCGCGCCATTTGGCGCGAGCCCGGAATCCATTTTCCAGCTTGCGCTGTGGCCCGATGGATTCCGGGCTCGCTCGCTGTGCTCGCGCCCCGGAATGACGACACAGGATTGAGAAGGATTTGACCATGGCGACCCACAAACTGCTGCTGCTCCCCGGTGACGGTATCGGCCCCGAGGTGATGGGCGAGGTGAAGCGGCTGATCGACTGGCTCAACGCGGCCGGGATCGCCAAGTTCGAGACCGACACCGGCCTCGTCGGCGGCGCCGCCTACGACGCGCACAAGGTGTCGATCTCCGAGGGCGACATGGCCAAGGCCAAGGATGCCGACGCCGTGATCTTCGGCGCGGTCGGCGGCCCGAAGTGGGATGCAGTGCCCTACGAGGTGCGCCCCGAAGCCGGCCTGTTGCGTCTGCGCAAGGATCTCGCTTTGTTCGCCAACCTCCGTCCCGCCGTGTGCTATCCGGCGCTGGCGGACGCCTCGAGCCTGAAGCGCGAGGCGATCGAGGGTCTCGACATCGTCATCGTGCGCGAGCTCACCGGCGGCGTCTATTTTGGCGAGCCCAAGACCATCACCGATCTCGGCAACGGCCAGAAGCGCGCCATCGATACCCAGGTCTACGACACCTATGAGATCGAGCGCATCGCCCGCGTCGCCTTCGAGCTTGCCAGGAAGCGCAAGAACAAGGTGACGTCGATGGAGAAGCGCAACGTCATGAAGTCGGGCGTGCTCTGGAACGAGGTCATGACCCAGGTCCACAAGCGCGAATATCCCGACGTCACGCTCGAGCACCAGCTCGCCGATTCCGGCGGCATGATGCTGGTGAAGTGGCCGAAGCAGTTCGACGTCATCGTCACCGACAATCTGTTCGGCGACATGCTCTCCGACATCGCGGCGATGCTGACCGGCTCGCTCGGCATGCTGCCCTCGGCCTCGCTCGGCGAGGTCGATGTGAAGAGCAAGAAGCGCAAGGCGCTCTACGAGCCCGTGCACGGTTCGGCGCCCGACATTGCCGGCAAGGGGCTCGCCAACCCGATCGCGATGATCTCGTCCTTCGGCATGGCACTGCGCTACTCCTTCGACATGGGCGCGCTGGCCGACAAGGTCGATGCCGCGATCGCCGCCGTGCTCGCCAGCGGCCTGCGCACCGCCGACATCAAGTCGGAAGGCACGACGGCCGCTTCGACCACGCAGATGGGCGAAGCGATTTTGAAGGAGTTGCAGAAGCTGCACGCGTAACGGCGGGCACTGCAAACAAAAATGGCCGGGCGTGAGCCCGGCCATTCTGATTCGGTCGATACGTCCGCTTCAGTACAGCGGGAAGTTCCGTGGGAAGCCGCCGAGATCGGACGGCGTGCTCAACGGCTGGCGATCGATCGGACGGTTGTTGTTCTCCCGCGCGAAGGTCGGGTACCCGTACGGCGACGGGAACGCGTAATCCGTGAATTTGCGATCACCCGGATTGACCTCGGTGCCGCCGTCGAGCCAGGAGCGCCTGCTCACATAGATGCGGGTGCGTCCCTGCTGATAGACCGCGTTGGGGCCGGCGCTGTCATAGCGCTGCTTCTTGGTGTCGGCCGAAGCCGGCGTCGCGAGGCCCATGGCATAGGACATGGCAACCACGGCGCCCGCCGCAAGCCACATTGCCGATTTGTTCGCGGCAGAGAATTTCGAGCTCATCACGTCCCCTTCAGGCGGCACGCCGCCAGTCGATTCCACCCCATACTAGCCCGGCCGGCGCGGTCGCAACTAGGTCTATTGGGTCACACCACGCCAGAATAATCGTGCACGCCAGCAAAAGTTGCATGAATACCAGCCACTTGAGCTTGATGTCGATCAAAGCGCCCCGCGCAATTGCGCGTTCGCGGCGCCCAGCATCCAGTCCGACGAGCCTGCGGGGGCGCAACCCCTGCGCTTCAGCTCGGCATGCGCGAACAATTCCGCCAGCTTCGGCTCGTTGCCCGAGGTCAAAAGTGTCAGCCGGTTCAGCGTGCAGGCGATCGCCGCGCGGCGGGCGGGCAGGCTGTCGCCCTGGCAGGAGAATCCGGAGATCTGGAGCGCCGGGTCCTCATTGCGCTTGAGATAGCCCAGGCAAGCCTGCCTCCCTTCCGCCGTGCCGGTCGGCCGGATCAGGACGACGGGGCCGAATTTCGTCTCGATCAGGCCGGCTTGCTCGAGCGGGGTGGTCTCGCCAAGTCCCATGCCCAGTCCCGTGCCAAGTCCCATCCGGACGGCCAGGTCTGCGGTCGCCGGACGGGCGACATCGAATTCGCCGCCCTCCCGGTAGATTTCGAGCTCGGCCAGGGGCTTATCCGCCGCGCCGGTCCAGCGCATCACGTCCTTGCGGCCGCCCTCGGGGTGCCGGAGGATAGTATAAGAGGCTGTTTTATCTGATGAATCGGGGCGGCTGATGGCGAAAGCCGGATGCGAATGGTCGGCCGCGCTCCAGCCCGGCTTCAGCGAGGGCTCTTCATCGCGCAAGCTTGGCAATGGGCCGAGCGCGGCCAGGCCGAGGATGGCAAACAGCGCCAGGGCCCCCACATAGGCGAATAGGTGTGCCAGCGTGCCGACGACGTCGTCGGCGAAGGCTGCAAGCGCCAGATGGGTGGTGGTCCTGGTGGGGGCTGCGGCCGTGCTGGCCTCGAGCGATTGCATCCACGGCCTTCTGGCAGGGTCCAACGTTGTCTTGGGGCCGGTTCTCGCATAGAAGCGCTGCTCTTCCTGGTTAAGCGTCAGCTTCAGGAACGGGCTTTTTCATCGGAGAATGAACGATGGGTTACAAAGTCGCAGTCGTCGGCGCGACCGGCAATGTCGGACGGGAAATGCTCAACATCCTCGATGAGCGCAAATTCCCCGCGGACGAGGTCGTGGCCCTGGCGTCACGCCGCAGCGTCGGCGTCGAGGTCTCCTATGGCGACCGCACCCTGAAGGTCAAAGCGCTCGAGCATTACGATTTCTCCGACGTCGACATCTGCCTGATGTCGGCGGGCGGTTCGGTGTCGAAGGAATGGTCGCCGAAGATCGGCGCCGCCGGCGCGGTGGTGATCGACAATTCCTCGGCCTGGCGCATGGATCCGGACGTGCCGCTGATCGTGCCGGAAGTGAACGCGGACGCGACGGCGGGCTTCCAGAAGAAGAACATCATCGCCAACCCGAACTGCTCGACCGCGCAGCTCGTGGTCGCCCTGAAGCCGCTGCACGACAAGGCGACCATCAAGCGTGTCGTCGTCTCGACCTATCAATCGGTGTCGGGTGCCGGCAAGGATGCGATGGACGAATTGTTCTCGCAGACCAAGGCCGTCTACACCAACGACGAGCTGATCGCGAAGAAGTTCCCCAAGCGCATCGCCTTCAACGTCATCCCCCACATCGACGTCTTCATGGAGGACGGCTACACCAAGGAAGAGTGGAAGATGATGGCGGAGACCAAGAAGATCCTTGATCCCAAGATCAAGCTCTCCGCGACCTGCGTGCGCGTGCCGGTGTTCGTCGGCCACTCCGAGGCCGTCAACATCGAGTTCGAGAATCCGATCACTGCCGATGAAGCGCGCGACATCCTGCGCAAGGCGCCCGGCTGCCTCGTCATCGACAAGCAGGAGCCCGGCGGCTACGCCACGCCGTATGAAGCGGCCGGAGAGGACGCAACCTACATCAGCCGCATCCGCGAGGACGCGACGGTGGAGAACGGTCTCGTGCTGTGGTGCGTGTCCGACAATCTGCGCAAGGGCGCCGCGCTGAACGCGATCCAGATCGCGGAAGTCCTGATCAACCGCAAGCTGATCAGCGCAAAGAAGAAGGCGGCGTAGTCAGCGAATGGGAGTGGCGAATAGCGAATGGATCTTCGCTACTCGCTATTCGCCCTCTTGAATTCCTTCGTCGTCTTGTCCAGCACGAACAGGGTCCCCTCCGCGACGCCGAAATAGGCGCCGTGCAGTTGCATCTGGCCGCTGTCGACCGCCTTCCGCACGAACGGGAACGTCATCAGGTTTTCCAGGCTGCGGAACACTGCGGCCTTTTCGATGCGCTCGACGAACTGCGCCATCGTCTCGTGGTCGCGCTGCTCGACCACCTCGCCTGGCTTGATGAACATCTGCATCCATTTGCCGATGAAGTCGCCGGGCGTGAGCGGTTCGCTCTTGTCGACGAAGGCGCGGATGCCGCCGCATTGCGCGTGTCCCAGGATCACGATGTGCTTCACCTTCAACACCGTCACGGCATATTCCAGCGCGGCTGAAACGCCATGGGCGTTGGCGTCGGGCTGATAAACCGGCACGAGATTGGCGATGTTGCGGACGACAAACAGTTCGCCGGGACCGACGTCGAAGATTGCCTCTGGCGAGACGCGGCTGTCGCAGCAGCCGATCACCATCACTTCCGGGGACTGTCCCTTTACCGACAGCTCGCGATAGCGGCTCTGCTCGGTCGGCAGCCGCTGGGTGGCGAAGGCCTTGTAGCCTTCCAGCAAGGACTTCGGGAATGTGATCATGGCGTATGCCTAACCATATACCGCCGGGGCGAACAAGCCTTTCGAATAGGCAGGCCAGATGTTATCGGCTGAGATCAAGAACCTGTTCGAGGAAACCGGAAGGAACGCTTGCATGACCCGCCCGCGCCGCAGCCATCTGTTTATGCCCGGCTCCAACCCCCGCGCGCTGGAAAAGGCGCGCAATCTGGCTGCCGACGGCCTGATCCTGGATCTCGAAGATTCGGTCGCCCCCGACGCCAAGGCGGTGGCGCGCGACCAGATCGCCGCGGCGATCGCGGCGAAGGGGTTCGGCAAGCGCGAGATTTTGATCCGGACCAACGGCCTCGACACACCCTGGTGGGCCGACGACGTCGCGATGGCCGCCAAGGCATCGCCGGACGGCATTCTGGTTCCAAAGGTCTCCAGCATCGAGGATCTCCAGACGATCGGCCGCCGCCTCGCCGAGCTCGGCGCGGCACCGACCTTGAAGGTCTGGGCCATGATCGAGACTGCGCGCGCCGTGCTGCACGCGGATGAACTGGCCGCGGCCGGGCGCGATCCCAAGACGCGCCTGTCCGGTTTCGTGTTCGGGCCCAACGACATCTCGCGCGAGACGCGCATCAAGATGCTGCCGGGCCGGGCTGCGATGATCCCAATGATCACCCATTGCATCCTGGCGACGCGCGCCCACGGCCTTGAGATCCTCGACGGCCCCTACAGCGACATCGCCAATTCGGACGGCTTCGCCACCGAATGCGCACAGGGCCGCGATCTCGGCTTCGACGGTAAGACGCTGATCCACCCGTCGCAGATCGAAGCCTGCAACGTGATCTTCACGCCACCCGAAGAGGAAGTCGCGCGAGCGCGAAAAATCATCGCGGCATTCGAGCTACCGGAGAATGTGTCGCGTGGCGCGATCCGGCTGGATGGCGCGATGGTGGAACGCCTGCACGCCGACATGGCGCGGCGCACGATCGAGATCGCGGATGCGATTGCCGCGATGAGCAAGGGCTGAGAGGTGTCTCCAGCACGTTCCGTCCCCCTCAATCTCGACGGAGCGCTGGTCGACTCCCGGCCGGGCATCGTCGCGAGCTGCTCAGCCGCATTGCGTGCGCTCGGACGTGATCCCGGTAATGCGCCGGCGCGGATCAGGTGGTGGAATGCCCTGCCGGCCTCGCGCGCGCGGTTGTCGCGATGTTGAGCTGATAGTCCCGGTCGCCAGCGGCGCTCGTTCGTGTAAACGTGACGTTCTGCACGGCGGCTATGGCCGGCTCGCATGAGCGCCAGGCTGGAAGATGGATCATTGCGTGGTATAGTTGCGCTCGGGTTGGGGACAATTGGGGATCCCCATGGCAGCACTTGCGGAGACTGTTCATACCAGCCTGGTCGACACGCTCACCGCGCACGCGGTCGCGAGCATCGAAGCCGCCGACCATTTTTCTTCGCCCTTCCCTCACATCGTTTTCGGGAATTTCTTTCCGAAGGATTTTTACCGTGACTTGATACGGAGCACCCCCACTCAGGGGTACGATCCGATCACGGGCACGGGGACCCGCATGGCGTTGCGCCTCTATGGTGAGAACGTCGAGAAGATCGACGCGTCGCTGCGGCCTGCATGGGCTGCGGTGTCGGCCATGTTGACGTCGGAGAGCATCGAGCGGGCTATCCGAAAGAGACTGCATGACGGGCTCGAGATTCGTGCCCGTGGCGACAAGGTGGCAAGTGCCGCCGATCTGACGTTGGTCGCAAAGCCGGTGGTCTACGTGGACCGGGACGGCTATCGGATCAAGCCGCATCCGGACACGCGCAAGAAGGTTGTGACGATGCAGCTTTATTGCCCGGCCGACGCCAGCCAGGAAGCCTTGGGGACGACACTCTATAAGGCGTCTCTCAAGGGACTGTTTCATGTCGGCTCATATTGCCTGGAGCCTGTGAAAACGATTCCGTTCCTGCCCAATGTCGGATACGCGTTCGTGGTACTGAAGGCCTACCACTCGTTGACCAGGATGAGCTGGCACGGTCGTCCGCCGATCAAGACTGATCGGGATCGGGTCTCGATCCTCAACACGTTCTACATGAACGAAACTGTTGGCTTCTAATCGCTTGGCCGAAGCGAAGCCAAGTCAGAGCGCCGCTTGAATGCGGCACCCTCACTGCGGTGCGACGTCGGCGCGTTGGAGCGACTCCAGCGTCGACGCATTGTCGCAATAGTCGTAGTAATTTTCCGCGGCGGTGCCGTTGGCGAGATCGCGGTCACACTGTCCCTTCTGATGGCAGAGCGAGCACACCCGCTCCATGTCACGCAGCAACAGCGGCTGCGCCTGCTCGAGCCTCTCCGCGTCGATGCCGAGCTGTTCCAGCATCTTCGGCAGCTCGTCGGCGGCGTGGTGGCCGTGACGGACCAATTCCTCGAGATCATCAGGCACGATCCTGAGATCGCTCGCGATACGGTCGAAATCGGTACGGTCGAGCCGCCGCATCTCGCTCAGCTCGCGGTGATGCTTCAACCAATCGCCAAAGCACTCGATGAGCCCCTGGACGATGGGATAAGGATAAGGCCTGTTTGCGGTACTCATGGAAAGCTCCATTCGCGCAGTGGAACTGGAGTGAGATTAAGCACGATGGTGCAGAAGCGCGTTGCGCTGGATCAAATTCGAATAGGTCAAGGAAACTGCCCTCGTGTCCCGGACGCGGTGCAGCGCGAAGCGGTGCACCGCAGAGCCGGGACCCATCTCGCGGCACCACTGGGCCCCGGCTCTGCAGCGCATCACTTCGCGCTGCGCTGCGTCCGGGGCACGAGACGCGAGGAGGAGAATTACGCGAACCGCTCCGCCGCCCACGCATACAAGCTGCCGGGAATCGGTGGCTGGCCGCCGCGCCCCTTGGGCGAGATGTGCAGGCCGATGATGTCGGAGGCGGTGACGAGGCCGAGGCAGCTCATGGGTTCGAAGAACAGTTTCGGCTCGGCATGCACGGCGTAGAAGGATCGCCTCGGCAGTGCGCATCTCAACTCACCGGTGCGTCGGGCCAGCGCCGTCAGGGCTGGCGGCCCGAAGATCGCGACGCGGATGTCGGAGAGACGGTTCGACTCGCCGCGCAGGCGGCGGATTGCAAAGGCGATGCGATGGCGCATCGACAGCCAGTTCGGTGTCAGCTCTTCCTGCTCCATCAGCTCTTCGAAGGCGGCAACGATGCCGTGCGCGGCTGGAAGATAGACCACGGAATTGCCGAGCTGGCGCGGCTGCTCCCAGGCAAAGTAGGGTTTTGCCGGGTCGATCTCGACCGGCCTCAGCAGCAACACGTCGGCGTCGAGCCACAAACCCAGCCCCTTCGCCATCAGCTTCATGCGGAAGAAGTCGCTGAACTGAAGCGTAGTCCAGTCGCGCCAGCTTCCGTCCGGCTGTGCCGGCCGCAATCGTTCGGAGAAGGCATGCGGCAGGATCGCCCCGGCGTCGGCGTTCTCGACGCCCACCGGCAGTCCCGGGATGGTGTCAAAGCTGTAGACCGTGACCTTGTGACCGGCCGCGAGCTGCGAGCGCAGACAGGTCTGGCGCAGTGCGTCCATCGGGCCATGCCAGAAGCTGACGATCTCGGGCAGCATGCGCGAAAACTATACGGGAGAAACAGGACTATAAGCGAGAATCAGGACAAAGAAAAAGCCCCGGGGCTTGCCGCACCGGGGCTCGGGATTTGGGATCAGGCCCAAGCGCGTTCGCGCTTGAGCTTTTCCTCGTAGGTGTCGATCGAGGACTTCTTCTCCATCGTCAGGCCGATGTCGTCGAGGCCGTTGATCAGGCAGTGCTTGCGGAACGGATCGATCTCGAATTTGACCTTGCCGCCGTCAGGGCCGCGGATCTCCTGGTTGGGCAGGTCGATCGTCAGCGTCGCATTGGCGCCGCGCTCGGCGTCGTCGAACAGCTTGTCGAGGTCTTCCTGGGAGACGCGGATCGGCAGAATGCCGTTCTTGAAGCAGTTGTTGTAGAAGATGTCGCCGAACGAGGTCGAGATCACGCAGCGGATGCCGAAATCCAGCAGCGCCCAGGGCGCGTGCTCGCGGCTCGAGCCGCAACCGAAATTGTCGCCGGCAACCAGCACCTTCGAGTTGCGGTAGGCCGGCTGGTTCAGCACGAAATCCGGGTTCTCGCTGCCGTCGTCCTTGTAGCGCTGCTCGGAGAAGAGCCCCTTGCCAAGGCCGGTGCGCTTGATGGTCTTGAGGTACTGCTTCGGAATGATCATGTCGGTGTCGACATTGATGATCTTCAGCGGTGCCGCGACGCCTTCCAGCGTGGTGAACTTGTCCATGGTTGCGCTTCCCGGGGTGGTTCAGAGAAACCGGTGTTTATCGCGATCGGAGCCCGAATCCTAGGCCGAATTGGGCAGATTTAGTCTGTTTGAGCCTCAATCGCCGCCATATCGTCGTCCGACAGGCCGAAATGGTGGCCGATCTCGTGGATCAGGACGTGGCGGACGATGTGGCCCAGGCTCTCGTCGTGCTCGGCCCAGTAGTCCAGGATCGGCCGGCGGTAGAGCCAGACCATGTTGGGCAGCCGTGCCACGTCGCCAAGGCTCTGCTGCGGCAGGCCGACGCCCTGGAACAGGCCGAGCAGGTCGAACTCGCTCTCGCATTCCATCTCGTCCAGGACCTCCTCGGTGGGGAAGTCGTCGACGCGGATGATCACGCCCTCGCACAGCCTGCGAAACTCCGCCGGCAGGCGCTCGAACACGTCATGAGCCATCGCTTCCATCTCGGCCAGCGAGGGCGCTTTCAATTCCGTCCACATGGCCTTCTCTTAAAGCGTTTTCGAGCGAAGTGGATACCGGTTCGCGTAAAGAAAACGCGTCAAAACAAGAATCTAGAGCCCCGTTCCGATTCCATCGGAACGGAAATGGCCCTAGCGCGGGTTTCCCGGCGATGCATCCGGCTTTATAAGCGCGCGAGGTTGACGGGCGCCGCCAAAACGGGGAGCGTACGGCGCCTCGAAGGGGACGTTTCAGGTGGGTGGTACGATGCGGGCAGGAACGGCAGTTCTACTTTGCATGGGGTTGTTTTCGCAATTTTGCGTCGGCGCGGAAGCCCAGACGGCCGGCCCCGAAATCCGGCTGGCCCAGGCAGCCTCGCCCGACGCCCCACCGCCGCGCAAGCGGCCCCCGGCGCGCTTGCGCGTCACGCCCTATTACACCCCGGACGGCGTCTATCCGCGTTACGACCCGGGTCCCGACGCGGTCCGCGAGTGCAACGCGACCTATGTGGAGGAATACCGGCCCAGCGGCACGGTGATCGTGCCGCGTATGAGCTGCTACTGGCGTCGAGGCTGACCTGCAGGCGGCCGTGTGATGCCCGCATGTTGAGCGCGGAGATCGTCATGGCGAAATGGATTGCGTTGGCTGTTGTCGTCGGGCTCGCCGCTGGCTTGCCTCGCGCTTCCACCGCACAGGGGGCAAGGATGCCGGATGCCTCTGCCGGAACCGCGATTTTCGATGCGCGACACGGGCGACACTACAATATTGCGCGGCATTCTGCGCTCCGTGATCCGCACTACTACGCGCGGCCCGTCTACTACCGGCCTTATCCATACGCCGTGCCGGCACCCTTCGTGTTGGGCTTTGGGCCGTGGTGGTGACGCGCCAGCTAGTCTAGCGGCGCCCTTTGTTCATCCGACGGGCTAGAGCCAATTCTTCAGCTTCCACGACGTCGACTTCCACCGCGCCAGGTTCTCGAGCTTCCACTGCTTGAACATGGCCGGCGGCCAGCGGCTGAGGCGTGAGGTCTCCTCGACCTCGGGCCTGGCGACGATGCGCAAGGGCGTCACGCGCCGCCGGTGCTGGCGGGTCGCCTCGCTGATCAGATCGACATATTCAGGCTTGTTGGCCATGGTTGCGTCCCCGCGAAACCGTCGCGAGGACGCAATGTCGGCGATGCCGATTAACGGCGGTTTGCCGCGATCGCTACAATTGCAGGGAGTGGCTTAAAGCGCGATGAGATCGGGATGAATCATCATCGCGCTTTAGGTTATTGTTCGAGCATGATCTTTTCGGAAAACCGCTGCGCACTTTTCCGGATCATGCTTTAGCGCCAGTCCCTGACGTCGACGAAGTGACCCGCGATCGCTGCGGCTGCCGCCATCGCCGGCGACACCAGATGCGTGCGGCCCTTGAAGCCCTGGCGGCCTTCAAAATTGCGGTTCGAGGTCGAGGCGCAACGCTCTTCCGGCTTCAGTTTGTCCGGGTTCATGGCGAGGCACATCGAGCAGCCCGGCTCGCGCCATTCGAAGCCGGCCTTGATGAAGATCTTGTCCAGACCTTCGGCCTCGGCCTGCTCCTTCACGATGCCCGAGCCCGGCACGACCATGGCGTTGACGTGAGCGGAGACCTGCTTGCCTTCCGCGATCTTGGCGGCGGCACGCAGATCCTCGATACGGCCGTTGGTGCAGGAGCCGATGAACACGCGGTCGAGCTTGATGTCGGTGATCTTCGTTCCCGCCGTCAGGCCCATGTACTTCAAGGCGCGGTGCTTGGAGATCCGCTTGGCCTCGTCCGCGATCTTGTCGGGATCGGGCACGATGCCGGTCACCGAGATCACGTCCTCAGGGCTCGTGCCCCAGGTCACGATCGGCGGCAGCTTGGCCGCGTCGAGGCGCAGCTCGTGGTCGAAATGTGCGCCTTCGTCGGAGCGCAGCTTCTCCCAATAGCGCATCGCCGTGTCCCAGTCCGTACCCTTCGGCGACTTCGGACGGTCACGCAGGAAGTCGTAGGCCTTCTGGTCGGGCGCGACGAGGCCGGCGCGTGCGCCGCCTTCGATCGACATATTGCAGACCGTCATGCGGCCTTCCATCGACAGCGCGCGGATCGCTTCGCCGGCGTATTCCAGCACGTAGCCGGTGCCGCCCGCGGTGCCGATCTCGCCGATGATGGCCAGGATGATGTCCTTGCCCGTCACGCCCTCCGGCAATTTGCCGTCGACGGTGACACGCATGTTCTTCGCCTTCTTCTGGATCAGCGTCTGCGTCGCCAGCACGTGCTCGACCTCGGAGGTGCCGATGCCGTGCGCGAGCGCGCCGAACGCGCCATGCGTCGAGGTGTGGCTGTCACCGCAGACGATGGTGGTGCCGGGCAGCGTGAAACCCTGCTCGGGGCCGATGACGTGCACGATGCCCTGGCGCTTGTCGAACTCGTTGTAATTTTCGATGCCGAATTCCTTGGCGTTCTCGGCCAGCGCCTTGATCTGCTCGATGCTCTCGGGATCGGGATTCGGCTTGGTGCGGTCGGTGGTCGGCACGTTGTGGTCGACGACCGCGAGCGTCTTCTCCGGCGCGTGCACCTTGCGCCCCGTCGCGCGCAGGCCTTCGAATGCCTGCGGCGAGGTTACCTCGTGCACCAGGTGGCGGTCGATATAGAGCAGGCAGGTGCCGTCCTCGGCTTCGTGCACCAGATGGTCGTTCCAGATCTTGTCGTACAGCGTGGTCGGCTTGGACATGAGCGTCAGCTCCGGAGAATGTTGTGTAAGCGGATATGCGCGGGTGGCGCGCGGCAACAGAATCGTCTTGAGCGCAGCGGTTAAGCTGCGGGACTAAGCTCAGACATTGCCGAGGTCGCGAAGCGTCCGAAGAACCGGCCAGGCAGCCGCGAGCGATCGTCGATGACGATGCGCTTGACGGACGAGGGGCTGGTCGGATCTGGAAACATTCCAAGAATATATAGCAGGCCGAATTGGAAGCGCGAGAGCTTTGACGCGCACGGCTGACGCAACAAAAAAGCGCGGGGTTCGGCCCCGCGCTTTTCGAAACTTGCCTTGTGGCAGAAATTACTCGCCGACGGCAGCCGCGCGGTCCTGCTTCTCGACGATGCGGGCCGATTTGCCGCGGAGGCTGCGAAGATAATACAGCTTGGCGCGACGCACCTTGCCGCGACGCACCACCTTGATCGAGTCGATCATCGGCGACATCACCGGGAACACGCGCTCGACGCCCTCACCGTAGGAGATCTTGCGGACGGTGAAGCTCTCGTTGAGACCACCGCCGGAACGGCCGATGCACACGCCCTCATAGGCCTGCACGCGCGTGCGGTCGCCTTCGACCACCTTCACGTTGACGATCACGGTGTCGCCGGGCCCGAATTCCGGGATGTCCTTGCCGGCGGACAGCTTGTCGAATTGCTCTTGTTCGAGCTGCTTGATCAGGTTCATGGGTAAATCTCCATCGGCGCGCCCAGCCCTGGAAACGGGGGGCTGCGCAAAATTCGTCTATCCAGCCATTGCGGATTTGGCCGCTCCTATAAGGCAAGCCGGAGCGTTTGTCACCCGTCTGTCTTGTTTTTTGGCGTTTTTTGGCGTCCGCCCCGATTCGGGACTTTGGTCGGGATCTGGGCCCACAAATCGGGCCGCCGGGCCGCCGTCAGGGCCTCGGATTCCGCCCGCCGCCACGCCGCGACCTTGGCGTGGTCGCCGGAGGTCAGGATCTCGGGGATCGGCGTCCCCTCAAACAGCTGCGGGCGGGTGTATTGGGGGTATTCGAGGAGGCCATCCGAAAAGCTTTCCTCGGTTCCCGATGCTTCCTTGCCCATCACCCCCGGCAGCAGCCGGACGCAGGCGTCGATCAGGGCCAAAGCCGCGATCTCGCCCCCGGACAGCACGTAATCGCCGATCGAGATCTCCTCCAGGCTCCGCCCGTCGATCACCCGCTGGTCTACCCCTTCGAACCGCCCGCAGACGATCAGGGGACCGGGGCCTTGGGCGAGCTCCATGACACGGGCCTGGGTCAATGGCCGACCGCGGGGACTCATGAGCAGGCGGGGCCGCTCGGGGCCCGCATCCGCAGCATCGATGGCGGCGGCCAGAATGTCTGCCCGCAGCACCATGCCGGGCCCGCCGCCGGCCGGCGTGTCGTCGACGCTGCGGTGGCGATCGGTCGCAGAGGCCCGGATGTCCCGCGCCTCGATCTCCCAGAGCCCTGAGGCCAGCGCCCGCCCGGCCAAGCTTACGCCGAGCGGTCCCGGAAACATGTCCGGAAACAGCGTCAGCACCGTCGCGCGCCAGGGTGAGGGGTTTGTCATTGCATCCTACTCTCGTCGTCCCGGGGCGCGCGAAGCGCGAGCCCGGGACCCATAACCACCGCAGCCAGTTTTGCGATGGCTGGGGCCGCCAGCTTAGCCAAAACCACTGCCTGTGGTTATGGGTCCCCGCCTTCGCGGGGACGACTCGTGGAGAGATCGTCGTTGCGATCGTCGCTCTCGATCTCCTGCGGCAGCTCGATCACGACGCGGCCGCCGGCAAGATCGACCTCGGGCACCACCGCGTTGGAGAACGGCAGCAGCAGCGTCGCGCCTTTGGGCGGGGCGATCTCGATGATGTCGCCGGCGCCGAAATTATGGATCGCGACGACGCGGCCGAGCACCTCGCCAGCCGTGGTGACGGCGGCGAGCCCGATCAGGTCGGTGTGGTAATATTCGTCATCGTCGGTCACGGGCAGTTTTTCGCGCGCGACGTAGAGTTCGATGCCGTTGAGGCGCTCGGCCTCATCGCGGGTCGTGACACCCTTGAACGTCGCGACCAGATGATCCCTGGCCTCGCGCACCTGCACGACCTCGAACTGGCGCTTGCCGTCCTTGGACAGAAGCGGACCGTAGCGCCGCACGGCAAAGGGATCTTCGGTGAAGGTCCACAGTTTGACCGCGCCGCGCACACCATGCGCAGCGCCGATCCGCGCGACGCAGACGAGCTGAGACATCAGCTGGCCTCGTCCTTCGAGACGCCGCTCCGCGGCTCCTCAGGATGAGGAGATAGACCCTCATGCTGAGGAGCACGGCGCAAGCCGTGCGTCTCGAAGCACGAAGGCCCGGCCATCGAAACGACTTACGCCTTCGCGGCGGCTTCGGCCTGCGCCTTGCGCTCCTTGCGCGGCACGGCCTTCTGCGGGTTGTTGCGCGCTTCGCGCTTCTTGACGCCGGCGGCGTCGAGGAAACGCGACACGCGGTCGGACGGCTGCGCGCCCTTGGCAACCCAGGCCTTCACCTTCTCCATGTCGAGCTTGAGGCGCGCCTCGTTGTCCTTCGGCAGCAGCGGGTTGAAATAGCCGAGACGCTCGATGAAGCGGCCATCACGCGGAAAGCGCGAGTCGGCGACGACGACGTGATAGACGGGACGCTTCTTGGTGCCTGCGCGAGCGAGGCGGATAACGACGGACATCTAGTTCTCCTTCAAAGTACTGCTTGTTCGGTTGATTGGTATTCCGCGTTGCGCGAGACCCTCACGATCCCGTGCGACGAATTCCTCATTTCTTCTTGCCTGGAAAGCCGCCGAGGCCCGGCAGCAACGGCTTGCCGCTCAGCCCGGTCAGGCCGGGAACATTCGGTAGGCCGGTGCGAAGACCAGCCGGCAAATCCTTCGGCAGGTTGGGCAGACCCTGTCCGCCGCCTCCCTGCATCTTTTCCTGAAGAGCCTTCATCTCTTCGGGAGACGGCATCTTCATGCCGCCGCCAAAGCCCATGGCCTGCGCGATGCCGGCGAGCGGGCCGCGCTTGCCCGAGCCCATCGCCTTCATCACGTCGGCCATGTTCCGGTGCATCTTGAGCAGCTTGTTGACCTGCTCGACGCTCTGGCCGCTTCCGGCAGCGATACGCTTCTTGCGGCTGGCCTTGAGCAGGTCGGGATGACGCCGCTCCTCGCGTGTCATGGAATCGATGACCGCGACCTGGCGCTTCAGGATCTTGTCGTCGATGCCGGCGGCCGCGATCTGGTTCTTCATCTTGGCGATGCCGGGCATCATGCCCATCAGCCCGCTGATGCCGCCCATGTTCGCCATCTGCAACAGCTGCTCGCGCATGTCGTTGAGGTCGAACTGACCCTTGCGCATGCGCTCGGCGGTGCGCGCAGCCTTCTCGGCGTCGATATTGGCGGCAGCGCGTTCGACCAGCGACACCACGTCGCCCATGCCAAGGATGCGGCCGGCGATACGGTCGGGATGGAAATCTTCCAGCGCGTCGGTCTTTTCACCGGTGCCGATCAGCTTGATCGGCTTGCCGGTGACCGCGCGCATCGACAGCGCGGCGCCGCCGCGGCCGTCGCCGTCGACACGGGTCAGCACGATGCCGGTGAGGCCGACGCGCTGGTCGAACGAGCGCGCAAGATTCACGGCGTCCTGGCCGGTCAGGCTGTCTGCGACCAGCAGCACTTCATGCGGATTGGCGGCGGCTTTGATCGCGGCTGCCTCCGCCATCATCTCTTCGTCGAGCGTGGTGCGGCCGGCGGTGTCGAGCAGCACGATGTCGTAGCCGCCGAGCTTGCCGGCCTCCAGCGCGCGCTTCGCGATCTGCGGCGGCTGCTGTCCGGCGACGATCGGCAGGGTCGGAATGTCGAGATCGCGGCCGAGCACGGCCAGCTGCTCCATCGCCGCCGGGCGATAGACGTCGAGCGAGGCCATCAGCACCTTGCGCTTGTCGCGCTGGACCAGGCGGCGGGCGAGCTTTGCGGTGGTGGTGGTTTTACCGGAGCCTTGCAGACCGACCATCATGATCGGCACCGGGGGGACGGAATTGACGTCGATGGTCTGGCTTTCGGCGCCGAGCGTGTTGATCAGCTCGTCATGGACGATCTTGACCACCATCTGGCCTGGAGTCACCGACTTGACGACGGTGGCGCCGATTGCCTGCTCGCGGACGCGTTCGGTGAAGCTGCGCACCACTTCGAGCGCGACGTCGGCCTCCAGCAGCGCGCGGCGCACCTCGCGCATCGCGGCATCGACGTCCTTTTCGGTCAGCGCACCGCGCCCCGTCAGACGATCGAGGATGCCACCAAGCCTTTCCGACAGATTGTCGAACAATGCCGTTGTCCCTTGTCCTGCTCGCGCAGGGTTGCCGCGTTCACCACTGTCATGCCCCGGCTTCGCGGGGGATGACCACTTTCTTGGGTAAGCGATCTTCCAAACACCTTTACGCCCGAGGGCGCACAGCGCTGTCGGGCGTTGACCTCCGGCCTCCAGGGCCAGTCGGCGGGTCGAAAAGAAAGCCTTTCCGAGAAAGTGGCGGGGTTAAACGCTGCTCACGCCCAAAAGTCAAGGAAAGTTAGGGTGCCGGGGCGCCTTTGCCGGGGCAAAGCCTTGAAAACATGACCTTTCCGGCGACGGGTTCCTTTTTCGGCAGTCCGGCCCATATAGCCGGTGATGACTTACCTCCGCCACCGCCCGTAAAGCCCGATCGTGCCGATCACCCGCCGCTGCCTGTTTGGACGTCTTGCCGGGGCAGGCGCGCTGGCCGGGTTCCCCCCACCTGGATCGCCCGCATGAAAAACTACGACGGTCCCGTCTCCGACCATTTCGACGGCCTGCACTTCTTCGATCCCGACGGCGCGCCGCCGAAGCCGCTCGGCGAGCTGTTTCGTTGGCAGTTCGGGGGCCGCCGGAAGCGCGAGACCTGGCCCGACTGGGTGCCGAACTCCCACGCCGACACCCCGCCGGCGCGCGTTGACGGCGACAAGGTGCGGCTCTCCTTCGTCGGCCACGTCAGCTGGCTGATCCAGACCGGCGGGCTCAACATCCTCGTCGACCCCGTCTGGTCGATGCGGGTGTCGCCTGTTGGTTTCGCGGGGCCGAAGCGGCACAACGATCCCGGCATCGTCTTCGACAAGCTGCCGAAGATCGACGTCGTGCTGGTTTCGCACGGGCACTACGATCATCTCGACATCGCGACGTTGTCGCGGCTCGCCAAGAATTTTGCGCCGCGCGTGGTCACGCCGCTCGGCAATGACCTCGCGATGCGCGATGCCGATCCCGCGATCAAGGCAGAAGCGTTCGACTGGCATGATCGCGTCGAGCTGGGCGGCGGCATCGCCGTGCACGTGGTTCCGACCCGGCACTGGTCGGCGCGCGGCATGTTCGACCGCAACAAGGCGCTGTGGGCGAGCTTCGTGCTGGAGACACCGGCCGGGAAGGTCTACGTCGTCTGCGATTCCGGTTATGGCGATGGCGGGCATTTTCGCCGCGTCGCCGAGAAGCACGGGCCGCTGCGCCTGGCGATCCTCCCGATTGGCGCCTACGAGCCACGCTGGTTCATGCTCGACCAGCACATGAATCCGGAGGATGCGGTGAAGGCGCTATCGGATTGCGGCGCGCAGGAAGCGCTCGGGCATCATCACGGGACGTTCCAGCTCACCGATGAAGCGATCGACGCGCCGGCTAAGGCGCTGGTGGAAGCGCTCGATGCCGCGAAAATTCCGCAAGCGCGGTTCGTGGCGATGAAGCCGGGACAGGTGGTGGAGATCTAGGTCTATCCGCGCGCACAGCTCGTGCCCCGGACGCAGCGCAGCACGTTAGTGATGCGCTGCTGAGCCGGGGCCCATGTCGCGGTATTGTACCGTGTTTCTTTTTGGGTCCCGGCTCTGCGCAGCAGCCATAGCGCGTCGAAGAGGCGCGTGAACGCGCTTATGGCACGCTGCAGCGCGTCCGGGACACGAGACCTACTGCTCCTTGGGCTTGATCGCCCAGCTCACATGCACCGTCACTGACAGCGTTTCCTCGCCCGGAGCAACCGCGGCGGGCGCCGCAGCCATCGGCGCCGCAGCCATCCGCGCCTTGAACAGTGGCACCGGGCCGCCGCCTTCGGAGACGCTGAGCGGCGCACCTAACGTGACGCCGGCGGCCTTGGCGTAGATCTCGGCTTTCCGGCGGGCATCGGCGACGGCCTGCTCGCGGGCGTCGTCGAGCAGCTTGGAGGCCTGCGTCACCTCGAAGGAAATGTTGCCGATATCGTTGGCGCCGGCGCTGACCAGCGTGTCGATGATGCCGGCAATCTTGGTCACGTCGCGAATTTTCACGGTGACACGGTTGCTGGCGCGGAAGCCGACCACGGGCGAGGCGCCGGTGGATTTGTTCTGGCCGTATTGCGGCTGCAGCGACAGGCGCGAGGTCTGATAATCCTTCTCGGCGATGCCGGCGCTCTTCAGCGCCAGCAGCACCTTGCCCATCGCGGCGTTGTTGGCGTCGGAAGCTTCCTTCGCCGACTTGGCGTCGCTGGCGACGCCTGCGTCGATCTGCGCGAGATCGGGTGCCGCGGAAATCGTGGCTTCGCCGCTGACCGAAATGGCAGATGGAAAATCGTCGGCGATCGCGGGCGTTGCCAGCAGCGTGGCGGCGAAAACGGCGGCAAGTACGGCAGGCTTTTTCATCGGTCTCACTTCAGCGGCACGAAAACGTTGATCACGAGCTTGTCCTCCGCGGTCTTCAGGGGATCGGTGACGTATTCCTCGACGAAGGTATCCTTGGCTTCGAGCTTCTTGTCGTCGAGGTGATTGGTGATCGCCTCATAGGTGTTGTCCATGTTGTCGTAGGAGCCGCGATGGACGAATTTCAGCGCCTTGCCCTCCGGCGACTTGCCGATGCTCATGTCCTTGGGCAGGTTTTTGGGATCCTGCTCGACCGGGATCTCGGCGAGGAAGGTGAAGCCGGTATCGTCGGTCGAGGTGTAGACGATCATCGGATTGCCGGCGGGCTTGATGCCTTGCTTGTCCAGCAACGTGTTCAGTGCCTTGAAGGCATCGATCAGCGTGTCGAAGGCCGAGTCCCAATTGGCTGTACCCTTGGCGATCACGACCTTCCTGGCCTCGAGCGTGGTCTCCTGGCCGAAGGGATCGGCGGTCTGCACCGGGGCGGGGTTGGCGGCAGCAGCGGGTGGTGCCGCCGGGCTGGGTGAGGCGCTTGCCGCGGGTGAGGGCGACGCTTCCGGCGAGGGCGAAGGGCTGGCGGCAGGCGACGGCGTTGCTGCAGGCTCGGGGCTTGCGGCCGGCGAGGGGCTTGCCGACGCAGCGGGCGCGGGGCTCGGGGCTTGCGCCACGGCGCCGGACAGCCCAAGCGACAAGGCCGCTGCCGGGATCAGCGCGGCCAGAGCGAGACGGCAAAAGCTATTCATTCTGTTCTCCCCAAGGCCCCAAAGCATCAAGGCCTCAATTCATCAAGACCTTAGCTCGCCAAGCCTTAGTCCGGCCGCGCCTACCGGTTCACGCGAACCGCGCCGTTGTAACACGCGAGCGCGGAATTCGTCCCATGACAGATGCGTCATGCCCATCGGCGGCAAATCACTGGCCAAGCCACCAAGGATCGCCATATAAGACGGGCGAAATTCGGGATTTTTCATGAGCGCGCTGGCCAACCACGCATTTGCCAAGATGAATGGCATCGGCAACGAGATCGTCGTTGTCGACATGCGCGATTCCGCCTCGCCGGTGACGCCGGACGATGCCCGCGCGGTGGCGTCCGCGCAGGGCGGCGTTCCCTACGACCAGCTCATGGTGCTCCAGAAGCCGCGGCTGGACGGCACCGAGGCTTTCATCCGCATCTACAACAATGACGGCTCGGAGGCCGGCGCCTGCGGCAACGGCATGCGCTGCGTGGTGCGCCGCATCTTCGAGAAGACCGGGCAGACCACGGCGACGTTCCAGACGGCTGCGGGCCTGCTCAATTGCTGGCAGGGCCCGGCGCCCGACCTCTACACCGTCGATATGGGCGCGCCGAAGTTCGGCTGGCAGGACATTCCGCTCGCCGAAGAGTTTCGCGACACCCGCTACATCGAATTGCAGATCGGGCCGATCGACAATCCGATCCTGCATTCGCCCTCGGTGGTGAGCATGGGCAATCCGCATGCGGTGTTCTGGGTCGACGACGTCAACGCCTATGACCTCGAGCGTTTTGGTCCTCTGCTCGAAAACCACCCGATCTTCCCCGAGCGCGCCAACATCACGCTCGCCCATATCGTCGATCGCGACCACATCACGATCCGCACCTGGGAGCGCGGTGCCGGCCTCACCAAGGCCTGCGGCTCGGCGGCCTGCGCGACCGCAGTTGCTGCTGCGCGGCTGAAGCGCACTGAACGCAATGTCGAGATCACGTTGCCCGGCGGCAAGCTCGGCATCGAATGGCGCGAGCGCGACGACCACGTGCTGATGACGGGCACGGCGACCTTCGAATACGAGGGCAACTTCGATCCGGCGCTGTTCGCGCCGGTCACCTGATGACTGTCGACATCGTCACCTTCGGCTGCCGCCTCAATGCCTTCGAGGCCGAGGTGATTCGCCGCGAGGCCGAGGGCGCGGGCCTCACCAACACCATCGTCATCAACAGCTGCGCCGTCACCAACGAGGCGGTGGCGCAGGCGCGCCAGTCGATCCGCAAATTGAAGCGCGAGCGCCCGGCTGCGCGCATCGTCGTCACCGGTTGCGCCGCGCAGACGCAAAGCGACATGTTCGCGCGTATGGCCGAGGTCGATCGCGTCGTCGGCAATGACGACAAGATGCGCGCATCGGCGTGGCGTGAGGCCCGCGATGCGTTCGATCTTGGCGCCAGCGAGAAGATCGCCGTCAGCGACATCATGGCCGTGAAAGAGATGGCGCCGCATCTCATCGACGGCTTCGCGAGCGGCCTGCCGCGCGTGTTCGTGCAGGTGCAGAACGGCTGCGATCACCGCTGCACTTTCTGCATCATCCCGTTCGGCCGCGGCAATTCGCGCTCGGTGCCGATGGGCGCTGTAGTCGAGCAGGTGCGTGCGCTGGTTGCGCGCGGCCATGCCGAGATCGTGCTGACCGGCGTCGACCTCACCAGTTATGGCGCCGACCTGCCGGGCGCGCCGAAACTCGGCCTGCTGACCAGGCAGATCCTGCGGCATGTGCCTGAGCTCAAACGCCTGCGCATCTCCTCGATCGATTCGATCGAAGCTGATCACGATTTGCTCGACGTGATCGCCGACGACGCGCGCCTGATGCCGCATCTGCATCTGTCGCTGCAATCCGGCGACGACCTGATCCTGAAGCGCATGAAGCGGCGACATTTGCGAAAGGATGCGATCGCGTTCTGCGACCAGGTCCGCCGCCTGCGCCCTGACATCGCCTTCGGCGCAGACATCATCGCGGGCTTCCCGACCGAGACCGAGGAGATGTTTTCGCGCTCGCTCGATCTCGTCGAAGAATGCGGCCTCACCTTTTTGCACGTCTTCCCCTATTCCCCGCGCCCCGGCACGCCGGCTGCGCGGATGCCCCAGGTTGCCGGGCCAGCGATCAAGGAGCGTGCGAAGCGGCTGCGTGCGGCCGGCGAGGCGGCCTTGCTTCAGCGGCTGCAGGCCGAAATCGGCGCGACACGCGATATGCTGATCGAGAGCGATGGGCAGGGCCGCACGGAGCATTATCTGCCGGTGGCGATCGCGGGCGGGCAGGTTGGCCGTGTCGTGTCAGTGAGGATTGCTGGCAGCGACGGCGAGCGGCTCACCACATAAACGCGGTCGTCGCCCGGCTTGACCGGGCGACCCAGTACGCCGCGGTTTCTCGATTCAATCTCTGGCGTCACTGGAATACTGGATCACCCGCTCCAGTGCGCAATTGCGCACAAGGCGGGTGATGACAGCCGAGTGTGGGGCGCGTAGCGCGCCCCGAACACGTACCGCCTACGACGCCCGTACCTGCCAGAATCGCAGTGTCCGCCGCGCATTCTCCGGCGTCATGCGGGCAAAATGGCCTTGTGCCCTTGCGAGGTCTGCCGGCTTCATCGCGCCTGTGGCGAAGCGGCTTTCGAGGACGGCAGCGGTGGTGTCCCAGCTCAGCTGCGCCGCCTTGCACGGCACCAGCAGGCCGTCCTCGCGCAGGCTCTGCATCAGCGGGCGAATCACCTCGATTGTCGATTCTGAGAGCGCCGCGAGGGCAGCGACGGTTTCCTCATAGCGTCGTTGCGTGGCGAAGCCGAGCAGCGTGGCTTCGCTGAGTTGGCCGGTCGCCTCGAGATTCGCGATGGCGCGCTTGGCACCTTCGAAGTCGCGGACGCAGGACATCTCGCGCTCGACGCCGACGGTGACGGCTGCGATCGCGTTCTGGATTTCCTCGAACAGGTGCGGCGGCGCGCGCGACAACAGGCGGGTGCGAACGGCGTCCGTCGCCGAGCGCAGCAATTGGCGGCGCAGCTCCGAGGGCAGGTCGACGCGCACGCCGACCCTGACGGCGAGTTCGGGGTCCGCCTCGGCCTGGCCGACGATGACGGCAAATCCGTTTCCGGAAACGCGCGCACCCGGATTGGCGGCAATCCGCCGGCTGACGCTGGGATAGCGGCGCGCCAGCAGCGCGTCGGTGACGATTTTCTTCAGCCACCAGCGGCCTGCGACCGCGAGCAGATGCTGCTCGCCCTTGGTCGCCGCGATTTTCACCAGATCCGCATCGTCAAGCCGCGCGGATTCCTGGAGCACGGGACCCGCGATACGGATCTCTTCATTGCCGGCGAGACGGCGGATGACGGAGCGCGGCGCCTGCGCGATCGGCGCGAGCTGTGCGCTGATCTCGGCCAGCGCGATGCGCGCACTCATGTCGGCGATGGCACGCAGTTCGATGGTGCTGATCAGGCGCTCGAGCACGTCGTCGAACAGCGCGATCTGCTCGTCGTTGAAGCTGCCGGCGGAGGACAGGAACAGGTCGGTGACGCGCCGGGCCGTTTCCAGGCCCTTTTCCGCCGAGCCCATCCGAATCGCGGATTCGACCTCGTCGATGATCGATAGCTCGGCCTTCAACATGACGCGCGGCTCGTCCTGAGCGGATTAACGAAAGCTTGTTCTAAGCAACCGTCATCATTAGGGGCGAGCACTGAACGTTTCGTAAACTATGGCTATTCCCCGTTCCACCCGCAGGCGCGGAGCCGCTCGTGCATGTGGGGCGGAGCCGGCGCCACCACGCGGATCGGCTCCTTGTTCCGGGAGATCGGCACGACGATCTCGCGGGAATGCAGGTGCAGGCGCGGCTCGCCGAAACGCGGCCCGTTGCCGTAGATGTTGTCGCCGAAGATCGGCCAACCGCTCGCGGCCGAATGCACGCGCAATTGATGGGTCCGCCCGGTCACCGGTTCCATCGCGAGCCAGGCCAGGCCGCCGCCCCGCCCCATCACCTTCCAGTTGGTGACCGCCTTCTGGCCCTCGGGGTCGGGCTTCTGCCACCAGCCGCGTTCGGCATTAAGCCGGCCGAGCGGCATGTCGATGGTGCCTTCGTCCTCGGCAGGGCCGCCCTCGACCACGGTCCAGTAGGTCTTGCCGATCTTGCCATGCTTGAAGAGGAGGCCGAGCGAGGCCGTGGCTTTGCGATGGCGGCCGAGCACGAGGCAGCCGGAGGTGTCCTTGTCCAGCCGGTGGGCCAGCACCGGCGGCCGCGGCAGGCCGAAACGGAGTGCGTCGAACGAAGCTTCGAGGTTCGCGCCGCCCTTCGGGCCGCGATGCACCGGCAGACCGGCCGGCTTGTCGATGACCAGCATCAGCCCGTCGCGATGGAGCACACGCGCCAAAATCTCGTCGGCCGTCAATTCGGGAACATCGAGCAATTGCAAGACTTTCGTTTAGGGACGGGAACGGCTAACACACCGCCACCATGAACGATACCACGTCAGATCCCCCCAAGCTGAGCTGGTGGCGCCGCCTGTCCAACGGGTTGAAGCGCACCTCGTCCTCGCTCGG
>JAEWFG010000247.1 GCA_023388935.1 Pseudomonadota bacterium | reverse complement strand
GGACAGCGCCATGGGACTTCACTTGCAGGGTGACGCAAACTGGCGGCTTCCGCAGCGGGACGAACTGCAAAGCATCGTGGCACCAAACTGCAAGAGGCCGGCGATCAACGAAACGGTATTTCCCGGGACACCGTCGATCCAGTACTGGACAAGCACGGCAAGCGGACCGTCCTATGCGTGGGTCGTGTACTTTCGGACCGGCCTGCCAACGTGGAATTTTCTGAAGACGACGCCATTTGCCGTGCGCATGGTGCGGACCGGCAGATGACCGCTACCCTCAACATCTTTCAACGCCGCCGCTCGACCTTCCGCTACGTGGGCGTGACGATGCTTGGCCGCGCGGACGGCGCGATCGCATAGCAGGCGATTTCCCGCGACATATGAGTCCGGTATTGGCTCCACGGGCGAAGTGTCGGCACGTTTCGTGGTGGGGCACAGCGGACTAGATCTACTCAGATTGAGTTCTTCGCGTTTTGATCCAACGGAGGCATCGCCGCATTTTGCTTGCCGCGGGATGGGCGTGCGACGTATTAGTGAGCAACGCGCTTAGCAAGGCGCGAGATCGATCTTCTGGCCCTTGAGGAGCCGCACCTTTGTCCGGTTTGAAGACCTTGCTCTAGTTTTATTGTGCCGATCCATTGCTGAGCTGCACCACTTCTGCAGCGCTCTGTTTGCGGAGGTCGCCACGACATGAACTGGCCGCCACGGAAGCCGTTGCGGCGGCGCTTTTTGGTAGCGCTTGGCCACGCGATTCACGTGACGTGGCCGGTGTTGTCTGTACTTCTGGCAATTCAGCTTGCGTTGGGATTGCTGATTGGTTTTGTTGAGGGCTGGTCTCTCGGGGATGCGGTCTATTTTACTTTCATTACCGGCCTCACGATTGGTTACGGTGATCTCGTCCCTAAGCAGGCGTTGTCGCGCGCGCTTGCGATCGGAATTGGCTTTCTCGGGCTGTTTGTCACGGGTGTCATAGCGGCAATTGCGGTCCACGCCATGCTCTCAGCGCTAACCGATAGCGGGAGTGACGGTGAGCGATCCTAGCATCGACGAGGTGATCGAATAGAGCACCGGGTTTGCTGCAGTGGCGCGAGTCTACTTTTGTGCCATCGCGTTAGCTGCCGCGCAGCAAATTAGGTAGTTTCGGGGCAAAGCAGACATCGAACGGCACGCAAAGCCCCGGCGTCAGTCGAGAATGCCCCGAAGACGACCTAGATCGTGCCAGAGGACCGAAGAAAAAGGGATTGCGATAACGATGCCAATTCCTTTTCACGAGCCCTAAGTAGCGTATTTGGGAAGCGATGCGTGCAATCACCCACCTCGACAACTCACTTGCCAAACTGACAGGGGTCCGTCAGCATTACTGGCGCCAACCGGGAGGGCTCCATGGCTTCGCGTGCCCATTTCGATGTTGTCATCGTTGGGGGTGGCCCTGCCGGGATTATCGCGCTTGCATACGCCAGAATGGCTGACCTTGAGGCCGTGGTTCTCGAAAAGCGGCACGTTATTGGCGGGTTGTGGTCCCAACTGCCCCCCTGGCAAGACATTCAGAACAGGGAAGAGGATTGGACGCTGGGCGACATTCCAATTGCAGGCGTCCACCAGCCGAGCATTGTCGCCAACATTCAGCACTGGGTGACCAAGTTCGGATTGGCAGAGCAAATCCGACTCGGAACACCGGCGTGTGCGGCAAGACCCGTCGACGATGGATGGGAAATCGACACGCCAGAGGGGCTCGTTAGGAGCAAAGCCGTGATCTCGGCCACGGGCGTTCATAGCCGTCCTGTCATACCTTCAATCGAGCGCAGGCTATCCGAGATAACTGAGTTTCATTCGTCCGCACTCCAAGATCCGGCCATGCTTGGAGGACGGAACGTTGTTGTCGTCGGCGGCGGCGCCTCCGCTTTCGATCTTCTTGATCTTGCCATTGAACATGGCGCGGCACGCATCGTTTGGGTGTACCGCTCTCTCAAGTGGATGATCCCAACTCGAAAAAGCAAACAACTCACAGCCAATCTGCGCAATGTAGCCAGAATGGAGATGCAGGCCGGATCTGTGAAGCAAATCAGCGAAGCCATCAATGATGATCTTCGCGACCGCTATCGAAAATTCGGAATCCTTGAGCTGCTTCCGGACGCGCCTTTTGACATCGAGTGCAATCAACTCATCCCAGGCCGTTGGCGGATGATCACCAATCTGGCTTCCATCGATCGACATCGCGACGAGCCGGTAGGGATCGATCGAAGATCGATCGTGTTGAAATCGGGTGAGAGAATCGATGCGGACATTCTCCTGTGGGGCACCGGCTACAATCTTGATCTGAGCTACCTTGCCTCCATTGGCCTGAATGGCATCAGATCTCCCCATCAGTTGGCGAGTCGGTGCGGGTCCATGGTGATGAGCCTCGACGCACCGAATCTGTACTTTATGTCAGTGGGGCTGGAAGGGACCGGCGCTACCCCGTGGCACTACGCTCATTTGGCAAGAAGCATTGTTTCTCATATTAGAGGGACAGCTGCGCTAAGCCATGAACCTGTCCTGCGGCACCTTAACTATTTCGGCTTCCCTTGTTTCCTCGCACGGCTCGATCCGGCAAACTACCCGACCGATACTTGGCGCAAAGAATATCTCTCTCTCGCGACAGAGTTTCCGGACGACCGGCCGTTGCCGATACCTTGACTATCTACGGCACCGTAGCCCTAAGGCCGCGTCAGTCTTTCCTATGAGTAGCCAGCTTTCGTGCGGTCTAGGTACAGGCTCGGCGCTTCTGCTTCTGGGACCCAAAGCGGTCGCTGTCACGTCCGATCCCTTCGCCGGTGTTACTTTAGGTTGCTACGATGCCTTGTCCTGCACCTCGCGAAAGGCAAGGAGGCACCGAATGACGGAAGTCTATCCATTTCAGAGTTCGGACGACGAACGGAAAAGACTCATCGCTCAGGGCGGATTGCTGGCCCCGCTGACTCGAAGGCTGTTTGAGCGAGCCGGTATCACCGCCGGGATGCGTGTTCTCGACATAGGCTCAGGGTCGGGCGATGTCGCGTTGCTGGCCGCCCAATTGGTGGGGCCAACGGGTGACGTCACCGGTATTGACCGCGACCCGGCCCAAGTCGCGTTCGCCGCGCAACGCGCGAAGGCGCAGGGTCTCACCAACGTTCGCTTTGTGGCGGGCGATTTTCGGGAAATCGAACTCAATCCGGCTGTGGACGCAATTGTTGGACGACTCGTTCTCATGTATGCGGCAGATCCACTCGATGCGATACGGCGCGCGCTTCGAAATCTTAGATCGGGCGGCATAATTGCACTCCAAGAGTCGATCATCGACTACGAGGGTCCGGTATTCATCGAGCCACTCGATTGCCTGGCCGCCAGAGCTGCTGAGTGGTTTCGAGCCGGATTCAAACACGCGGGCGTTCACTCACGAATGGGCATGCGATTGTTTGCATTGATGCGCAAAGCAGGCCTGAATCCCTCCACCGAAATCGATATGCTGGTTCCCATTCAGGAGGGGCCGGATGGTGCGCTCTTTAGCACGCTCGCTTCCGTAGTCCGATCCCAGATCCCGGCTATTGTGGCCAGTGGAGCGGCCACAGAAGCTGAAATCCAGATTGATACTCTGGAGAAAAGAATGATCGCCGATGCGCCAGCTGACGGCGTCGTAGGCTATTTCAATTTAGGACATGTCGGCGTTTGGGCGAGTAAGCCCTGACGGCGCAGATGTCGGCTGTCGGGACCCAAAGGCCCTTAAGCCACGCGGGAAGAGTTAGCCGACCGGAGCTGTGCTTTGCGAGCGCTTAATCGTCACACCGACCGTAGTAGTTTCTTATGAGCTGGTAATGCGAACCTGAGCGCGCGAACTCCTCGTGAAGGCAACCGCCCGCATTGCGATACGTTGGCGCTCCCTCGCAATTGAAATGCTCAAAGTGAAGTTTGACTATACTCGCATTGTTAAGGTAGGTCGCGAAGTAGTGCGCGGCAGTCGGTCTCACTCTGCACATGCGAAAGACAGCGTTTCGTACTTCGGATGGGAGGCGATCGATACGCTCCGAACTCCATAGTTCGTCATGCGCAAATCCGCCCCCGCGCGCAAGGGCGCTCGATGGAGCACAGAGCACGAGCAATAGAACGCAGGTTACAGATATCCGAGAATATGAGTGTGGTTTCCGCGTGGTCATGGCGCACCGCCTCCACACGCACCGAACCATACCACGAAATGCGGCCGCCGTGCGGAATCGTCAGGCCCGCACGCCTTTCGCGGGTCGGGTCGGCGGAGGTGACCCGGCGCGGCAACTCCCCGGATACCGGCGTGCCCCTGGTCGCAATGGGAGGCCTATTCGAGTTCGTTGCTGCCCAGCCACAACCCGGAACATTCGGATATTGATCATACCCCCCGATTGACCGGATAACCTGTTCGGGTACTCTTTTGGTGAGCAAATGGCAGCGACCAACTGAATGCTCTGGTTTCGGAAACATCTCACGCAGGGATCATGGCTTGCGCTTGTCGCGCTCGCCATCAACTTTGCGCTCACCTTTGGGCACGTCCACGCACCAAATGGAACCGGCTCCGAGCGGCACGTTGTGCTGGTCGCCGCCAGCGCTGAGACCGACAGCGGGCAGAGCCAGAACAATCCTGCCGACCACGCCGATTATCTCTGCCCGATCTGCATGGCCGCCGCCGCCATCGGTAGTGCACTCGCCCCGGCGCCGCCCGCGGTGTCGGTAGAGTTTGCCGATGCCGTGATCGATCACCCCATCGATCACGTCCGTTCGGCTCCGCAGCCGACACACACCGGCTTTCTATCCCGCGGACCTCCGATCTCCTGACATCGCTGCTTCGATCCATGGCCAGCTCCGCGCATAGGGGCGCCGCAGGCCGTGGAACTGAAGCTCTCCTCTGGATCCCAGGACGCTTGCGCGTCGCTGGTCAGCGTTCAGTCAGAGATCATCGGATGAACAGTTCCACCCACTCGCGTGTAGTTCGGCGGGTCCTCCTGTCGGCCTCATCGCTGTCGCTCATGGCCGCCTGCGGCGCGCCCGCGCTCGCCCAAAACGACACCTCTCACCCCCCGTCGACCACCGCCGCGCCTCAGCCGAATACCTCGCCTTCCGCGCCGTCTTCACCGACGCCGCAAAGCACGCCCGCTCCGGCAGAGCAGCCCGCACAAGCACCGACGCCGGAATCGACGCCAGCCGCGCAGGAGCAGCCGCCGGGCACCACGATCCTGCCCGAAACCCGAGTTGCCGCGCCGGTCGAACGGCGCCGGCCGAGAACGCCGCCGTCGAGCCAGGTCGTGCGCAATCCAGCCCCGGCGGCGTCAGCTCCGCCCCCGCAGCAGGCCCAGGCCGCGGCCAATCGTCAGGTCGTCCAGCAGACCCAGAATTTCGATCAGCGGCGCGATAACGTCATCCTGCCGAAGACCGGCACAACGAACTACGAGCTCACCCAGCGCGACATCGAAAACCTCCCGCAGGGAAACGCCGCCCAGCTCAGCGATATCGTGCTGCAATTTCCAGGCGTCTATCAGGATTCGACAAGTTCGGGCGATTTTCACGTCCGCAACGAGCACGCCAATGTTCAGTACCGGATCAACGGAATTCTGTTGCCCGATGGCGTGTCCGGGTTCTCGCAGCTTCTGGAGACTTCGTTCATCGGCAGCATTGGGTTGCTCACCGGCGCGCTGCCGGCCCAATATGGTCTGCGTACGGCCGGCGTCCTCGACATCACGACCAAGACCGGAGCGGCGCTGTCGGGCGGCAGCGTCAGCATCTATGGCGGCAGCCGACAGACCATCACGCCAAGCTTCGAATATGGTGGGGTTGAGGGCAGCACCAGCTATTACGTCACCGGCCGCTATTTGAGCACCGGCCTCGGCCTCGAGAATCCAATAGCTTCCCTCAATGCCATTCACGATCATTCTGAACAGGGCAGGTTCTTCGCCTACACGTCCACGGTGCTTGATCCAACGGCGCGGGTGGTCACGATTACGGGCTTCGGCGAAACCCGTTACCAGATCCCCAACAATCCCGGGCAGCCTGGCAACGTTGGCGGATTTTGCGGTGGTCCTTTCGACCCCGCGAACCCCTGTATCAACCCGGATGGTACGCCCAACCCGAATGCTCCGCCCTATACCGCATTCGGCAAAAGTTCGTTCAATTCAAGTACCCTCAATCAAAACCAATATGAGAAGAACGCCTACAACGTCATCGCCTGGCAGAAGTCCGAAGGCAATTTCGATGCGCAGCTCGCGTATTATTCGCGCTACAGCGATCTTCACTTCGTGCCCGATCCGGTGGGCGACCTCTTCATCAACGACGTCGCATCCGACGTTTACCGCAGCTCGTTCCTGAACGGCGTTTCCGGCGATTTCTCATACCGTCTGAACGAAGCGCACACGCTTCGTGCGGGCTTCTACACCAACGGCGAGCAGACCAGCATCGCGACCGTAAGCACAGTTGAGCCGCTCGCCCCCAACGATCCGAGCGGTCTGACTGCGATCGACAGTCCGTTCAACATTCTCGACAGCAGCAAATTGTTTGGCTGGCAGCTTGGCGCTTATGCTCAGGACGAGTGGCGGCTGACCCCGCAACTCACACTCAATTACGGCCTGCGGTTCGATCAAATCTACCAGTACGTCGATGCGAACCAGTTCAGTCCGCGCGCGAGCCTGACCTACAAACCATGGTGGTCGACCGTATTCCATATCGGCTACATGCGAACGTTCGAACCGCCGCAACAAGTGCTTGGTCGTCCGATTCCAACCCAGATCTTTAACGGCACCACCGCCGGCGCCCCGATCGTCACCCCCGATCAGGCTGCCGTGTTGCCCGGCCAGGTGGCCGGCCAGCCGCTCCAAAATGTCGGTCCGATCCTGCCCGAGCGGGCGAATGTCTACGACGCGGGCTTCGTGCAGCAATTGCTGCCGCAATGTCCGACGACACCAGCCACAATGCCGGGCAAGGCACCCGTCGCAACCCCAAATTGCCCGAGCCTGGAGCTCGGCGGCAGCATCTACTACAAGACTGCCAGAGACCTGCTTGACGATGGGCAGTTCGGCCAGGCCTACGTGCTGACCGCGTTCAACTATGACAAAGCCGAGAATTACGGCGCCGAACTGAAACTCAGATTCAGGTATGGCGGCTTCTCCGCTGACACCAGCTGGGCGTGGGGGGTCCAGCACGCACACACTGTCGTGTCAAATCAGACTCTGTTTAGTCCAGACGACCTGGTCTACATCCAGAACAATTGGATCCACACCGACCACGATCAAACCTATACGGGCTCGGGAAGGGTCGCGTACCGGTGGACCGACTCTGGTTATCGCTGGTTGGACGGCACCACTGCGAGCGCAACCTTTATCTACGGCAGCGGCCTGCGGACGACTCCGGCAGGCGTGGTCTGCCCCAACTGCGACCACCTCCCATCCTATTGGCAGGTCAACACCGGCCTGTCGCATGAGTTTGCCAATGGCTGGAACGGACTCCCGGTTACAGTCCGGTTCGACGTGGTCAACGTCGCCGACTACATCTACCAGATCCGCAACGGCAGCGGCATCGGCGTGTTTGCCCCGCAATACGGACCGCGGCGCGGATACTATTTCGGCATATCGCAGAAGCTCGGGGCTCCGGAGAAGACTGCCGGCGTTCTGCCCGGCTTCTACACCAAGGCCCCGCCGCCTGCGGCGACCGTTTACCATTGGGCTGGTCCCTATGCTGGAGCCAACTTCGGTGGCGCGTTCAGCGCGGGCGAGCACGTGTTCGCGCCGATCGGCAGCGGCACCACAAATCCGAGCGGCGCACTCGGCGGCCTGCAGGCCGGTTACAATTATATGGCTACGCCGAACTGGCTGGTCGGCATCGAGGGCGAGCTCGCCTGGACGTCGGCTCAGGGCAAAGCGAATCTCGTTGATCCCGCGGGCACCGCGTCGTTCTCGATTACCAGCAATCACAACTGGTATGACACGCTGAGCGGCAGGATTGGCTATGTTGCGGGACCGCTGATGATCTACGGGAAAGCCGGCGCCGCCTGGATGAACGCCGACTACCGCATGGAGGTGAACAGCGGACTCGATGGTCTCACATCGGTGAACACGACCAGGTCCGGATGGATCGCCGGCGGCGGCTTCGAATACATGTTGGGATCTTATTGGTCGGCGAAGCTCGAATACGACTATCTCCACTTCGGCAGCAAAACGTCGAGTTTCACGAGCCCGTTCGGCAACAGCGTGGCCGTCAAGTCCGCCGTCAACGAAGTCAAAGCCGGCTTGAACTATCACCTCGAGGGATTGCTTTAATGGTCGCTTCATCCAAGCAGGCCTTCACGGAACATATGGAATGCGGGGAACGATCGGGGGGCCGATCGAGAAGAAAGAACGAGATGAAACATCCTGAAGAAATGCGTCAGCGCGGACTGTGGCGCCGGCCGGTACTGACTGCATTCAGTCTGCTGACGGCCCTTGCGCTCCACTCGCAGCCCGCGCTCGCGCAAGTTCCGGATTCCCTGCTTCCGCGCAATCTGTCGCCGTGGGGAATGTTCCTCAACGCGGACATCGTCGTGAAGGCAGTCATGATCGGGCTCGCCTTCGCCTCGCTCGTGACCTGGACAGTCTGGCTCGCCAAGACCATCGAGCTGCGCGTCGCAAGAAGCCGCGCGCTGCGCCGGATCAGGATGCTGGAGGAAGGCAACAGCCTGACGGACGCGACGGATGAATGCGATAGCGCACGGGATGCCGTCGCGCAGCTGGTCCTCTCAACGGCGCGCGAGGCGGAGCTGTCCGACGACATCGTCGACGAGGGCTTCAAGGAGCGCGTGGCGCTGCGGCTCGAGCGCGTGGAAGCGGCGATGATGCGGCAGATTTCGCGCGGGACCGGCATTCTCGCCACCATCGGCGCGACCGCCCCCTTCGTCGGCCTGTTCGGCACGGTGTGGGGCATCATGAACGCCTTCATCGGCATTTCGGAATCCCATACCACCAGTCTCGCGGTGGTGGCGCCCGGCATTGCCGAGGCGCTGCTTGCCACCGCGCTTGGGCTCGTGGCCGCCATTCCGGCGGTCGTGATCTACAATCACCTCGCCCGCGTGATCGCGGGTTACCGCACGCTCCTGGGTGACGCCTCGGCGCAGCTCCTGCTCCTGATCAGCCGCGGGCAGCGCAGCCGCGGCGTAGCCCTGTCGCGCGCAGCGGAGTGAACGCCATGGCCGTGCGTCTCGGTTCTCGTTCAACCGGCGATGATCTCGAAATTCAGCACGAGATCAACGTCACGCCGTTCATCGACGTCATGCTGGTGCTGCTCATCATCTTCATGGTGGCCGCGCCGCTTGCCACCGTAGACATCGGTGTCAACCTTCCCGCCTCGACCGCGCCGGAGCAACCCCGGCCAGACAAGCCGGTCTTCGTCACGATCAAGCCGGATCACACCATTGCGGTCGGCGAAGCCGTCGTCGATCGTGACACCCTTGCGCGTGCGCTCGATACCGCCACCAACAATCACAAGGACGCGACGATTTTCGTGCGTGCCGACAAATCGCTGAACTATGGCGAGCTGATACAGGTGATGAACGCGTTGCGGGACGGCGGATACCTCAAGCTCGCGCTGGTCGGGCTGGAAGCGCCGGCCGCAAAGCAATGACCGCGTACACCCTGCATCTGCCGGAGCGCCCCGGCTTCTCGCGCTGGCTGCTGGCAGCGCTCGCGATCTTGGCAGCGCACGCGGCAATCCTGCTATCCGTCGCGTTCTGGTATGCGCGCCGGCCGGTCGAGCCCGCCATCACTCCCGCGATCTCGGTGACGCTCGCGCCGGTCGACGCCGCTTCGCCCGAAATCCAGGACCAGGATATCGCGGTCGGACCGACGATGCAGCAAGCCGAGGCGGCGCCGCCGGAACCGCCCAAGGAGGAGCAGGTGGAAAAGGCCGAGCAACGGCCGCCGCCGCAACAGCAGGCCGATGTCACGCTGCCGCAGGAGACGCCCAAGGAGGTCGAGAAACCGCAGCCGCAGGCTCAGCCGCCGGCCCCCGAGACACGGGCGCCGCCAAAGACCGAACATGTCGGGCAATTCTCCCAGGCCAGCGCGAACGCCTACAGCGCGCTGGTGTTCGGACATCTGCAGCGCTTCAAGCGCTATCCGGCCGCTGCGCGCGGCGCCGCGGGCACGACCGTGGTCCGGTTCGAGCTAAGCCGCGTGGGCGATGTCGTCGCAAGCTCGGTGGAAAAATCGTCCGGCAATGCGGTGCTCGACAAGGAGGCGCTCGAAATCCTCCGCCGCGCAAACCCCTTCCCGCAGTTCCCCGCTGCCAAACCGGGAACGCGGGACGCGTTCCTCGCGCCGATCAACTTCACGCGCTGATGCTGGATCACACGACCGAGGCAGTAACGTTTTGCCGCCGTCGCTCTGGCGCGCGCTATGGGTCGACTATTGCGGTCGCGGATGCTTTTCCTCTCGCTCTTGCTGCAATCTCTCGATCGCGCTCTTCACCTTCGGAAGGAGATCGTAGATCGGTGGGTTGTTGTTGAGGAACCCGATCTTGAACTGTGGCGGATACTGGACGAGCTCCTTCAAGTACCAACCTGCCGTAGTCAGCAACGGCACCGCCATCGGAATGTGTCGAATGCCGATGGACACGTCTTCCTTTGGATTCGTGTAGAGATTGACCGCAGCGGCACCTCCTGAGTCGACCACGATCGGACCGCTGAACCCGCCCCAGTCGCCCCTTTGGAAGAAGCCGTTTTCGATTTCAGCCGTCCAAATCGCTTTGAATTCGTCGATACGGATCATCGCGAAGTACTGATTGAGCGTGTAGATGCGCTCGCGGCGGGCCGACTCGCCATTGTCGGCGAGCAGCAGGCCGGACTGATCGACGCCGTCGATGTAAGTCGTCTTGGGGAAGAACTCGTCGAGCTGCGCGCCGGGCTTGCCAGCCAGCGACACGAGCGTCGGCAAAATATCCGCTTGATCGAACAACCCTTCCGACCGGCGCGGCGGTATCATGCCCTTCCAATACGCAAAGGTCGGGACGCGCACGCCGCCCTCCCACGAGGAACCCTTGCAGCCGCGGAACGGCGTGCGGCCATGCGGCGGGACTTCGCACTCCGGGCCGTTGTCCGAAGACAGGATGATGAGCGTGTTCTCGAGCTGACCCGTATCTTCGAGCGCCTTGACGAGTTGCGAGAGCACATAATCCATGTGCACCATGCAGTCGCCGAATACGGTGCGCGCTCGCGACTTACCCGCCCACTCGTCGGACGGATAGTTGTCGAAGTGACAGCCGCGCGTGGCGTGGTAGAGGAAGAACGGCTGCTTGCTCTCCTTCATCTGCCTTATGAAGTCGACGCTGTAGTCCATCCAGTGCTTGTCGAGGTCCTTGATATAGTCGAGGTCAATCAGCCTGCCATTATCGCATTGTTCCGGTTTGGCAGGGCTGCAGTGCACTTCGTAACGGTTGAATGGAGCCTCTTCCATCATCCGGAAGCGGGATGGGCTCAGCGCCACCTCAGGATTGAAGTACTGGTCGCGCCATTCGGTGTACTCGTCCGATACGCCGAGAAAACCGAGATAATCGTCGTAACCGACGTTCTGCGGCAGGGAGCCACGGTTCTCGCCCATGTGCCACTTGCCCGCGCCGCGTGTCACGTACCCGAGCTTCTTCAGGATGCTCGGCAGCGTGATTGCCCCGTCCAGCCCGCCCGCCTCGCCGTACATCGGTGGACGCAGGATGCCGTGGTGCAGTGGGTTCTGACCTGTGTGGATGGTGGCGCGTGACGGCGAGCATGACGGCGTCGAGTACGCCGAGGTCAGGTTGAGGCCTTCGTTTGCCAGCTTATCCATCGTCGGTGTTTCGTTGCCGACGGCAATGCCGCCGCCGTTGAAGCCCGGGTCCATCCAAGCCACGTCGTCGAGCAGGAAGAAAATGAAATTTGGCTTCTTGCCGGTCTTCCGCTCCAGCTCGGCGAGCTTTCCACGCGCTTGCTGCTCCTGTTCCGGATGCGCGATGACCGGGTACATGTTGTCGGCCGGCTTCACCGGCGTCAGATGAATGAATTGGTCCGGATGGTCATAGCCTTTGGCTGTCGTGGGACCCGTGGCGCTTCCGCGAACGTTCTGCGCGATGGCCGGTGCGGTCATCGCCATTACCACAGCGACACCGGCCAGAAGGGCGCGTCGCAATTTACTGCCGATCTTCATGAGCCGCCTCCTTCGGTGGACTACCGAGTGAGCGGAGTTGAGCCGGGAAGAACAGCTCACGCTATGCGCTTTCGGCAGGCCACGGGCGGCCCGCTTGCGGCGCACGCGAAGGGCGTCGTTCGAGCGATGGTCATTCTGATCTTGGCCCTGATCTGAACAACGCAATCGCCGCTGCCATGTCGGCTGGGTGCGGGAAACCAGATTCCATAGGAGCGTTGGCCTTGCTGCCGCTTTTGGACCCGAAGGCGACCCGCGCTGTTACGACCCACGACCCGCGAATATGAGTCGATCTTCGCCGAACTTGCATAGCGCACCGACCAGGTCCCGCTCCACGTTTGTTGTGGCTGTCCAGACGTAGGAGAGGTCTATGAAAACAATACTGCGAACACTGAGCTGCGCTGGGGTCATTTGCGCTGTGACGACGTCACTCGTTTACGCTCAACAGGTCCCGTTACCGACTGCTGCAGCGCAAGTCCCCGGCCCGGCGCCTGGCACGGCCATGACCAAACCCTACGTCCAGACGGTCGGCCGGATGGCCTATCTGTGGGGCTGGCCGCTCGTCAATAACGCCAATCGAAACAAGATGTTCTCCGAGGCGCCCGAACCCGGTCTCCTGGGCGGCGTGCTGCCGGTCGCGCACAACGCGGTGGCAATGCTGACCAATTACATCAGCGCGGATCAGCGTTTCGTCACCTGCACGAACCAGGACGTCGTCTATGGGTTTGGCTTCTTCGACCTAGACAAGGAGCCCATCGTTTTCCAGGTGCCGGATTTCGGCGATCGCTTCTGGGTCTTCGCACTCTGGGATGCGCGCACCGACGAACTGTCGAACATCGGCAAACAATATGGCACCAAGCCTGGATTCTACATGATCGTCGGCCCGGGGTGGAAGGGTGAAGCTCCAGCCGGTATCCAGGCTGTGTTGCGCTCGTCCACGACAATCGTCGCTGCGGGCCCGCGCGTTTTCATGGACGATACGGCTGAGGATCACAAGGCAATCCAGCAGGTGCTCAGCCAGATTGACTTCTACCCACTCTCGAAGTTCGACGGGAAGATGAAAACCAAGGACTGGAGCAAGCTCCCGCATTTTCCGCCTCCGGAACGCACAGGCAAAGGCGAGACCCAGTGGGTGAACCCCGAAACCTATTTCGATGAGTTGCCGGCGGTCATGAAGCAGGTGCCGCCGCTCCCGGGCGAGGAAGCTCTCTACGGCTGGATCGGCAGCGTGCTGGAGGCTGCCGCCAAAGACCCGGAAATTAAAGCAACCCTCAAGGAAACCGCACTAGCGGCCGAGCGCGAAATGATCACGCCGTTCCTTCAGTGGCGCTACAACGGGCGGCCTGTGGGCAACGGCTGGAATTCAACAGTGAACGGTGCGGCGTTTGGCACCGACTACGTCAATCGCACTGCCACCGCTAAGTCGAACATGTTCGAGAACATGCCTACGGAAACCAAGTACATCTACACAGACGATGACAGCCAAGGTCAGCAACTCAATGGTAAGAATACCTATGCGATTACCTTTGCCAAAAGTCCTCCGGTCAACGGGTTCTGGTCGCTAACTTTGTACAACGATGTACATTTTTTCGATCCCAACCCGCTCGACCGCTACTCGTTAGGTACCAAGAACAAGACCCTCAAGTACAACGCAGACGGTTCACTGACGCTCTACGCTGGCAGTAAATCGCCCGGCAAGGACAAGGAAAGCAACTGGCTGCCAGCGCCCGAGGGGCCCTTTTCGCTCTACATCCGCGCATACTGGGCGGACAAGGAGATTGTCGACGGTCAGTGGAAGCCGCCAACTGTCGCTCGAGTTCAGTAGTCATTAGGTGTCGAGAGGGATGACGAGCCGCTGTGGGGCCAGAAGATCGGCGGCGCGATCGCCCGTGATCAGCCATGCCTTCGACAAGATAAAGGCGCCGCTGCCGGCGGCGCCTTCAAAGTTGAGCTTTTTCAGAACACACGCTTTCTAGCACAGATACGGTAACCGAACAACAAGGTCGAGCTCCACCGAGTGCTACAAAGGATGACGTCGTCGAGTCCCGACACCGCAAGGTCTCGCAGTTATCCGAGAGCCGCCACGAAGCCCGCAACTGGTTCGTCCGAACTCCCGATCGCCGAACGGTCAGTTCATCTAGATCACCAACGCGTGACTATCCTTCGAGGGCGAACGTCGCAAAAGCCGCTCCCCAGCATCAACGCCCTGAGCCGTAAAACTTTTTTTCGGGACACGCATCGCATCACATTCGTCATTTCAGTCGGTCACGGACAACGGACTGCCGAAGCTGCATAGCGCGCAGAGCGAGCTCGGGACAATTTGGCGCAAGCAGGGCGACCGACCGATTGCTGATTGCGATGCGGCACGATCAATGAAGCCAAGTCGGTCGGCGGATGAAGTTGGGCGAGGACTGCGGCCCAGGATCCGGCAGCCAACATTGAGCCAACATTGAGGAAGCCAGCCATGAACATATTCAGAGGTATCTGGGGCGCTCTTGTCGTGGCGTGTACGGCCACGACAATGGCGAGCATTCCTGCCTCCGCCCAGCAGGGACAAAAACCCAACATCGTCTTCATCATGGGCGACGACATCGGCTGGATGCAACCAAGCATCTACCACCGCGGTTTGATGGTCGGCGAAACGCCGAACATCGATCGCATCGGCAACGAGGGCGCGATGTTCGTGGACTATGTCGCCATGCAGAGCTGCACTTCGGGGCGAAATGCGTTCTTCACCGGCATGTATCCGCTCCGCACGGGCATGATCCCGCCGCAGCTCCCCGGAAGCCCGTCCTACCTGCGGCCAGGCACGCCGGCGCTCGCCCAGTTCCTGCTCGACCTCGGCTATACCACCGGAGAGTTCGGCAAGAACCATCTCGGTGACCACACCGAGGCCTTGCCGACGGCACACGGCTTTCAAGAATATTGGGGCTATCTGTACCACCTCGATGCGATGCAGGGCGTGAGCTTCCCCGACATCAACAAAACGCCGCTGCAGCAGACCGTTGCGCCGCCCTGCAAGAACACGCCGATTCCCGGCGTGCCGGAAGTGCCTGGCGCCGTGGATCCCAAGACCACGTTGTGTCTGACGCCCCCGCGCAATGTCCTCTGGTGCAAGTCTCCGGACGGCACGGCCAAGAACCAGATGTGCAGCGATGAGGGCCCGCTGACGCTGGACCGCTCGAGGACGGTGGACGAGGAGATCTCGGATAAGGTCGTCGACTTCCTCGACCGCAACGACCCGAAGAAGACCAATAAGCCCTTCTTCGTCTGGTACAACCCGGCACGCATGCACGTCGTCACCGTGTTGCCGCCGAAATACGAGGCCATGGTGGGCGAGCGAGGCGGCAAGGACTGGGGTGTCAACGAAGCCGGCATGAAGCAGATGGACGACAACATCGGCGTTGTTCTCAAGAAGCTGGACGACATGGGCCAAGCCGACAACACGATCGTTGTATTCACGACCGACAACGGTGCCGAGGCGATCACCTTCCCGGACGGCGGCGTGACCCCGTTCAAGGGCCAGAAAGGCGAAGCCTGGGAAGGCGGCTACCGGGCGCCGATGGTGATCAAGTGGCCGGGCGTCATCAAGCCGGGTACGGTGAAGAACCAGCTGTTCGCCGCGCTTGACTGGGTGCCCACCTTTGTCGACATCGCCGGCGGACCGAAGGGCGATGAGCTGAAGCAACAGATAGAGGCCGGCAAGTACCCAGGCATCGTCAAAACGACCCTCGACGGCTTCGACCAGCGCGAGTACCTCGAAGGCAAGTCCGACAAGTCGGCACGGGACTACTTCTTCTATTTCTCGGGCGCGACGCCGTCCGCCGTGCGCTACAAGAACTGGAAGATGTACTATACCATGTCGCAGCCCGGGCCTGCCGGCTGGATCATGCCGCTGATCCCATTCCACTTCACTCTCGTCCAGAACATCAAGCGTGATCCGTTCGAGCAGGCAGTCGGCGTCGATCAGAAGACGGCGATGAGCATCGGCGGTGCGCTCGGCGCACCGGCGACCGCTTTTCAGTATGATTGGAACATCCTGCCGATCGGTCAGCGACTGTGGCTGGCGCACCTGCTCACATACGAGAAGTTCCCGCCGCTGCAAGCGCCTGAAAGCTACAACCTCAGCGGGATCCTGGAAGAGGTCAAAAAGGCCAATGCCAGTGCGGCGAGCGACTGAGAGCCGCGTGAAGCGAGCGTGATCGCAGCATGCGGGCGCCCCATGGGGCGTCCGCACAGAACAGGTGGAGCGATGAATGTGCTTCCCCTACAATCATTTCGAGATTGTCAACCTGACCCATGCGCTTGAATGCCCGCGGCCGGCGGGATGCGCTTACGAAGACAAGGTCCGGACGGCGACGGTCCGGCACTCTTCATCGACCGCTTCGGGTTCGGCGGCTTCCATGGCAGCCGAGAAAGCATCGTTCGAAAGGTCATGGCTGCTGAAAGTAGTAGGCTTGACGCGCAGCGTACCGTTGATCAGGAGGCCTGCTCTGTCCTTTCACGCGAATGAGCTTTGGCGAGTTTGCCTCGTCGAGGTCCTTGAAGAAACTGCGCCAAGGCGTGGATCTTGGAACGGCTTGGGATTGTGAACGACAAACGCCGCGGCTGTCCGCGAGGAAAACAAAATATGGGAGAATCGCAATGAGTGATCTCGTCGTAATCGCATTTCCGACCGAGGCGAAGGCCGAGGAAGTCCGGCAGAAATTGCTGAGCATGCAGAAGGAATATTTGCTGGAACTGGGCGATGCTGTGATCGCCGCGAAGGACGACAAGGGCAATATCAAGCTTCACCAGATGATCAACACCACTGCCGCTGGCGCTGTCGGCGGTGCCTTTTGGGGGGCGCTGATCGGCCTGATCTTCTTGATGCCGCTCGCCGGTGCCGCCTTGGGTGCCGCCGGCGGCGCTGTCGGCGGTGCTTTGACCGATCTCGGCATCAACGACAAATTCATGAAAGACACGGCGGCCGCCATCAAGCCGGGGACGGCGGCGCTGTTCGTCTTGGTGCGGAAGATGACCGCCGATAAGGTGCTCGAAGGTCTCAAGGGCGAAGGCGGTACGGTGCTGAAGACGTCGCTCGACCACACCAAGGAAGATGCCCTTCAGGCTGCTCTGGCCGCCGTCAAAGCGGTCGTGCCCGCTACGCCTGCCTGAACTAGCGGTTCACGAATCGGACGGCGAGACCGGACGCGAGTGTCGCTCCACAAGCAACCGACGTTGGTAGGCCACGCCCATGTCATTCGAATCAAACGATCTTCGCGCTCAGGAAATTGCACCAGCGCGTTCGCTGGTTGTGGTTTTGGAGTGCGGCTTTCGATGTGTCGCCTCTATGCTCGTGATCTTGCTGTTTCTCTGCTGGGGCGCGCAAAACGGCTATGGCGCCGAGAATCTGGAATGTCCGGAAATCGGCGCCACGTCCGTTCCTGAGCTCATGGGAGACGCTTCCGGCGGCGGACTATTCGTCACCGAGAACCGCGTCGATCTCGTCAATGAGATCAACGATGCAGTCAATCGGTTGCAACTTGCCAATCCCAATATCTCATGGCCCGACGTGCAGAACGTGCTGATAGCTTCCTATTGTCGTGTCGTGGCCCACGAGAGTGGCCTTACTGCGGCCGATAAATGGACGCGCATGCGCCAGTTCGACGATGTCCTGGAACGGCAGATCGCAGCGAACATCATGCCGGCGGGGACACTGATCATCGCCAGTGTTCCTCTTCTCCCTGACGTGTTTCGAGAGCTCAGGAGGCAGGCTTTTGTCTCCAATCAGACGGCGGCCCAACTGATGACAGCTATTTTGAGCCGCGCAGCGGGGAGGTAGCGCGATCCGACCTCGAGCATCCGCTCAGGGGTCGTTCAGTTTCACCCGCGCCATCAACTGTCGGAGGACGACGTGAAATCGAATCTTGTCGTCATCGTCGTTGCACTTGAAAGGCAAGGGAGACGGAGATGAATCGCAGACTCAGACTTCTTAGCATCGTGCTCTTTGCGCTCAACGCGGGCGTGATGGGCGGAGCAATCACCTCCTCGCTTGCGGACGAGGCACATCAGCCCACATTTGCCTTGACCGCCGCTTTTGACCCAATCCGGGCGTGGTAGAAAGGCGTGAACTTAGTCAGCAACTCTGACTAACGCAAAAGGCGCGAAAATCTGCTACTTTGGAATGCGGGTGCTTCTTATGATCAAGGAGCCCGCATGATGTCGGTTCGCGAACCCATTCTCAAGCCCGTTGCGATCGCAGACCTGCGCCCGACCCAGATGACGGTCGGCGTTCGGGAGGTCAAGGAGAAGCGGAAGCGCTGGCGTGACGAGAGCAATAAGAAAGGAGCCGAGTTTCTAGGCAAGCATATGATCCCGGTCGTGCTTGGCCCGGAGGACCGCCACTACGTCATCGATCATCATCACCTAGCGCGGGCGCTGCATGACGAAGGCGTCGAAGATGTACTGGTTACCGTGGTGAAAAATCTCAGAACGCTGGAGCCTGATTCGTTCTGGTTCGTCCTGGACAATCACAGCTGGATGCATCCGTACGACGACGAGGGCCGCCTGCGCCCTTACAAGGATTTGCCGAAGACCGTGGCCGAGCTTGTTGACGATCCGTTCCGCTCGTTGGCGGGCGAGTTGCGACGCGCCGGCGGGTTCGCCAAGGACACGACGCCGTTCAGCGAATTCTTGTGGGCGGATTTTTTGCGTCGACGGGTCAAGCGTAAAATCGTTGAGACCCACTTCGAGGACGCCCTCGAGCAAGCCCTGGAATTGGCCAAAAATGAGGAGGCGAGCTACCTGCCCGGCTGGTGTGGTCCCGTCTTGGAGGATTGAAGGCATGCCTATCCAGCGCGAGAAATCCGCAAGCGCGCCGAGGGCCCGAGCGGTGCCGGCTCGGTGCGAGAGGCGAACCGACGGCGGCATCGACTAGAGGAAGGAGCTGCTCATGGCGCATGCAGAGGCCGAGAGAACACTGAGCCATCTGGATCACGAGCTCGTCGCGTCGCTGAACGACTTCCACGATCCGAGTCAAGAGTGGCGCCGTCTCTTCTCCGAGCTGCTCGGAACGTTCTTCCTCGTCCTGGTGGCCGCCGGTGGCGGCATGATGGGTCAGGCTTTTCCCGGCAGGATCAGCCGTGCCGCTGCGGTCGTCGCACCCGGTCTGATGGTGATGGCGATCATCCTCTTCATGGGTAAGGTGTCCGGCGCTCACCTCAATCCGGCGGTCAGTATCGCGTTCTCGCTGCGTGGTGACTTCCCATGGCGTCGCGTGCCGGGATACATCGTCGTGCAGTTGATCGGCGCGACGCTCGCGGCACTGTTCCTGCACGCGGTGATCAACGTGTCGGCCAGCTACGGGTCGAACTATCCCGCGTCGGGATACTCCGCGTCCGATGCCTTCCTGATGGAGGCCGTGCTGACTCTCGGTCTCGTCAGTGTCATTCTCGGCACGGCGTCAGGCGCCCAGAACATCGGGATTTTCGGCGCTATTGGCGTTGGCGCGTACATTGCGCTGGCGGGGTTGTGGGGGAGCCCTATCTCGGGAGCGTCGATGAACCCTGCACGCACGTTCGGCCCGAACTTAGTTGCAAAGGACTTCACGAGCTACTGGGTGTATGTCGCAGGTCCACTCGTGGGCGCAGTTCTTGCAGTAGGTGCAGCATGGGTGCTCCGCGGTGCCGGCGGCGGCCGCGCAGGTTCAAGTGCGGCACAAGGAAGCCTTTTCACCGAAGTCGAGCGCCCGGAGAGGGGTTAGGCGCGGGCCCAGAGATCGTCGCTTGTGGCAATTTTGGATCAGAGACGATGTGGCAGGCTGTATCCTCGATCAGGTTCTGGAACAGGTCATAGGCGGGTGCAGGGGGGCAGACCATGGTGCGACCCATTTCTGCAATCGCTTTCAGTGGAGAGAGGTGACGCCATGCGTTTCCAAGGCCTCAATGATGCCGTTAAAGATCAGGGCGACTCCCATCGCGGAGACGAAAAAGCCGACGATCCTAGTGATGGCATCAATCCCCATCGCACCTAATTTCTCCGAAAGCTTGCCTGCGTAAACAAGACACAGATAGCTCACAAACATCGTAGCCAGGATGGCCGCCGCGATAGCAACAAACGAGGCGAGCTCGGTCTCAGAATGCTTGATTGTCGACGCCATTCCAAGGATTGTCGCGATTGCGCCCGGTCCACACATGAGTGGCATCGCAAGCGGCACGAAAGCAATGTTCGCGTCTTGCCCCGCATCACCGGCCGGGATCACTCCTCTCCCCGATGGGGGTGGCGAAAAAAGCTGGAATCCGATTTTCATCAAGATGATGCCGCCGACGATACGGACCATGCTTAGCGGCACTCCGAAGAGACGCAGGATCAGTGTGCCGAAGATCAGGAAGAAGAAACTAAGTAGCAGTGCGTAGATGCACGCCTTCCACGCGACCTGACGATGTGTTTCGGCATCCTTCGTTTCCAATAGCTTGAGATATACCGGCAGAACCTCGAGCGGGTTTATGATCGCGAGTAGCGTAGTAAAGGTGCCGATAAACAGCACGAATTCGCGACTCATTTTTGGTCTCCGAAGCTCGCCGCTAACTCCGGGCCATGACGCGAATGGCCACTCGCATTCGCTATCTCTCCGGGAACAGCAGTGACAATTCGGCGCGCAATTGCCAATTCGGCGTACCAGTTGGATGAACAACGTTGTAATAGGCGGAGACATAGGCGCTCACTGGCTGGTCGCCAAGCTTGAATATCCGGCCGAGACCGCCGCCAATCGGAACAGTCCACCGCTCATCCGACGCTGCCAGCCAATTCGCCGTGATGACAGGCGACGAGGTCAAGAACCATCCGTGCGCCATGTTGTAGTTGACAAATGGCTGTGTGAGAAACTCATTCACGGGCGGCCGCAATGGGTTGCCGCCGACTGACCACTGATTGTTGACCAGCACGCCTATCACCCAATGTCCCGGCGTCACCAACGCGACGGCCGTAGGACCGAACAGCACTTTTCCCTGTCCAAGGATAGGATCGGTCGCGGACGGTATCGTAAAGACCGGACCGAGGCCCCAAATCAGAGGACCCGGATGTGTAGGCGAGAAAAACAGTTCTTCCGTGATGTCGCCAACGCCATTCGTGTTGCTATTAAAAATAGGGTTGGGCTGGCTGATGACCGGAATGATCGTGCGCGCGATCATGTTCCAGTCCGCATTGATGTGCAGCGGAACAACCGGCTGTATGTTCAAGACCTCCTGGGTGCGGTTGAACGGCCCCGCGTTGAAATTCGTGTTGCTTTGGAACGGAACGCTGACCATGTCGGCGATCGGGTTCTGCGATTTTTTGGCCAGATCTTCGTCTTCGGACGGTTCGCGAGAATAGCCGGGACTTGTCTGCTCGACCGTATCGTTAAGACCGCTCTCGAACTTGTAGTTCGCACCAAACTTGACCATTTGAAGGTCGCGGTTCAACTGGATTGGCGGGAAGGTGGCCGAAGTCCAGTTTGACCGTGCGAGATAGTCGTACTCGAGCTTGAGCGTCCAATGCGATTTAAAGCCGTATTCCACGCCTGCCCCTGCAAGCCAACCTGGACTTGTGGTTGATCCGGTCCAACTGACACCAGGAAAGTTCAATACTGCGTTGCTGTGAACCCAGCCGCCGCCGACCTTTGCATAGACAAGCCAACGATCCTCCACGATGCCTGCGCGGCCAGCTATTGTCCCGATCCAATTCTGGCTCACCGAGCCGAGTGTTGGGGTCGGCAGTACTGGGTGGCCAAACGTCGCGCCATCGAAATCACCCTCGACACCAAACAAAAAGTGCCCGGCCTGGAAATTGTAGCCCGCTTGAACGCCCGCAATAAACTCGGTGAGACCGCCGTAAAAATTGTTGTTGGGAATATTCAGATTGCCGCTGGTCCACGCTCCACCGAAATTCGCGCCGACGTAGGCTCCTGACCAATTGTAAGGCGGTTCTGTAAGCAGCGGCGACGCTTTTACCGGCATATCAGCGGCGTTGGCGGCAACGCTTACGCCGACTGCGATGAGTGCGACGCTTCCGAGAAATGCCATTGTCATGACATGACCCCCCGAGCACCAAATTCGGCCGCCGCGCTATCAAGGACAATCGGACCCCGTTTTCTGACTCGCTGCAGAGATGGCGCAACAGCCCGGTCTATTTCGTGAACATTGGTCTTGTCGGCGTGGGCGGTGTTGCCGCGGCAGGCGAAATGTTGAAGGTCAGCCAGAGATTCCAGCCTGCTGGCCGATTTTCATTGGCGAATTCGCCGTAGGCCTTCAGGTTGAGATAGCCCTGCATTTTATCTCCGATCGGAAAGATGTAGCCGACCTGCGGGCCGACGCCGACCACGCGCGATCGGAAGCAACCGACCTGATCGCCGGAGCCGCTGTCGCAGCCGAGTTGCTGGTAGAGGTAACCGACGAGGCCGACCTGCCACTGCTTGGTCAGGAATTGCGACGCGCCCCAGTCGAGATGCATGTCGACGCCATTCTGATACTGAGTGGCCGGGTTTATGAAGTTGTACGTGAATCCGAGCACCGCCGAAGCTTCACGCCCGGCCTTCTGATCGAAATAGGTATAGCCGAAGCCGGTGTCGAAAGCCCAATGCCCAATCCCTATATTCGCAAGACGCATTGAGTCGTACGCCCCGGCCGGCATGTCCCCGGCGGCGTAGAACATGTAGTTGTTGACGCCGGCATTCCATTTCATTTCGTAGATTGGGATCACATCGGCAAATCCCACGATCGTGCTGTTGATGGCATCGGAGCGCGAGAATGGAACAGAGTTGCCGAGCGGTCCTGTGAATGTTCCTGCGAGCGTTCCCGCGAGCGATGTTGAGTTGGCGCCGTAGGCGCTTAAGAAGGTGACAGAGGCCTGAGCACCCAAAACCGGCGTCGCAAAGGTGTAGGTTGCGGCAAAGAAGTCAAGATTCACACTTGCATTGACAGTTGCGTTCACGTTGCCAGTGAAATTCACTGGAATGTTGCGAATCTCGAATTCTCGCGCCCGCGCCACATCACCTCCGGCGGAGACCGAGTCATGGTAATAGATCGTAGTGCCCGACCACCCCGGCTGCGCAGGGGTGGCCGCGAGGCTGCCGAAAAATCCGGGGATCCAGAAGCTGACGCCGCCTTCATCGGCACACGCGATTTGAGCGGAAAGCGATAGCAGAGCGGCAACTACTCCAACGTACAAGAGCAGCCGCGAAAAACCGGGTCCCACAGCCGATCCAAGGCGCTGCATTGACGACCTCCCGCCATTGCCGGGGAAATTCTCCGCATGTGGAAATTAAACTGACAACGAAACTCTGGGCTATGCAAAATCGGCAAGCGATGGAATTCACTTGAGCTGTGACCGAAAGAGCACGCAGCTTCATCCATTGGAGCGCCAGGCAACAAGGCGCAGCGCGAACGTTTCGACACCGGCTGCGATGCCCGCGCGATTGGCGCGCAAGAGCAAAACGGCTCGCAATCATCGCGCAAGTGTCGGCGGTTCACTCAGCGTTTTGCGTGCCACAAGACTTTATCAGTGACTGCAATAATGCATTCGAAGCTGGCTGGAGATACAGCTCCGACCGCGCGCGGACAATGAGCTTCGTGAGGTAATGTCGACCTCTAATGGCGGAGCGCTCGGCTCGGCCCACCAGCTCGGCGCGGCCTTCTTCGAGGCAGAACTGCTGTCCCAATTCCCAATGGGCCGGTTCGTCATTCAGCGATATACTTTTTCGTGCCCGGTCTCCGGGCGCTGTACGCATTGCGAAAAATCCAGATCTACGTTCGGTTGAAGCATCTTGATCCATCGGCAGCCGGCCCCCGTCGAGACGAGTACCGGCGCGCCGCATCAGTACGAAAATCATTGCGTGACGTTAAATCCAAACCGCCGCAGCATGATCCTTCGGGTCGTCGCCGAACACGTGGATGAAGACGCGCCCGTGGCGCGCCGTTCGACCAACAGGTGCGACGCCCAGCAAGACATGTTGTCCGCCAACAGTGGAGGCGAAAATGGCCTATCATCTAGAAGGACGCTTGCTCGAGGTCTGCGACTGCCGCGTCCTGTGTCCATGCTGGATCGGCGAGGACCCGGATAACGGCACCTGCGACTCCGTGCTCGCCTACCACTTCGATGCGGGCGCGGTCGACGGAATCGATGTGGCGGGACGGACGCTTGCCCTGGTGTCGCACATACCCGGCAATGTTCTCGCGGGGAATTTCCGCGTGGCCGTTTATCTCGACGAAAAGGCCTCGGCTGCGCAGGAACAAGCGCTGCTGGATGTCTACAGCGGCAAGCTCGGTGGTCCGATTGCGGACTTTGCCAAGCTGGTCGGGGAAATCGTATCGGTTGAGCGCGCGCCGATCACCTTCGATGTACAAGGCGGTAAAGGTACGCTCAGGGTCGGCGAAGTCAGCTATGCCGAGTTGGAGCCATACAAAGGCCCCGATGGATCGACCACGGTCCTGAGCAACACGATATTCTCAACTGTGCCCGGCGCCCCGGTGTTCGTGGGCAAGGCGACGCGCTATCGCTCGAAGCACGAGAAACTCGGCCATGACCTGGACATGACCGGGCACAACGCCTTGCAGAGCACGTTCGTGTTCGACGCCTAGCATCGCGCGCCGGACATGCGGGCGCTGCGCACACGGAACTGGTTCGTGCCGATCATGGGTTGCCTGATCGGCACGGCCTGGATCGCGCTGTTTCTGTGGGATCAGAGCCCTTACGGCCGCTATCTCGACCACGGCCGCTGGACCGAACTCGGCATCGCCGCTGCCATCTGTCGCGTGCTACCCGGCGGCGACCTGTTGTTGCCCGGACTGCTTTATGCCGGGGGATGGCTTCTGATGTTGGCAGCGATGATGCTGCCGACCACCTTGCCACTATTGCACCGGTTCGATCGTCTCGCTGCTGGGCGCGGCGATCGTATCGAGCTGATAGCGATGCTGATAGCTGGCTATCTGTCGGTGTGGCTGGGATTCGGCCTGGCGGCGCATCTGCTGGACGCCGGGCTGCACGCCATGGCGCAGCGGTCGGATTGGTTGACGTTCAACGCCTGGGTGTTGGGCGCGAGCGTGCTGGCGATTGCCGGACTGTTTCAGTTCAGCCCGCTGAAATACCACTGCCTGGACAAATGCCGCACGCCGCTGAGTTTCATCATGCAGCACTGGCATGGCATCACGCCGCGACTCGATGCCTTCTTGCTCGGCACACATCACGGTGTGTTCTGCGTCGGTTGCTGCTGGGCGATCATGCTGCTGATGTTCGTCGTCGGGAGCGGCAATGTCGGCTGGATGCTTGTGCTTGGTGCAGTCATGGGGATCGAGAAGAATGCGGCGTGGGGCAGGAAACTCAGCCAGCCTCTTGGTCTGTTTCTAATTGCCTGGGCCGCACTCATCGTGGGCCATCACCTGGCCTGATTTGGAACTGCTAGCGGCAGCTTGATATGCCTTGGCGGAGATTTTGGCGGCTGATGTCGCCTGCTACGGCCGACCGATGGGCGCAACGTTTGTAAGCAACACACAAAAAACCATGGCGGAAATTCCGCCATGGTCGTGAAATTCCTGATGCGTCACGGAAAGGAAGTGCGGGTAGCTGCCTCTCCATTGAGAGCGATCAGAGAAGAGCTATGGGTCTGCCCGGTGATCCTGTTCCACCCTTGATCTTCAGGGGCAGCATCACGTAGCAGAAGGTGTAAACGCCGTCAGCTGCAAGGTCTGCGGTGACGAGGCATTCGTGAATATGAATGCCGTTCTTCGCGAGCAGTTCCTGATGGACGGGGAACGCTAGATTGGCGTCGGGGTTCGGCACAACCTCGATCGCCCAAGTATCGGCGCCGACAAGCACGATATCCTTGCTAATCAGCCATTTGGCTGCGTCAAGGCCGATCCCAGGCTCGCCTTTGACGTATTGTGCGTTATCCTTGTTCCACAAGGAAGCCCAGCCAGTATTCAGGAAGACGCAGTCGCCTGATTTGATGGCGTCGGCGGACATTTTCTGCCGATTGAGGCAAGCTTCGAGATCAGCGACCGTGATCTCCTCGCCAAGGTTCATGGCTCGGCCCTTGAGTCCAACGAGGTCGAACAGATGCCCAGTGGTGATGATCGGCTTGACGTTCTCGACGCCGAGCTTCTTGAGGCCGTAGGGATTACTCATTTCTGCCGCGGTGAAGCCGTTGTAGAATCGCATCTCGGTCTTGTCATCGCCCTTGAAGGCCATGCCGATATGGCCGAGGCCGTCGAGCTGGGTGCCGACCTGGCCGATCTCGGTCGCGACGAACTCATCGTGCCAGATCACGTTGTTGGACCCGAGCGGACCGCCAGTTGGTGCACCGGGGATTCGCAGCGCAAAGATGCGCTCGCCGAATTTCGGCATACTTGATTCATAGATATGGCTCATTTCGTAGACCTTGCCGGTCTTCACCAGCTTGAGCGCGTCGAGAATCTTGGTCGGCGTGATCAGGTTGGTCGCTCCCACCTGATCATCCTTCCCGAACTTCGAAGGCCACCAAGGCGTGGTGGTCGCACCGGCGGTCTGGGCTTGTGCGCTGCCCACAAACCCGATCCCCCCGGTTGCCTGGGCGGAGGTCGTCGTCATCCCGAGAAAGGCGCTTGCAAGGCCGCCGGCTGCCAGGCCCATCATGGCGCGCCGATCAGTATCGACGGGAGTGCTCGTGCCTTCTACGTCTGCCGAAAACCTTTCTTGTTCAGAACGTTCGTCAAGATCGTGCATCGTTCCTGCTCCCTAGATGATCCCGTTTAAAGGATATGCTGTTACAGATTGTCGTTGCAGACCCGCAGCCAATCATTGCGTGAAATGATGACTGCCGCAACTTTCTATTTGCAGCCATTGAAGCAGCGCTTATCAATGTGAGGGGCGATCTTGCCGCCGTCCGACGCCGTGCCACAAACAGCGGCGACGCGTGCGGCAAGGCAACGATGAATCGTCATCGCGCTTTAGGTTATCGTTTGAGCGTGATCTCCGCGCAAACGCGTTCCGCGTTTGTCGCGAGGGAAAACCGCTTCACGCTTTGCGCTAACGCGGCCCTTCGGGTCCGGATCATGCTCTAGGGCCTGTTGGGATTCATCGGGAATTTATCACGGCGGCGGCGAGATGGAGCATGGCAGCGAAGCTTTGATCGGTCTTGTCGGCGCGCATCGCGATGCGCTTGAATTCCTTGAGCTTGCAGAAG
>JAEWFG010000245.1 GCA_023388935.1 Pseudomonadota bacterium | reverse complement strand
CGCGTTGCAAAGTACGGATCGTCAGGCGGTGAAAAGCCGAAGGCAATCCTGTGCGCCTCGTCAGAGGAGATATGCGGCCGCATCAATCGGACCAAAAAACCGCGCTCTCACGAATAGGACGGGCTAGATTTCTGCCAGGCGACCGCGGCCGCTGTCGACGCCGAGGGTTGGCTGCATACCGGCGATCTTTGCGCCATGGACGCGCGCGGATACTGCTCCGGCATTTCAAAGTAGCCAACCATCACATGGTAGCCGCGAGTGCAGAATTCGCCGATCGTACCGATTGGCACTGTCTCGCGGGTATTCGGGTCGATAATCTTTGTTTCCATGTTGGGAAGAGGCAGTCCAATCGTGCTTGCCTTGTCCTCCACGCTGTCATCTGTGCAGGTTTGCGCCGCGACCGGAGAGCACTCGGTCTGACCAAACACGATCGTGAACTGCGCGCCGAGTTTCTCCTCGAAACGCTTAACCAATGGCGCGGGCACCGTGGAGCCGCCCGAGCAGATTGCTTTGACGGATGAGAGATCAGTGGTCGGAAACGTCGGGTGCTCCAGCATCGCAATGAGCATCGTGGGCACGCCAACCATCGCATTGCCACGATATGTGGCGAACATCTGGAGCACGATTCCCGGGTCGAATGCCTCGACGAGGACCTGGGTCGCCACCTTGGAGACTGAGCCAAGCACGCAGCAAACGCAGCCACCCGTGTGAAACAGCGGCATGGTGGTGATGAAGACGTCTCCCGGATCGACGCCCATCCGATCAGCTGTATCGGCGGCGTTATTCACAAGCCCGCGATGACGAAGAAGCGCTCCTTTGGGAAAGCCCGTCGTGCCGGACGTGTACTGAATCATCACGGGATCATTGGGGCTGACGATTGGTAGGTCGATGTTTTCGCCGTCACCTGTAGCGACAAAGACGCTCCAATCGTCGAAACAAATGATCTGGCGCAACTCAGGGCAGTTCGGCGCGACCCCCTGCACGGTCTCGAGCATTGGATTGCCACGGAATCCGTTGACCACAAAAACGCCTGCCGAACGCGACTGCTTCAGGACATACTCGAGCTCTTTCGCGCGAAAGGCTGGGTTCACGGTCACAAGGATCATGCCCGCAATCCCGGCACCAAACTCGAGCATTACCCATTCGGGAATGTTTTGGGCCCAGACCGCGATCCGGTCTCCGGGCTTGAAGCGAGTGAGGAGCGCGCGAGCGGTACGCTGAGCCTCGCGGTAGAACTGACTGTATGTCCATCGCCGCAGCGCTGGGTCAGGAACGCCCGCGATCAGGGCGAGGCGGTCGGGTGCCACGTCGGCCGCTTTGCGCAGGAGGTCGCCGAAGGTTATGTCCCGGACTGCGGGCGTGGTTGGTCCGGCGACGTAGGATTCCGCAAGAGGCAAGATATTCTCCCCACTCGGCAATCACATGAACCCGGCTTCGCTCTTCTCGCTGGCGTTTCACCGTCGGTCCCTTACGTTAAAAATGCCTTGGTTATTCCGCCAAAGCAAGTCGAGCCGATCTGCTTCGACCCTCCACCTTGGCAGAATGGCTTTGCCGAGCGGCTGATCGGATCGATCCGCCGCGAGTGCCTGGATCATATCATCGTATTCGGCGAGGCCCATCTGCGCCGACTTCTGCAATCGTACACGCGCTATTACAATGACATCAAAACGCACCATTGAACAAAGATGCGCCAGTCTCTCGCCCGGTTCAGCGGACCGGGAGCATCAAATCGCTCCCGATCCTCGGCGGACTCCATCACCACTACATCCGCGTTTGAATTTTCGGTACACACACACGGGTACCCAAGCAGTATTCCGCCTCTCGTGGCGCCGCAAACGGCACACTCAAAGCTGCCGGGGAGTTTCCTCAACATCAAATCTTGCTTCACCTCTCGGGACGGACGCTCTTGCCCAGCGACATGCCACTCGCAATACCCAAGCGCGTATCTTCGTCCGCGCGTAACTGTCCGTGAACGGCGTGATCAGCCAGTCCATAATTCCATCTGCCTCACCCTCCTGCTCGGCCACCGCGACGACCGGGAGTTCATTTTCCTCCATCTCGCGGATCGCCTCGCAAATACCAACATTATCGCGTCCGGCAATATCGAAATCGATGATCGCGAGGGACGGCGGGTCTATGGCTAAGAGCGTTCGTGCCCCTTCGGCACTCGAGCAGAAGTTTACCCGAAGACCTTCAGCCTGAGCGGCGTCCCTCAGGGATCTGGCAATTTTGGAGTCCGCCACGCTTATAAGCACTGAACGACGAACAAGCGCTGGCCCCACTGACGTGAGTGCGCTGAATTTTGCGCCCCTTGCTTGAGACGGCCTGGCGCTGGATGGCTTTACATCTATAACGTTTCCCTCGGCTGCGGCAGAAACCAGGAGCGGAGATCCATCAGCATTCAATTCAGTCTTGAACTTTTCGACGATACGGTCCATCGAGTCGTCGCTCCTGAGCGGATCGTGGTGAACTAAAGCGACGCGCTTCGCCTTGGCGTGCCGGGCCAGTCTAACAACGAATTCGCTCGAACTGTGGCCCCATCCTGACTTGGAGGGATACTCTGCGGCGGTATACTGCGCGTCGTGAATCAGAAGGTCCGCGCCTTCGATGAAATCGGCGTGCCGCTGATCCAGCCCCGAAAACTCTGCGCACCCATCGGCAACGGCGCGGGAAAACGGCTCGTGGTCGCAGCAGTACACGACCGTCGCGCCATCGGCCTCTAAACGATATCCCAGGGTCAGGGCAGGATGATTTAAATATTGCGTCGTAACCTTGACGTCGTCGATGTCGAATGCCCCTTCCACCAGGTCGTGATAGTGAATAGTCGCGCCAAATTCATCGGTTGAGATCGGGAAGTACGTGTGTTGCATCTGTCCCGCGAGCGTTTCCCGCAGAGACTGGTTCAGTCCCGTCGGCCCGTAGATATCCCATTTGTTTCGAGACACGAAGAACGGCGCGAAGAACGGTAAGCCCTGAATGTGGTCCCAATGCGTGTGGCTGATCAGAATATTTCCGGTCAGGCCCTTGCCGCCTGGTGACAGCAGCTTTAGCCCCAAGCCGTGCAGACCCGTCCCGCAATCGATGACCACGAGCGTCCCCTGCGCCGTGCGGACTTCTACGCAAAGTGTGTTTCCACCATAACGTATCGTCGTTGGTCCGGGCTTTGGTAACGACCCGCGTGTACCCCAAAACTGAACTTGCATCGGGTCCTCCGCAACACCAGTACCTAAGCGTTCTATCGTTTGTTGGGGTCGTATCGGCATGTTGGCGAGAAATGCATACTGTCACCGGTCACGGCGGCGATTGCGCAATCGAGGCTCGCATGAAAACCGGCACAATGCGACAATCACCAAAGTCCTGTCCGGTCCAACCAAACGGGCAAAGAGGGCACTTGCATCTCTAACTCTTGCCCCGAAACACGTAATCCGCAGAATACGGAACACTGAGGTAACTACCTGCGCTTTCGCACGATCCTTCGGCCACCCCACCGCTGGTATTGACCCGCAGAACGGTCACTGCGTCGGACAAGATGCCGTTGCCGCGATGGTCGATCACGTCGAGCTTGAGCCAGGGAATGTCGCCCGGTTTTGCGCCGGGCGTGCTGGCGACCACTTTGCCTCTTACACTGCTCGAATCGATATGATCCCAATTCGGGCCGGCGTAGTGCCGCCCGATCGATTGTCCCTCTGCAAATAGCGCAGCAATCGGCTCGCGAAATTGCCATGTCAGGGTGGCGCCTCCCGATTGAGATGTGCCGGGATCAAGCTTGCACTGGTAGACCTGAGCTCCCTCTGCATGAAGCGTAGCAATCACCGCCCCATCGCGTTCGGCAATCGCATCTGGCGCTTGCGTGGTTACGCTAGCGGCCAACGAGAATACAGGAAACCACACCGTATTAAGCATCCCTTTCGAAAGCTTATTCATTGATCGTCTCCACCTATTTGATTTCATTGTCTGCAATGCTCAGGGGGTACTCATCGCTCACGCAATGTCTCCTGCCGGTAGCGGCGCAAGGGCGATAGCAGATAGTTCAGAATGGTTCGCGATCCGGTCTTGATCTCCACCGTCACGGCCATGCCGGGTGAAAGATTGACCATCCTGTCGTCGATCTGCATCTGGGTGCGGTCGAGCGAAATGCGGGCGCTGTAGCTCAGCTCCTGACCCTTTGGCTCGCTGGTCTCGTTGGCTGCACCGAGCGCGCGGTCGCCGGGGCGATCCTGCGCGCGATCGCGGATCACTGCATCCTGCGACACCGAGAGCACCTTGCCATGCAAGAGGCCGTAGCGGGTGAAGTTGAAGGTATCGACCTTGATCTCGGCCTGCTGACCGGAGCGGACGAAGCCGATATCGCCGTTCGGCACCATCGCCTCGATCTCAAGCCGGCTATCGCTCGGCACCACGACAAGCAGTTGCTGAGCCGGCGTGACCACGCCGCCGACGGTGTGAACAGCGAGCTGCTGCACCACCCCGTCCACCGGAGCCGTCAATGATTGCAGTCTGGTCCTCTGCTCGGCCTTGATCAGGTCCTGCGCCAGCCCGTTCGCTTTCTGCTCGGCCTTGGCGAGGTCATCGGAGATCATGTGGCGATATTCCGCCGCCGCCTGACCCCGCATCTCGCGGACCGCGGCGATGGCCGCTTCCGTCTCCCGCAAGTGACTGGTCTGGACGCCGAGCTCCTGCTGCTGCTCGACCAGGAGCTGGAACACCTCGAAATAAGTGAGCTTCGAGCCCAACTCCTTCTCCACCAGCGTCTTGCGAATGTCGACGCGCGATTGAATGACAGGAATGATCGCTTCGAGCTTGTGGATCGTCGCCGCCGTCGTGGCGTATTCGGCTTCCTTCTGTGCCTGCTGACGCTGGAGCGAGGCGATCTTGGCGCGGTGCTCAGCCACCTGATTGAGCAACAGCTGGCGCTGGGTGCCGATCAGCTCCGGGTCCGCGCTGGGCGGCGGTGCGAAATCGGCCAATGGATCGTCCGAAAGCGCCGCTTGCAACCGCGCGATGTTGAGCTGCTCGGCAAGAAGGTCGTTGCGCTGATGATCCCGCTCCGCCTCGTTAGCGGTCGGATCGAGCTCGATCAGGACATCGCCGGCCTTGACGCCCTGGCCATCCTGCACCCGAATGGAGCGCACCACCGCGGTCTCGAACGGCTGAATGATCTTGACGCGACCGCTGGGAAGGATTTTTCCGGTTGCCGACGCGACAATATCGATGGTGCCCCACCAGCCCCAAATCAACGCCACGCAGAACAGGACAATGATGGCGCTGCCGATCGCACGGCCGACCGGCGATGGCGGCGTTTCCACGATCTCAAGGGCGGCCGGCAGAAACGCCAGCTCTTCGCGCCGCCTCGCTCGAGCCTCCCGGAACGGGATAACTCGCTGCGTGGGCCGTTTCGACGTCGCCGGTTCAGCCGACCTCATGGAACCCTCCCTGCAGTCGATGCAGCGATGCATAGCGCCCGCCGGTTTTGATAAGGGTGTCGTGGCTGCCGTCCTCGACCAAGCAGCCGCGATCGAGCGTCACGATGCGGTCCGCCGTCCGCACCGTCGAGAGCCTGTGAGCAATGACCAGCACCGTCCGGCCATTGGCGATAGCCTTCATGTTGCCTTGAACGATGCGCTCACTCTCATAGTCCAGCGCACTGGTCGCCTCGTCGAAGATCAGGATGCGCGGGTCGGCGACGAGCGCGCGCGCAATAGCGATGCGCTGGCGCTGGCCGCCGGATAGCGTCGAACCGCGCTCGCCGACCATGGTGTCGTAGCCTTCCCCGAGTTCGAGGATGAACTCATGCGCGCCCGCAAGCCGCGCCGCCGCAATCACGCGCTCCATCGGCATCGCCGGATCTGCGAGCGCGATGTTGTCGCGCACCGAGCGGTTGAACAGCATATTTTCCTGCAGCACGACACCAATCTGGCGACGCAGCCAAGCGGCGTCGACCATCGCCAGATCCACTCCGTCGACGAGGACGCGTCCGCGCTCGGGAACGTAGAGCCGCTGGACCAGCTTCGCGAACGTGCTCTTGCCGGATCCGGAGGGCCCGACGATGCCGACGGTCTGGCCCGCCGGTATGTCGAACGAGACGTCGTGCAGGACTTCCTGTCCGTCGATTCGATAACGGAACGAGACGTGGTCGAATTTGATATCTCCGCGGATCGCCGGCAGCCGCGCGCGTCCCGCCGAGTAGGTCGGCTCGGCGGTGGTGTTGAGAATGTCTCCGAGCCGCGCGATCGACAGGCGGGCCTGGTGGAAATCCTGCCAGAGCTGCGCAATACGCAGCACCGGCGTGCTTACCCTGCCGGCGAGGATATTGAAGGCGACCAGCTCGCCGACCGAAAGGCTGCCGTCGATCACCAACCTCGCGCCGCAATAAAGGATGCTTGCGGTGACGAGTTTGTTGACGAACTGCACGGTCTGGCTTGCACTGTTGCCAAGGCTCAGAACCCGGAAGCTCGCAGCCACATAGCCCGCGAGTTGCTCCTCCCAGCGCCGCTGCATCTGCGGCTCGACCGCCATGGCCTTGACCGTCTCGATCCCGGTGACGCTCTCGACCAGGAAAGCCTGGTTCTCCGCGCCGCGGCGGAATTTCTCATCCAGCCGCTGCCGGAACAGCGGCGTCGCCCCGGCCGAGATCGCGATGTAGAATGGGAAAGAGCCCAGCACGATCCAGCTCAAGAGCGGCGAATAGAAGAACATCACACCCAGGAAGACGAAAGTGAACAACAGATCGATGACCAGCGTCAGGGCCGAGCTGGTGAGGAAGTTTCGGATGTTTTCCAATTCGCGAACTCTGGCGACCGAGTCGCCGACGCGGCGCGCCTGAAAATAGGCCATCGGCAAAGCGAGCAATTGGTGAAACAGGCGCGCGCCGAGTTCGACATCGATCCGGTTGGTGGTGTGCGAGAACAGATAGGTCCTCAGGATTCCCAGTATGGTCTCGAAAATGGAGATCGTCACCAGCCCGAGCACGAGGACATCGAGCGTGCTCAGCGCGCGATGCACCAGCACCTTGTCGATGACCACTTGGAAGAACAGCGGCGAAATTAGGCCGAGCAGTTGCAGGAAGAACGAGGCGAGCAGAACCTCGCTCAGGAGATGCCGATATTTTTGGATCGCCGCAACGAACCAGGTGATGTCGAACCGGCGCGCAATATCCGACAATCCGGCGCGGCGGGTCATCAGGATCAGCTGTCCGTCCCAGACGGCGAGGAGCTCGTCGCGCGTCATCAACACCGGCCGAGGCTCTAGCGGCCATTGCACCAGCAACCTGTCCCCGTCTGTCTTGGCGAGGAGAAGGAATCCGCCAGCGCGCAGTGACGCGATGGCGGGCAAGGGCGTATTGCCGAGCCGCGACCAGCTAGTCCGGTAGGCTCGTGCCTTGAGGCCGAGTTCCCTGGCGCAACGGAGCATATCCGCTGCGCCGATCTTGTCCGTTCCGAGCCGATGCCGGATCTGTCCGGCATCGGCCGCAACGCCCTGGAGATGCAGCAGTGTCACGAGGGCTTCGAGACCTGAGTCGGTCGGTGGCGGGCCGTTGGTTTCGAGGCTCATGGTTGCTCTCCAGGGCGTGGTCGTTGGCGTCAGGCGGCGTGCGGCAGCGCGAGTTGCGGTTGCTGGCTGACCGCTGGATCGGCCACCGGCGCTGCACCGTGCCCTTCAACCGCCGAGACAAAGCTCGACGCCATGAACTGGCCGATCAGCGCGGCACTCGGAGTGGGTGCTGCAGGGCCGCCCGGGATGACCTCGTTGGCGCCGGGTCCGCCGTTGAGGACGTTCTGGGCACCGCCGCCGATGAGGACGTCGTCCCCACCTTCCCCGTTCAGCGTCTCGATGCCGTTACCGCCGAGCAGCACGTCGTTGCCGTCCCCGCCATTGGCGACAAGCTGCATCGCCGAGCCGAGCCCGGTTGCGCTGATCACGTCGTCACCACCCAAGGCGTTGATGACGATCTTGTCGTTTGCATTGAAATTGGAGATCGTCACGTTCTCAGCGAGCCCCGATATCGTGACCACGCCATTGTTGTCGACGATGTTGATGACGTCGTCGTCGTTCGTCGCGTTGATGACGACGGTGTCCGGCGTGTTCGGGTCGGCGGCGCTGCCGAGGTCGAGGGAGACCTGGTTGACGCTGGTTCCGGTCAGATCGTTGACCGTAATGGTGTCGGCGCCGCCGAGGGCGTTGACATCGATGGTCTCCATGTTGGTGAGATTCATCGAGACCCCACCGACGTCGCGGGTCAACGTCGCTCCCCGGCCGTTGGCTGATATCTCCATGTTCTCGTCGATGTTGGCGCCGTTGAACACGAGCCTGTCGTTGCCCGCACCGCCGTCGACGGTGTCGCTGCCGTCGCCGGGGTTCCAGATAAAGGCGTCGTCGCCGGCACCCAACGAGGCCACGTCATTGCCGCGCCCGCCGATGACAGTGTCGCTGCCCGCGCTGCCGGTAATGGTGTCGTTGCCGTCGCCACCGTTGATCGTCAGGTTGACCTGGCCGGAACGCAGGCCGGAAGCGTTGATGATGTCATTGCCGGCACCCCCGTTCACAACCAGCGAGTCGAGGCCGGCGTCAATTCCATTGACGGTGACCTGCGCCGCCAATCCGTTGACGACAACGGACGAACCCATGCTGACGACGCTGATGCGGTCATCGCCTGCCGTGCCGTTGACGCTCACGGTATCGGACAGGCCGTCACCCTGACCGCTGCCCAGCGTCCCGGACAGGTCGATGGCGACCTGTTTCGCGTCGGTTCCGGTGAGGTCGCTGACGTTGACGTTGTCGGCCCCGCCGAGGGTTGCGAGCTGGATGTGCTCGATACTATTGAGGTCCATGGTGACGTTACCGACGTCGCGGAATAGTCTCACCCGCGAGCCGTTGGCCGAGATGTCGATGTTCTCGGCGACATTGGCGCCGTTGAACACCAGCGTATCGGTGCCGGCCTGGCCCTCGACGATGTCGCTGCCGTCGCCCGGATTCCAGACGAAGGTGTCGTTGCCGTTGCCGAGGAAAGCCGTGTCGTTGCCGCGCCCCCCGATCACCGTGTCATTGCCATCGCCGCCGATCAGAGTGTCGGCTCCCGCGCTGCCGGTGATCATGTCGTTGCCGGCACCGCCATCAATGGTGAGACCGATGACGCCCGCCGCCAGGCCGATAGCGGTGATGACGTCGTTGCCCGCCCCCCCTTCGACGGTGAGTTGGTCGTTGGCGCCCTCGGCGCCGGCAATGGTAACCGTTGCGGGCAGCCCTGCGACGGTGACCGAGCTTCCCGTTCCCGCGACCTGAATGTTGTCGCTGCGGGCGGTGCCGTTGACGGTGACGCTGTCGGCCGCGCCGTCGCCCACGCCGCTACCCGGAGTCGCAGCGAGGTCGAGCGCTACCTGCGTGACGCCGGTACCAGTAAGGTCACCGACGTTGACGCTGTCGGCGCCGCCCAAGGCGTTGAAGTCGATATGCTCGATGCCGTTGAGGTCCATGGTGACGTTGCCAACATCGCGGGTGAAGCTCACCCGCCCGCGATTGGCCGTGATGTTGATCTTTTCATTTGTGCTGGCACCGTTGAACTGGAGCGCGTCGGTGCCGTCCTGGCCCTCGACGGTGTCGCTGCCATCGCCCGGATTCCAGACAAAGGTGTCATCGCCGGCGCCAAGCAGCGCGGTGTCATTGCCGCGACCGCCGGTAATGATGTCGTTGCCATTCCCACCCAACAACCTGTCGTTACCGTCGCCGCCGGTGATGGTGTCGTTGCCGTCGCCGCCGTCGATGGTCAGGTTGATCAGGCCGGCAAGGCCGTTTCCGGCGGTAAAGACGTCGTCGCCGCCATTCATGTTGAGCACGAAGTTCTCGGTCGTGCCAATGTCGAGCGAGAACGGCGCTGGGCTGAGGCGATCGAAGCGCACGCGGGAGCCGTTGGGCGTGAGGGTGAAGACTTCGGAGCCGTTGCCGCCATTGACCACCGCGGTGTCGTTGCCGTCGCCGCCTTCCATGAGATCGGTGCCGTCGCCCGGATTCCAGATCATGCGATCATTCCCGGCCCCGCCGAACATCTGGTCGTCGCCCGAGCCGCCCATCAGGGTGTCGTTGCCGTCGCCGCCGAACAGGAAATCGTTACCGCCCTTGCCGATCAGCGTGTCGTTGCCTGCGCCGCCGAAAAGCTGATCGTTGCCCGAGCCGCCGGTCAGCGTGTCGTTACCGGCGCCGCCGAACAACTGGACCGCAGGCAGCGCGCCGTTGCTTTCGTCAAGTGAGATTGTGTCGTCGCCGCCGGTGCCGAACACCTGGATGAGCGAAGTGTTGGCCACCGTCGCCGTCCCGCCAGTGACCGTGACCGCGCCGCCATTGATGAGGATCCCTCCGGCCGCGTTGCGGCTCACGGTGATCGTGTTGTTGAGGCTGTCGTCGAACACCGACAGCAGGCCGGCGGTCTGGGAGAAAATCGCTTTGATGGCCATGGTAGTCGCCCTTTCAAAAGTTGAAGTCAGCGCAAAATGCACTTGGGGTGAGATGAGTTGGTTGGAGTTCGTACCGATCCATCTTGAGATCCGGGGGCACGCTCGCGTGTGCCGAAGTTCAGGAACCTCAGAAGAATTCGACGATCAGATCGACGCCGTAGGTTGCCAATAGGAGCGCAACGGCCAGGCCCGCTCCGCAGAACATGGCCGTCATTCCGAGCAAATCGGCGTCAGCCCCGGATATAGACAGCCGGGAAAGAACTCTCGCCTTGTCAGCGCGGTCAGCGCCTGGCGAAACACTTGGTCTGGCAGCCATTGTCACCTCCGTCACTCTTAATGCGCGAATGCGCGGTTGCAGCCGCTAGAAATGACGGCGCCGCGCTACGGAAGTATTTCAGGCAAGGATAATCGTGTTACGGCTGTAACCTGCCGTGACGGCGCAAGCAGCGATCAAGCGCCGAGGCAAGCTCCGTTGTCGCAAGCGGCCATGGCAGCACCTCCGAAACTCCGGCTTCCGCGAGCGCATTGACGTTGATGTCGATGGAGGATGCGATAGCAAGCAGCAAGGGCTTGGTGGACGCGATCTCGGCAAGGACACGCGCCAGATCGAGGCCACCTTGAACTTGCCAGCCGGCACTAATCAGAATGACATCGAATCGATCGGGCTCAGAGCGGCATGCCGCCAGCGCGTCGTCTGCCTGTTCGAATCCAACGGGCTCGTATCCAAGCGCCGCCAGTTTTTCCTCATCACGCAGCAGACGGTCCCGTTCGTTTTCGAAGATCAGCACGATTTCGCCATGCCCGAGCGGCCGCGCGGCTGGTTCGGTCGCAGCACTGCCTTCCGCCGCTGTCGCAGGCAGCCATACCTCAAAGCGGCTTCCTCGCCCCGGCTCGCTCTGAACGCCGATAGCGCCATCATGATCGAGCACGATTTCGCGAACGGTTGCCAGACCGAGTCCGGTTCCGGCCAGGCGTGTGCTAAAGAAAGGCTCGAACATTCGCCGCGCGATGCGCTGATCGAAGCCGCGCCCGTTGTCGCTGACAGAGAGGCAGACGTAGCTGCCTTGCGGGAGCTTAGTGTCGCCGATTTGAAGTGGATCGGTCACTTCTTTCAGCTTTGCGGCCATTTGGATATGGCCGCGGTCGTCAATTGCCTGCGCCGCATTAGTGCAGAGATTAAGGATGACCTGTTGCAGCTGGGCTGGTTCGCCCGACACGGTGATATCGTGCGAAACGTCATCAATGATCAGTTCGACGCCAGACGGTAGCGAAGCCCGCAGGAATGAGGCTGCCTCGTTAAGCAGTGTGCGAACCTGAACCGGACGAGACCGCGCGTCGGTCCTGCGCCCAAACGTCAGGATGCTGTCGACGAGATCACGGCCACGTTCCGCCGCCCGGCGGATCTCTTCAATGTGCAGCACCGGTTTGGTCCCGCTTGCAAGCAGCGGCTCGATCATCTCCGAATAGCCGAGAATGGCGGCAATGATGTTGTTGAAATTATGCGCGATCCCGCTTGCAAGCGACCCGACCATTTGCATACGACGCGCGCGTTCCAGCCGCGCCGAGAGTTTCGCCCGATCCCGTTCAAGAATCTCACGTTCGATGGCGTTGGCCACGGCGTCCCCGGCAAGCCGGGCGATCGGCACAGGAGAGATTTTGTTCCGTATCGGCCGGAAGCGGTCGAAACCCATGATGCCGTGGACCCGGGCCGGCCGGATCAGTGGCACGTAGGCCCATGCGCGCACGCCAGCCTGCGTCAACGCGTCCTTGACCGGTCCGGGCGGTAAGGCGGCAGAGTCCGGGACGGTGACGTTCGGTTCAGCCAGGCCGAGTTGCTCCGCTGCCGCCAGCGCCTGCCAGGGCCAGCCGTTCGGGAACGCCACTCCATCTTTGGACCATGTATGCACGCGGATAGGTTTTTCATCGAACACCACATAGGCCCGATCTGCGTCGATGGTCCGGCTTAGTTCGCCCAGTACTTGCTTCAGACGTGTCCCGGTTTCAGCCGGTGTGCAATTGATCAGACGTGTCGAATTCTCGGCCATGACATGTTCGAATGCCGCCCGCCGTCGCAGGATGGCGGCGCGCGCACGCAGCCTGAGGCCGAGAAACACCAGCATAACGAGCAGCAACAACGAGGCGACATACAGCAATAGCCGATAGCGCTGCTCCACGGCTTCGACCGCGACCCGATGCCGGGAGAACAGCGCGCGCGTTTCATCGAGAGCCTGCACGCTCGGCACCGTTATGAACGCCCTGAGCGTCTCGTCGACGATTGGCAGCTGTTCGTAAAGCAGCCGCGCGTGAGCCAGCATCGCCCGGGCTGTTTCCGCTTCCGGTCCTGCCGTGGGTGCTTGTTGCGCAAACTGCTCTATCCGCTCCTGGAGCGCCTTGAGAGCATCAGAGGATGTGTCGCGCGATAAATGGAGGATCGCCGCCGCCAGCGCGCCCGTTGCCGGTGCGAGTTGCACGTCATGGGCAAGGAACTCCGGACTTGTACTGAGTAGGCCAACATAGGACAGCGAATTCTGCAGCAATGCGTTGCTGGTCTTAAATCGCTCAAGCAGATTTTCCTGCTCGATAACCGCTGCCGCAAGTCGGTTAGCAGGTTTCACGTCGAGGTCCTCCGCCTGCGCGTGAGACCGAAGCCTACCAACTGCGTCGTCCATGTCTTGTGCGTCAGTGGTGAAGGTATCGTAGTTGCGAAGCAGACCCGCGCGCGCCTGCAAAACGTCGCGGTGAAGCGAGGCCTCCGCGAGCGCGTAATCATCGAAGGCCCGGAGCGTTAGCGCATAGGCGGGTGCGTTAGTATCGATCCCGCGGAACAACAGCCAGGTCAGTAGCGCGAGCAGGAACGATACGCCGAGCACGAATGACAAGTTTCTCATTTGATCGCTGAGCCTGCCCGCGGCGCGGCCGGGCTTACCGCTTGATTCCGATAGGTTCCGGTCAGTGTGTTGAGGAATGCGACGATGGCAGTGATTTGCTGGTCAGTCAGCACCCGATCGAGCTGTGCAATGCCCATCGCCTTGACAGCCTCTGGTAGCGTGGCGGCGCTGCCATCATGGAAATACGGCGCGGTGGCTGCCACATTTCGCAGGCTGGGGACACGGAGTAGCACCGGCTCCGGCGAACCTAGTGGATGAAAGATGCCGTGCCGCTGGAATAGATTGCCGCCGACATTGACGCCCTGATGGCAGGTGATACAGCCGAGCGATTTGAAAACCTGATAGCCGAACAGCTCGCGCGGCGTTATCGCGTCAACTTCCCCCCTCAGCCATCGGTCGAAGCGGCTGTCCGGCGTAACCAGCGATCGTTCGTATGTCGCGATCGCGTCCAGCAGTGCCGCAACATCAGGCTCCCTTCCATAGGCGTCGCGGAACCGGTCGACCATTTCGGGATCAGCACGCAGCTTGCGGACGACCTCGTCGGCGCTCGATGCCATGATCGCACGATTGCGAAGGCTTTGCTCAATTCCTTCCTCCAGCGAACGGACATTCCCTTCCCAATTCAGGCGGAAGCTCAGGCTCGCATTGAACAGCGTCGGCGTATTTAGCCCGATCGGCTGATCCTCGCGCTTGTCATAGATATTGGCGCTGGCGCCGTTGCTCCCTATATCGTGGCACAAAGAACAACTGTGTGTATTGTTGTGAGACAAACGCGGGTCAATGAACAATCGCTCTCCGAGGAGCACACGTTGCGGATCGAGCCCGCGCGCCGCGGGAATTGGCGTAATCGGCTCCTGGCTGGCGCGGGCCTCAAGGGCAGTCGATTGAGCATTCACCGACGGAATCGCGTAGGTGCAAACGAGAGCCAGAACCAGATATACGAAGCTGAAGGCATTTACGGCCGTCGTCACCGCAGGCGCCGTGGTTAAAGGAAGCGAACGCCATGGGCGACTCGTCACTGAATGACCCGCCTTCTCGCGGAAGCATTGATCGCCAAGTGAGTGTCCTCGTCGTGGAGGATGATCCAGCCTTGCAGCGGATGATCCTAAACTATTTCGCGGAGAACAACATCCTGACCCATGTGGCAAATAACCGTCAGGAGATGGTGGACCGACTTGACAAGACCGAGATCGATCTCGTGATCCTCGATCTCCGGCTTGGTTCTGAGGATGGACTGGATCTGCTTCGGGAGGTCCGCTTGAGCTCGGAAGTGCCCGTGATCATCATTACCGGTCACCGTCGCGACGACATCGACCGGGTGGTCGGCCTCGAACTCGGCGCCGACGATTATCTGACGAAGCCATTCAATCTGCGCGAATTGCTCGCGCGTGTTCGCGCGGTCTTGCGAAGGTTCGATGTCGGAAGAGCCGCGCCAGTGCGCGATCGAGAGCGTGGCCGGTTTCGATTTTCCGGCTGGCAGCTCGACCGCAGAACCCGGCAGCTCGTCGACCCGGCAGGCACTCTGGTTGCGCTGACCAAGAGTGAATACGCGATGCTGATCGCTTTCCTCGAAGCGCCTCAGCGTCCGCTTAGCCGAGAGCATCTTCTGCAAGCAACCCGCACACATGAGGACATCTTCGATCGCAGCATAGACGTCCAGATTCTGCGCCTCCGGCGCAAGCTCGAATTCGATCCTAGCGCTCCCCGCATGATACAGACCGAGCGTGGCGTCGGATATGTATTTGCCACTGCCGTCGAGCGCCTCTAATCTCGATCACTACATTTCCAGAGCGCCCCGGTGGCTTCCGCGCGCGTCATGCGCTCGATGACTTTGGCGTCACGCTCCTCAACGTCAAAGCCGATATTCAGGTAAGGACCGACACGAACACGCGAGGAGGGTCAGCATGCCAAGGACACCACCGCTGTCTCTATCGTAGATTCAATCGTGCTGGCAGTTGAGCGAGAATCGCGCGTACGAGGCTTCTGGCCCTTCTGAAACTTGTGGGTGGGACGAACGCCGCCAATAGCCGCCCTCCCCGCCTCGACGTCGGTAGTCGAGCCAATACGCTTTCGAACAGGACCGATCTGACGCCTTGACCCCAAAGACACTGGAATCGATTACGGCCGAACACAGCCCACGAGAGAATCCCTTCTCCGAGTGCGCACAAATCCACCGCGACGCCAACCCGCGAGCACCTGCGTGCCGTGAAAGTTCAGGCCTTGTGGTAGACGGTTTGCAGGCCATAGACCGGTGTCGGGATGCCCTCGTAGCGTGCTTTCAACTGCAGGGTAAGGAATTGCGAGTAATGGCGCGACTGATGCAGATTACCGCCGTGGAACCACAGGCCTTCCTGCTGTGTCGGCTTCCACATGTTGCGCTGTTCGCCTTCCCATGGGCCGGGGTCCTTGGTCGTGTTCGAGCCCAGCCCCCAGACCTTGCCGACCTTGTCGGCCATTTCCTGGCTGATGAGGTCGGCAACAAAGCCGTTCATCGAGCTGTAGCCGGTCGCATAGACGATTACGTCGGCGGGCAGTTCCTTTCCATCGTCGAGCCTGACGCCATTAGGCGTGATTTCCTTGACCTGACCTGCGGCCAGCTTGACCTTGCCGTCGATGATGAGCTGCGAGGCGCCGACATCGATGTAATAGCCGGAGCCGCGCCGCAGATATTTCATGAACAGCCCGGAATCATCGTCGCCGAAATCGAGCAGGAAACCGGCTTTCGTTAGCCCCGCATAAAATTCGGCATCGTCCTCGCGGATCTTGTCATAGACCGGCTTCTGGAACCCGGCCAGGATCTTGTAGGGCAGCGAGGCGAAAGTCAGATCAGCCTTCGCCGTGGTCATGCCGCCGCGGACGGCGCGCTCGGAATAGAGATCCGCTATCGATTCCATCAGCGAATCCGAGCGCACGACATGGGTGGTCGAGCGCTGCACCATGGTCACGTCGACGCCGGCCTCGTACAGGGCGGCACAGATGTCATGCGCGGAATTGTTCGAGCCGATGACAACCACCTTTTTCCCTTTGTAGCGGTCGGCACCTGGATGACGCGAGGAATGGTGTTGTTCGCCCTTGAAAGTGTCCATGCCCCTGAATTGCGGCATGTTCGGCTTGGCCGACATACCGGTCGCAAATACCAGCTGCTTCGGCTTCAGCGTGATCTCCTTGCCATTGCGCTCGACGGTGACGGTCCATTCCTTGCGGGCGTCGTCCCAGTCGGCGTGCTTGGCCGTGGTGCCGGTCCAGTAGTTCAGCTCCATGACCTTGGTGTACATCTCCAGCCAGTCGCCGATCTTGTCCTTGGGCGAAAATACCGGCCAGTTCTTCGGAAAATCGATGTACGGCAAATGATCGTACCAGACCGGGTCGTGCAGACACAGCGACTTATAGCGACTGCGCCAGGAATCGCCGGCACGGTCGTTCTTTTCAACGATGATGGTGGGTACGCCAAGCTGGCGCAATCGCGCTCCGAGCGCGATGCCGCCTTGGCCGCCGCCTATGATGAGCACATAGGGCTGCGTCTTGATGCCGAGCTGCTCGGTTTCCTCGTCGCGCAACTCCCTCCAAGTTTTGGCACCGGGATTAACTCCGTGACGGGCGCCGAGCGGCCGGGTGAAGCCCGCCTTTTCCTCGTGGCCTTTCAACTCGGCCATCGTCGTCAGAAGCGTCCAGATCTGGCCACTCTGGAGGCGGACCAAGCCGTAGCCGCGCGCGACTTCGGTCTCGAACGAGATCCAGCACTCGGTTACGCCGGCGGCTTCAGTCGCGCTTTCCCCATCGGCAATTTTCCAATTGCGCGACTTTGTGTGCGCAAGGCAAGAGCTGAGCATCTCGCGGACCTGATCGCGGCCTTCGAGGGTCTTTATGTTCCAGGTGAAAGCAACGAGGTCGCGCCAGTAGCATTCCGAAGCGAACATCGCTACGGCGGCATCGAGATCACCTGCCGCAAGAGCCGCTTCGAATTTGTCAAGAATGACCTGGACGCGCGCGTTGAGCGTGGTGTCGAGCATGACTTCCTCCCGGCGGGTCGATTTCAATCCTTCTGCAATTACCGAAACTACCTTATCCCAACTATCGAACGAATCCATACTTGCGACGCCCGATTTCCCGTGTGCCGTTCGGTCGATATTGAGTCTGGTTCGACCTATTTTGAGTCTCGTTGTAGGATATTGAGTCTGACCAACTCGCCCTCGCCGACGGTCAACCAAGCCGCCAACGGTACGACCTACAGCGGAAACGACAAAGCCGCCTCGCAGCGGTCTTCGATCTTGAGCGCCAACAAATCGTCAGCGCGCGTCCGACCGAGGTTGACTGCGGCGATCGGGATGCCGCGACGCGCAACAGCCTGGGCGAAGCGGAAGCCGGAATAGACCATAAGGGACGAACCCACGACGAGCATGGCATCGGCGCTCTCCAGGTGCTCTTGGGGCCAAGGCGACTTGGCCGCGTGGGACGCCGAAGAACACGACGTCCGAGGACGCCGCCGCAGGCTGCGCAGGGCGGCACAGTGAAGCCTGTGGTCCAGATGGTCGAGATCGGCTCGCCGTCTGGCAAAGCGGTAGCGTCGAGTTCCGCCCAAGCGGCGTTGAGGCAAGCGAGCCGGTGCTGAAAGTCGCCGCGAGCGCTAGTGGCCAAGCACACCATGCGGCGGACGCGGTCGAGTCGTCCGTGGAGATCGATCACCGCCCTGCTCCCAGCGGCCTGCTTCCATCAATGCGGACATTGTCGTCGTCATCGTGACCAAATCGGCGGCAAGTACCACGGCTAGAAGCCGCAGCATCACGCTCGCCCCGTCATCCCACCGACTGGACAACCCCTGCAAGCCACCGATGATCACGAGCAGCGGAACGATGGGCTTCAGCAGTCTGAGCCGCCGCACAGCATCGCGGCCGAGCGTCGCATAGATGGCGACGACGACAGCGAGGCAAAGCGCCAGAATCCGCCCAGTCCTGGACCGGCAACAGCACCATGCTCATGCCCGCGATCGCAAAGAGCTAGAGACACGCCGGAAGCCGATGCAGCCACGTGGGCGGGAAAGATAGCCGCCCATCATACCGCGCCGCTCTCCAGCATCAACTCGGCCCGCCCAGCGGCATGTGCCCGGTAATCCGGAAGCACTTGCGAAGGCGTGCCATCGGCCCTCGCCTGCCCCTTCTCCAGCCAGATCACGCGATCTAAATCATGCAGCAGATCGAGGTCGTGACTTGCCATGACAATCTGCTGCGGCCGCCGCGTAAGAGCCCCAAACCACGTCCTTTACCGCCGTACACCAACGCGATTGCCCCCCATTTAAATTGCCACCGGCGTTATGACGAACCGCAGCACGTGCCACCGGCCGAGGCCTGAGCACGACGCCGGCGCGGGCAACGCAGCCAGCCGGATAGCCTACATAGGTGCAGTATATGACCGCCTCGGCGGGTGCCGGGCTGAGAGTGACGCCCGCAAGTTCCAGGAGGGCGCTGGCAGCGATCCCCGCAACAGTCACTGACTTGGTCGAAAGACGCTTCCTTGGATACATTCCTATCGTCATAGCTCGCGGCTCGTGGCCGGATGTGCTCGGTTCTTGATCTTGACCCAGAACTTTTGCCGACCGCCGCGGTACAGCCGATCCGGATCTCGAGTTTCCGGCGCCGTGCGCTAATTTGAAACTGTCGCGTGTAATGCGAGAGCCGCCTGTCTGGCCTTCACGAGCGCGAAGATACCCTTATGGTGATGAGGCCGATGCGATCGGTTTGTCCCGGATGCCCATGGCGCGCAGTCTACGTGTGACGACGGTGCCATAGATCCGGTCCCGATCGCGAATAAGGTAGCGCGGCGCCCCGTCCCAAGGAAAGGCCTCGGTTAACTGGCGCGCGATCCATTCTGCTGTCGGCTTTGCCGTGACGTTGATCCAGACGAGATCTCTGCGGTCTAGCCGAACGATGACGAAGGCACAGAGCAGGTCGAAGCCAATGGTCGGGACAACAAACAAGTCCATGGCGGCGATATCGGGGGCATGATTGCGCAGAAAGGTGCGCCATCCCTGACCGGGCCGCCCTCGCCGCTTGATCATGTATTTGGCGACGCTCGACTGCGCGACCTCAAACCCGAGCTTGAGCAGTTCGCCGTGGATGCGGATTTTCGAAGCTCATCCGCCGGATCAAGGCGCGCAGCTCCGTCCCGATCTGCGGTCGCCCTCCCCGCGGGCGCGACTTCCACTGCCAATAGCGGCGAAATCCGGCTCTGTGCCACCGCACCAGCGTCTCGGGCCGGACGATGGTGACAACCTTCAGGATTGCCGGAAACCAGCGATAGAGCTGGATAAAGAACCAGCGATCATGGTTCGTGAGCCGAACGCAACCACGCGGCCTGCGCCTCAAGACAATCAACTGATGTCGAAGCACCGCGTTCTCGGCCTCAAGCCGTAACTTAGACCTGAATGGCGAAGCCAGGACGGCCAGAGCGAAGCAGAACAGCCCGATCATCCCGCCAGCTTAGGCGATTCCATTCGGGCATTACACCCGGATGAGGTTTTCGGTACACACAGCGAGCAACGCGGGCGACCCTTACGCGCTTGACGCCACCCATTTCGTTGACAAGTCACCAGCGCTTCATTTCGCAGCACCGCTCACGGGCGAGCCGCCTTCCATTGGCCACACAGCCACAGCGCGGCAGCAACTGACAGGATCAGATCAATAGGGCCATTGACGAAAAGCCGGCTCAGCGTCAACAATTCCATCGCCAGCAGCACCGGCCCAGGGGCGACATCATGTCGGAATCTGGAGCGCTATCAGTGCAAGCACGTCTGGAATGGCGTCCACGGCTCCGGACCACGTGGCGGGCCGTCGCACCATCGATCTTTGCTGTCACCGATCACCGACGTTGGCGCGTCCGCGCGATCTCATAGGAGTTCGCCATGAACCTTGAAGCGCTGATGCGTCAGGTGGCAATTACCTCAAGCAGCACCGGAGAACTTCGGCCGGCCGACCTGCCTCCGAACTCCTTCCTAAAACTTGGCGGTGGGGCGCTGGCGGCGGCCCCTGCGTTCGCGCACGGCATGATCACCCGTTCCACCGCGCTGGCCAGCGGCTTCGGTTTGTGGGGCAGCATCGAGACAGTCGCTGCGCTCGCCGCAACCGTGGTGCGCCGGGGACCGGGCGGCCCTGTGATCGCAGTGATCGGCGCACCGGCCGACCCGCCGAGCATTTCGTCCGGCAATACGCTGTTCCACTTCGGGCCAGGCAGTGTCTGGCTCGCTTCTTCGCTCTTGACCGCGCAAGCGCCGGCCGACGGTTTTATGGGTGTCAAGGTGACCGGCATCGACCTCACGGTGCCGGGCTCGCAGTCCGGTGGCGACATCGTTATCGGCGCCGCAGACATCGCGACGTTGTCGATCACTCCGGGCCTGCCGAACCCGGCGAGCGGCTTTGTCAATGATGGCACGACGACCAGCGCCGTATTGCCGTCGCAGATCGATTTCCAACTCGCCCCTGGCGGGATCGTGGTCGTTCGGCTGGACGATGCCACGTTCACCACGCTCGGGACCACGGTCACGCTTGGGGGCGGAACTAATGGCACCGCCTGGGATGGTGCCGCACGCGAGATCGTCCTCGGCTACACCTCCATCGACCCGGCGACCTTCACCGCATCCGGAAGCTCGATCTTCGGGCAGGCGCCAACTATTGCCGGCCAGTACCGACTGCCGGTCGCCCAGGCAACGCCCGACGCGCTTGGCGAGGCGGCCACCGGTGGCGTGCCAACCGCAGTGGTCTCAGCCGGTCTTGCCTGGCGGTTCGGCGATAAACCAGTCCGGCTCGGACCCGCACAGGTGCTCGCCGAGCAAGGCTCACTCGGCATCCGCGCTCTGCTCGTCGAACGGTCATTCAAGGACGCGTTCACGATGTGGAATGCACCCGATACGAATGGCAACGCGCGCCTGACCGGCCTTACGTTCACCGTGCCGGCCGACGCCATCTTGGCGCTTGCAGAGTCCGCGAGGGTCGAGTCACGCCTCGCCTTTGGCGCTGCCATGCAGGCCGCTATTGACCGGCCACTGACTGTTGCAAACACGCCGATCGCGCTCGATCACCTGATCGTGGACTACTCGGTGGTACGAACACCGGACACCACGACGCTGAATGTGCTGGGACTGCCGCCGCCTCCTGGCGGACCCCAACCGCCCGTCCCTCAAGTGTTCGCCATCGAGAACGCGCTCCTGCGCACCGATGGCGTCGTGCAGCTCAACGCCGCCATGACGCTGAATGGCACCCAGGCCACCTCGGGGCTGCTCATCGCCGGCATGGCGCTCCGCGACCTATTGCCGATCCTGCCCGATCCTTACGTTTCCAACGATCCCATCCTCCAGCGCCCTCGCCTCAGCGCCGGGATTCTCGCCGAGGTCGGCTGGGCCACGCCCGGCACGCCGGGTTTCGGCTTCACCCTGCTGCCGCCCAACCCGCCGCCGCAATCAACCGGGGTGACGCTGCTGCAGCCATGGGGCCAGTGGGAGGCGCTGCTTGACGTGTCCGGCCGCGCCGATCAGTTCGGCATCTTCATGCTGCCCGATGCGCCGCTGACCGGGCAGATCGCCGGACAGGTACTGCAACTTCCGGGCGAGGAGTTCGGCGTCTTTACCGTCCCGCATATCGCGTGGGAGGCCGTCATCTCGGACAGCACGCTGAACGCGCTCGGCCAGCCGGTGCCGGCACCGCGGCAATGGTTCCCACCGTTCGCCAATGGCGACGGCGAGCCGGCGCGATTGGCATTCGCCGACAAAACCCTGGTGCCGACGGAGCCGCTGGCAGCGGTCGACCGCTTTGTCGCCGCCTACCGCTCGGGCGAGGCGGCGGCCATGGAAGGTTTTATCACCTTGCCGTTCGGACTGACCGCCGCGATCGAGGTGTTTCCGAAACCGCAGCCGCCCGCCCCACCGACCCCACCGACGCTCGATGTGATCCGCGCGACCTTTGCCGGCTTTGCGGCCGGGTTGCAGATTCGGCTCACCGCCGGCGTGCCCCCCTCTGGCTCGCCCGCACTGCCGGGCTTTTCGATAATCACCGATCCCTACCCGCAAGGCCTGTTACCCGCTCAGACCGTGACAGCCTGGAACGGTCAGTTTCAGGGAGGATTCGGTACCCACATTCCGCCGCCGCCCGGCCTGGTTCCCCTCAGCGGCATCGACCTCTCGGGGTACGGTGCCAGTATGTTCTCGCGCTGGCAGAATCCGAACGACGCCGGCACCGGCATCCAGCAGGTACGGTTCGACGTAGTCGTCGGCCGGACTACCTATGAGCTGGTCCAGAGCCAGAGCTGGGTGGTGCCCGCACGGGTTCGGGTGGTCGAGACCACGATCTTCGAACGTGACGCCGACGGCTACGTGATCCGGCATGACAGCGGTTGGCAACCGATGGGCAACGGCGAATTCACCTACGAACAAGGTACGCCCGAGACTGGAGGCGTCGTCCGGCTGGCCAGCTTGCGGAATATCCACCCAACTGGCCAACCCGCCATCACCACGCCGGACGGTATCACCTACCAGCCGGTCGCGTTCGACGCCGACGTGGTGATCGATCCAGCCGGTGTGCAGCCCGCATCCGGACAGACGAGCCTGCCGACCACAGGGATGGTGGGCTACCTGCGCCTGACTGCGAAGAATGACCCGCCGACCCTGCTCGAGGTCGCGACGCTGCTGGCCCAGGTCGCCGCCGTCGGAGCTGCGGCGGCCGCCGGGCCGGTCGCCGCCGAGGCCGAAGTGACCGGGACCGGCTTTCGCTTCAGTCTCACCGGCATTGACGTGCAGCCGATGGCGCAGCTCGACGGCAGCGCGCCCACGAACATCGCCGTCGCACTCCGTGGCACGCCCAACCTGCCGCGCGATGGAGCGTGGAGCGTGACGCGTCGCACGCCCACGGATACCGCGGCCAAACCGGTCGATCCCCATCTGCCGGTACCATTAGTCCGGCTGCGCGCTGCGCCCGCGCAGTGGCACGTCGTTGAACCGAGCGAACTCGCCTGGGTTGCCGCGGGACAGGAGCCGCCGACCAAGTTTGGCTTCCTACAATCCACCGGCACCCAGAAAATGCTGCTCGAACACCCACAGCTGATCGGCGGGGCGTCACCACCGCTGCAAACTGGTCAAGTGCCGGGGCTTGCCGATATCGGGGCGCTGCTTGGCATACCCGGCCTGCTGCCCGACATGAACCAACTCCTGCAGCTCGCGGGCCCCGGCGGGCTGAGCGGACTGCAGATTGCGGGCGACGGGTTTCGCACCGATCCCGTGAGCGTCACCCTTGCGCTGCCGGAGACTGGGCTCATCCTGTTGGGGCCAGTAGCCGTTGAGCTAGCGACCGCCTCGGAGCAACTGCGCCCAATCACGCCGCCCGAGGCGAGTGGACTCAGCACAATCCGCGTGACGTTGGACGCCACCGCCGCCCCCGGTCAGCGCTGGTCGGTTACGATCGATCGGGTTGCGTTCAAGTTGATCGTCGCCGGCTTCGGCGACGCCAACGATCCGCTGGTCGCGGTCACCGGCACCCTGATCGCCCACGAGGGCCGTCCGCCCTCCTTCGACAGCATTCAGGTCAGATACGGCCAAGTACTGCAGACCGTCACCCAGGTGCTGCAAGGCATCGAGACCGCGGCGCAATTCCTGCCCGGCAGTGTCGTCTCGTTCAAAGTCGATTTCGCCGGGACCACGTTGCGCATCCGCGAGAACTTCACCCTACCGACCCTGCCGCTCGGCCTCGGCTTCCTGCAGAACATCGGGCTCGATATGGGCTTCGACATCGACGTGCTGAGCCGCACGCTGCATTTCTCGGTCGGGGTCGGGAGCGATCAGGACCCCTTCGACTGGTTGGTCTCGCCGCTGGCCGGCAACGGGCTGATCAGCCTAGGCGCCCAGGACAAGCTGGGCGTCCGTATGCAAGCCGGCGTGGGCGCCGGCCTGGGCATCGACCTCGCGATCGCCTCCGGCAGTGCGAGCGTCACTCTGGCGGTGCAGATTGACACCACCCAGTCGCCGTTCATCCTGCTCGTCGTGCTGACCGGCAATGCTTCGGTGGATGTGCTGGACGGGCTGGCGAGCGCGTCCCTGACACTGTCCGCTGGCGTGGGTGTTGGCGTCGACCTACCGCCTCCACCGCCGGTCCCGCCTAGTCCGCAGGACCTGATCGATTTCGCCAAGAACACCCGCGTCACGCTGGAAGCGCAGGTCGCGGTTGGCATTCACCTAAGCGTCTGCTGGCTCGTGCACGTCGACTGGACGGGCTTTTGGCCATTCAAGGAGACAGTCACCGGTGCGGCGCTGACCGGCCTGCTGCCCTGAAGGAGCGCAAGACATGGCCCTCTCCGATTGCCGGCTCGCCCTGCTCGCCTTCGTCCGGACCTGGGACGGAGCCAATCTGACGGGCTCGCTGCTGCTGTTGCCCAGCGGCGATCCAACTGCGCCGCTGTTTGCGGGCGGCGCTAAGCCGTTCGCCGGCACCGAGCTGTCACTGCAGGTGGTGGCCAGCGGCGGCAGCGATGCGATTGCGCAGACCGACACGCCGGGTGGTGGCACCATCCTGCCGACCAATCTTGCGAACGCGTTGCCACTATTCCAGGCACTTGCCGCCCGCTTCGCGCCGCAGGACACATCGGGCGCCGGCGGCCCGCCGCCCACGTCGGCGCGTATCCTGAAACCGCTGCCCAACAGCTACCTCGCCCGCCTCCCCCCAGGGTCGGCGCGGGCTGCCTCGGCAGCGACGCCTGAAGCCTTCGCCTGTGCATTACGTGGCCGGCAGCCCAACTTCCCCCCTGATCCACCGCCTACGCGCCCAACCGCGTGGGGCGAAGTGCTGTCGCACGCACTTCGCAACCCGGCCTTGGCGCGCGCGCTCGGGCTGATCCGCGATTTCCAGATCAACATCGATCCAGCGGCCTTCGCCGGCAGTGGCGGCTGGCTCTACGTCACTCCGGGTTCGGCCGACGACGGCACTGGGTTGCAGGTGGCATGGACGGCCAATCCGGATGTAGTGCGGTGCTATGCTGCGTTGATCCCGCCGCTTGACGCACCGCGTTCGCTGTTCAGCGCCCTGCTGTTCCCCGTGAGCAATCCCAAGTCTCCGATCACGCCCGACCAAGAGCAGCTCGACCGTGCCTTCGAGGAGGCGAGCGCCTACGGCCAAGGGTTCGCGCGGGTGGTGCATGTGCGCCAGCCCGGCAGCGTAGACACCGCAAATGAAGGGAGCGGGACCGGCGTCGCGCCCGGTAGCGACACCGGCGTGCAGATCGGTTGGGACGACGAACAGGTATCCGAGTGGCACAACCGGCAGCTTGCCATCTTGCTCGGTGCCGGCGGCGGCACAACGCTGCAGGCGCCGATTGGTGTGCTCGGCTACCGTGTCGACGTGCGCGTGCCACAGGCGGGCGAGCCGCCAGGCGCTGATACCGGCTGGGCAAGTCTGATGACGGCAACGGGTGGGCTTCCCCCCGCCTTTGCCGGGATGCTGCCTGCGTTCAACGGCGAGCTGGTGATCGAGCCGGCGCCCACCGCGGTGGCTGGCGCCAACGAGTACTGGCTACCACTCTATTTCGCGCAGTGGCAGGGGACCCAGCTCGGCCTGCGCGACGATACCGCACGACTGCTTGCTGGCGGCATCGCGGCTGGCGTAAGCCCACCGCCCACCGCCTCGTCGTTCTCCGCGGCTGGCACGCCACCGCGTCTGCTGTATGGCACGACTTACCAGTTCCGTGTCCGGCTAGCCGACCTTACCATGCAAGGGCCGGACATTGCCGCTGCTCCGGATCCGGAGACTCCGGCACAGCGGGCTACAATTGGCTTCGCCCGCCACGTTCCGCCGCGCGCGCTGGGTGTAACGACCATGCCACCAGCGCCCGCGCCGCAGACTGACCCCAGCATCATCGAATACGACAGCATCAACCTGACCCGGCCGCGGATCGGCTATCCTGAAGCGCTGTTCACACCACGCTACGGCGCTTCCGACGACTTGGCCGCGGCGGCACGCGCGGCGCTGTTGGCCCAGCTCGGCCTCGATCCTTCGGGGGCCCCCGCGCCAACTCCGCCTGCCAGCAACACCCAGCTCTCGGTCGGACTGCCCGATCCCGACGTCGTCGCGATCGACATCCATGTCGAGGCACGCGTGCTGGCTGGTGATGTCGGCGACGACGTGAATTCCGACGGCAGTTTTGTCACGCTGTACCGCACATCGCGGCCGGTCCCGTCCCCTTCGGCGCTACCGCCGACGCCACCCGGACTCCAACTGCCGCCGTCGCGGATCGTCGCGGATGTCGCCATCCCGGTTATCGAACTCGACTTTCGCGATGTACCAGAGATAGGCGACCCAACCTGGCGCGCCGGCGCGGACAGCGGCGCGCTGCCGCTGCCGCGAGCGCGCGACGTACGCATCAACCTTACCCCGATCGCCGACGGTCCACCGGGCTATTTCGGGTCGTTCGTCGATCCCGCGCGCACGCCGCCGACTGTCGGGCTGACCGCCAAACTGGTGACCCGTGCGTTGGCCATGGCCGAGGACAACCTGTTCGAGCCGCCAATCGACGGCAGTCCGCAACTGCAGGCTTTCGCTTTCCGTCCAGTGACCGACGGGGATGTCGTCGCCGGGATCATGCAGCGTCTGGCGCCCGCGCTCGGCCTGCTCGCTGAGGGCCTGACGCTGCGTGCTCGCGCCGGTGAGCGCGTGGTGTTTGGCTGTTCCGGCGCACTCAAGCATGACCTCTCAGCTGACGGGGCACGCATCACCTTTGCGTCCAGCGCCGAGCTTCTGGGCAAGTGGACGCTCGTGTATCAGGCGGTGTTGTCACGCGATTGGACGTGGGACGGGCTCAAGGGCCGCACGCTTGTGGCTCGTAGCTTCGATCCCGCGACGGGGAGCACCATCGATATCGGCAGCATTGCGATCCCACGTGTTGTCGGACGTGACGCGCTGGCGGACACGCCGGATCGTACGCGCACCCGGATCGTCTTCATTCATGCAATCGACCCGACGGCGCTGCCGAACGATATGGACGGCGTGTCGCCCCGGCCGCCGTTCTGGCTGCACGCAACGATCGAGGGCGCCGCCGGCGACATCGCCATCGACAGCGCACAGATGGCCGTGCGGCTGCCCTTGCTGGTGCCGCCGCCGCAGATGCCCGACGTTGTCTCAGCGGGCTACGCCCTGGCACCGTATGCGGTTGGCGCCGGATACGCTGAAACGGCGCCACGCGCCCGCCGATTGTGGGTCGAACTTGATTCCCCGGTACCGCCCGGCCTGGCGATTGTGGCACGGGTGCTGCGGTACGCGCCCGATCCGCTGCTGTATCACGACGACCGGCTGATGGCGGCGCCTCCGCCGCCCGACCCTGACCTGCCACTGGACCCGGAATTCATGCGTCAGATCGTGCCGGGTCAACTACCAGACGAAGACGGGGCCGAGGCGATGCGGCCGCTGCTGCCATCGAGCGACAGTCCGAACCGCTTTCTGGTGCCTCTGCCGGTGATCGACCCTGCGGCGCCCGAACTGTTTGGGCTCTGGACGTATGAGTTCCGTTTCGCGCGGGTGACCGCGGCGATGGTGAAGCTTGGTTATCCCGGCCCAGTGCGGTGGTCGACAGCGCATGGCCGCTACAGCCGGCCGCTCAGGCTTTCGGGGGTGCAACATCCTGCCCCGGCCTTGCCGGTCACTGCCGAGTGGCTCCACGGTAGCGCCACTCAACCGCCTGTGGTGCTCGCAACGGCCCCGTTCGCCACCGCCGTGCTCGACGGGCAGACCGTGGGCGACGGCGCGCCGCGCACCAGCATGGCCTTCGCACTTTACGCCCAGGTGCCCCAGGCCGACGGCAGCAGTTTCCGGAATGTCTATTTCGGGCATGTGGTAGGAGTGAGCATCGCCCTCGCTTCTGGCCCGCTCGCGGTTGGCGAGGTGACGCAAGCCGCTGTTACCGCCGCAATGGACGCGCTGGAGCTGCCGCGATCGGCTGGCCTGAGCGTCGTCGCGATCGAGTTCCTGCCGCCCGGCGGCGCCCAGGAGGCATCCGGCGCAGCACCGGGAAGGCAACCGCTGGATTGGTTGAATCGGGAGGTGTTCGGACAAGGCAGAATCCTGCGCACCTCCAATCTGACCCCAATCGACGGGGTGTGTGGGGTTCTTGAGCCAGCGGGTGCGCCCGGACATTGACAGGCCGGCTCATGGTCCCCGCACCGAGGTTTCGCACGAATGATGGACGCTGCGGCCCCGGGGCTTGGAGAGATCCTAAATCAAACTCCCAACGGAGAGGTGTTTTACTGTTGCTGCTCGGTATGGCGACGACGCCCAAGCTCAAAGACGCCGCGAACGTGGCGGTCGGCCGCGATTGGAAAGCACAGGAAGACAATCGCGACCGCAGCGAGCACGTCGACACGGATCGCGATCACAAAGGCGGGATCGCCCGGATCGTTAGAGCCTCAACGCGAGCCCGGCGACGTGGCGACGGGCGAACCGTCCACGTCGACGGACACTCGAGGATCGCACCGACGAAAACGTCGGCACGATGGTCTCGGGTCAGCACCGTCTCGACGTTCAGACTAATCGTTCCCCACTCCCAGCGCTGCGAAACGATAAACGGCAGCTATAGAGACGTTACCGCCGACCCACCGGAGAGGGAAAAAATTCGAAAAAAGCAATCTGCTTTTGCATTTTCAGCCAGGCAATGGCATCGCTACTCCGCCTGCGGCGAATACCGACGGGATTGACCTGCGCGCGGCGTGCTCGCCGACATGCTCCAGCAGGAGCCGCGGGGGCAAGGTTGGGTCGCCAGTTTTAGCGCGCAACAGCGCCATCCGCTAATTTGAAACTGTCCCGTGTAATTCGAGAGCCGCCTGTCTGGCTTTCATGAGGGCGAAGATACCCTTATGCGTAATGAGGCCGATGCCGATCAAGCCGATGACAATCGCCATCATAAGGTTAGGCATCCTCGATTGATTCATGCCCCTACTCCGCGTATTAGGGCGGCTCGCCCTACGGGGCGGCAGGTGCTCGCCGGTCGCGGTCATGGCTGCAGATCGTTGTAGAGCATGATCCCGATCATGATCATCGAACCGACCACGACCATCACCGAGCAGATCACCTGAGAGCCATCGAGCACGGCGGCGATGCCCGCGCGCCCGCCAACATTTCTCTTCACATGCGCGAAGCGCCAGCCTGCCATACCCATTCGGAAACTCCGTTTGGCCTCCAGCAGCGGCGGTTTGACTCTATCGACACGAAGTGCCCGCGGCTATGGCGAGCGGGCAACACCTTGGATTCAAGTTGCGTCGAATTCGTGGAATCTGTTCCGGCCTACCTGCTTCGCAGCATGTAGTTTGCCGCAACGTGCAGCCATGCCGTCCGGTTGACACCGAGACGACGAGCGTCGGCGTCAATCCGGCCGAGCAAAGTGGCGTCAAACTTGGAGAAGATGGAGACCTTGCTGATTTCCGGTTGCGCCGCGTTGGCGAGAGTGGCGATGAGGGCCTCCGCCTCCGCCAGATCCATCGGTACCTTGCCGGGTTTCAATTGCTTTGCGGCGAGATCGGCCATGTAGGCCTCCGCCTGGAACAGATTCATGGTCAATCCTCCCAGTTGCCGATTCGGAAAGATGTGCCCCGCCAACTTTCTGCGAGTTGATGGTGAATAATTCGTTAAGGATCGGGGCGCCGTGAGTTTTGCGCCACCGTGGTGCAAAAGGGGGGAACTGCTTATAGCTCACAATCCATCGCCGGATGGCTGTGGTTCTTTACCTTGATCCAGTGCTTCTGGGGCCCCGGGATACGGCCGGTCACGATGCTTGCTGACCAGGCCTTCAAGACCCATCCCGCGGGCCGCGCAGAATAGATCGGGGCCTATCTCGCCTTGTTCGAACGGCGCGACGGTGATGCTGTCCGGCCGCCGCGCCAATAGCTGCGCGAGGTAACGCCTCCTGTAACAAGCTCAGACCGCTCCCCCAGGTATCGAGCGGGAGCGCCTGCTATGGAGAGCTCGGCAGGCTGAGACCGGATCGCACATGAGCGAGTGGCTTACGTCTCCGGGTTTGAAGTCACCCAGCAATTATCTCGTTGCGCATAGAGGCGGTCGTCGTAGTACCACCACCCAAGGCCAAAAACGTCCGGTCGAGTTGATCTTACTGGCGGCCGTGCCGTGAACGCCAAGCGGCTGGCCCCGGCATCGTCCGCGCAATTGATCGAAGAGCTGAAGAAATTCGTTGCTGCGCTGGAGCAGGCCCGTATCGCCGCCGAGGACTATGACGATCCGCGCGCGATCAAGCAGCTCGAACAGATGCTCAAGGAAGCCCGCGAGCTGTTGAAACGGGCGGAGACGGAGCTGAAGAATTAGAAGCCGCGATCACTCAGCGGCTTGTGTTACGGGCACCGGCTTCGGCACCTTGTTCGCCAGCGCGCTCTCAATTTCGTCGAGGTCGCCCTGTGACAGGCGATGGATCTTGCCGAGGCGCGCGCGTGCGAAAGACCAGAAGCGATCACGCTCGGCGGGATCATTCTGCCGGTCCTCGATCACGGAGGCGACGCGGCAGACGATCTTGAGGTGCGGCCTGTCGCCGAGCAGCACGCGCTCCAGCAGGACGGCGTCTTGGACAAATGGCGCGCGCTGTCCGTGCTGACGCCGTGCGAGACGACGGCGGTTCCAAGCGATCTCGAAACCCGGCATGATGGACTCTCCCTGTCGATGGTGCCCCAGCCGGTACGGCAAATCTTCACAGGGTGCGGTTAACGCTCTCTTAAGGAACATCATTTTCGCCGACGTACGTCGATCAGCGTGGCTCGGCCTCGTCAAGATCACCGGCTGCGATGGTCGCGTCGATCTGCCGCCGGTGTGATTGGTTTATTTGTCGCTTGAAACGCGAACAGCGGCCTCGCTATCAGTCCGACAGTTCGACGTCGAACCGACCATAACCAATGGGCTTGCTGACGAAATTGAAAGTCCTTCCTGCGAGCGCCGCCAGCGTGCCCGATGCGAACTTGAATATCGCTTTACCAGAGGCCTCGGCTCCAGCCGGTTTACCGTCTTTCATGACAACGGATCCGATACCTTCCAAGAGCTGAGTAACTGCAAGTGCCCCCGGCGACCGGACGGTTCCACCCGAGAACAGGTACATTCCCTTGGGACCATCCCATTCACTGATGCTGGTGCCCGTGTAAACGGCTTCTTTCAGGAGGCCGTCTACGCCGAAGCATGAATATTGAATGCTCACAAGGTTATGCCCATCCCGGTCTCCGATTGGCTCCTGGCTTACTGTGCCGACATAGTTGCATTCATAGCGTCCGATTGTGTCCGCAACCGCAAACCCACTTGCGCCGATCAAGCTGAGAGCAGAATAGAAAAATGTAGCAATGACGCGCCTGCACATTGGGTGTCTCCTTCGGGTTGCGCCACCGTAACGCAGCTCAAATCGCGTAGCGAGGCCGCTGATGCGTTCGAGCATCGCCTGCACCATCTGCGCAGGTCGCGTTGTAAGAAAAATTTGGGTCGTCCTAGTGTTGATTGTCGATTCGGGTGCAGCCAAGATTGCTGCGATTTAACTGGCCGTTTTTTCCGCGTCGGGAGATACCCAAGCGATGCGGGAAATTGAAGTCACCGATGAGTGCCGAGACCTCATTGCGGCTGAGTTTCCGTCCGACGAGACCGGACGACGCTTACCAAACGGTAAGTGGCGCATACCGATCAATGAGGAAACTTGGCAGCGGCTCCAGAAGGTACGGCGGAGCGGCGAAACCATTTCGGACTGCATCATCCGCGTTATAATTGTTACCCACTACATGCGCGGCGCCTTACCATAGTTGCCACGCAGATGGTGGTTACGTCGAAGTGGACCGCGCGGAAGACAGATGCCTACAGCCGTCGCCAGCATTAGCGCCGTTTTGCCTGTCAACCACGCACTTCCGGTCTCCCCCGGGTTGTGTTGCAAGACCTTTCCGCAGCGAGAGAGTCAATTTTCTAACGGCCGCTGAAGCGTCCGACATTTCCGGACACGGGGGACCACGTCAAGCTAGACCGATTCATTCAGCGCTGCCCTTATTCGGTTTAAGAAGGTGTGCCTAACCGAAACTGGCCATGAGCTCACTTTCGCGAGAATTTTGGTGAGGCGGTATTTTTGAGTTTTGCAACACAATCCCCCGAACAGCCGACATTTCGTGGGCAGTCGGAATGTCTCAAACCGCCAAAGCACAAAGTCGCTGCGCTCCAGCCCTGTGTCCTAAATCCTGAGGTAGTGGTGATGAAGCCCGTCCAGGATGGCGACTGACCTGACCACACCGGTTCGCTGATCTGGGCGAGAGACGGGCGCATCCTTATCCAAGGCCAAGTGCGTCCGCGCTTCATCATAGTAGCGAGCGTAAGATTTCAGAATCCGGCGCAGATGTGCCTCGCCCAAACAATGAGGAACGCGGTAGGGACGCTCATTACTGAGCGCCCCCCGCACAACGCCGTACGTGCGGCTTTCCCGCATACGGCGCCCACCTCGGGTGGGTGACGGCAAATCGCTGATTGGGCCAGGGGTGAAGGATCCGAGGTTGTGGGAGGAAGTCATTGGCAAGCTTCGTAATCCGCTCCCAGTTCGTTTGATCCTTCTGACTGCGTCGGCGTAGCGTTCGCAGCCAAAGGTCCTTGATATGGGCGCGGAACCTCAGCAGAGCTCGAAAGTTTGTCGGTACTGCATGGTAGGCAAAGAAGCCCGTGATGACCTGCTTGAGCCACTTCCCCTGTTCGGGAATCGGCCTATGCATATGCCGTCGCAATTCTCCTTTGACCTCCTTGAGCTTCGCCTTCATGCGATCGCGTCGGGTCTTCCGATGGATCATGAAGGATCCTCGGCGTGACTTGCCGCAGATCAGAGTGAATCCCAAGAAGTTGAAGGTCTCCGGTTTGCCAAGCCCACGCTGTTTTCGCTCGGTCGCCGTTCGGCGACCAAACTCGAGCAGTCGGGTTTTGTCCGGATGCAGCGACAGCGAGAACTCCCGCAACCGCTCACGCATTGCGTCCCAGAAGCGACGGGCGTCGCTTTCATACTCGAAGCCCACGACCAGGTCGTCGGCATATCGCACTATGATCATGTCGCCCGTGGCCTCGCGCCGTCGCCAGCGTTCGGCCCAAAGATCGAAGGTGTAGTGTAAGTAGACATTGGCGAGGAGTGGTGAGATCACCGAACCTTGACCAGTCCCCTTATCACTGACAGTCACGACTCCCTCTTCAAGGACACCCGCCTTGAGCCATTTCTGAATCAGGCGGATCATGCGCGAGTCCCTGATCCGATGCTCCAAGAAACGGACCAACCATTCCCAGTTGACCGAATCGAAAAAGCTTCGGATGTCGGCATCGAATATCCAGTTCACCTTTGTGCTGCTGATTCCGACAATGAGCGCATCCAGCGCATCATGCGTGCCGCGCCCTGGCCGAAACCCATACGAGAAACCGAGGAAATCTTCCTCGTAGATCGCGTTCAGCACTGCGAGCGCTGCTCGTTGGACGACTTTGTCCTCTAGAGCGGCGACCGCCAAGGGGCGCTCCCGCCCGTCCGGCTTAGGTATGTACACACGCCGCGACGGCAGTGCCCGATACGCTCCCCGATGGAGCCGAGCATATAAGTCCTCGAGATTGCGCTCGAGGTCTGTCTCGTACTCTTGCCACGTCAGCCCGTCTGCTCCGGGTGCGGCATTCTTCTTAATTTCGTAGAACGCCTCTTCGAGAAGCTCGGCACTGATGTGGTGGAAGAGCGAGGTGAACTTCTCCTTCTTCCTTTCCCTTGCGACTCGTCGTATGCGGTCCAGCGCATTTAACGCACTTTCCCGGTCCTGTGCCCGGCGCGCGTTTTGCTGGCCTGCATTCCCCTTGGTCCCCGCCCTTGGCTCCACCGGCTCCGTAGCCGGTCGCCCGGCCTTGTTCGTCGGCTTCACAGCTACTATTGCGGGGGCTGACTTCCCACGTTCGTGCATCATCGGCTACGGCTCCTCGCCTTCCCGATGCGGGCCAGACAGCACCGCCGCCGCTGGTCAAACGCGGGATCTCCCAGGTTCCGATGCGATCCTTTCGTGCGTGATGTGGCCATCGACCCCGGTAGGGCGTCAGCACCTCGCGTAGCGGTGCCGCACATGTTGCCTTCGACCGAACCAACAGTCTCGGCCCCTACGATGTTATGCCTTTCGTGGCTCATTCCCACACCCCACACGACTGCTATGTACGCTTCACGTCCGCCGTCACCGACGGCCGCGCAACACTCACTGCCAGGCGGCCCGCTACGGCCTTACCTGGGCCGGACTTTCACCGGCTGGGTCGCACCAGCTTAGCCTGGCGCACTGGTCCACACATTCACGCCGGATCGATCCAATCAGCCGTTCGACAAAGCCATTCTGCCAGGGTGAGGCTGGCGCAACAGGCTTGTCCCGGATGCCCATGGCCCGCAGGCGGCGCGTGACGATCGCGCCGTAGACGCAGTCCCGCTCTCGGATCATGTAGCGCGGAGCCTCATTCCAGGGGAATGCCTCCGTTATCTGGCGCGCCACCCATTCGGCGCTGGGATGGGCCGTGACATTGATCCAGACAAGTTCTCGGCGGTCGAGCCGAACGATGACGAAGGCATAGAGCAGTTTGAAGCCAATCGTTGGGACAACGAACATGTCTATGGCTGCAGTGCTCGACGCATGATTCCGTAGAAAGGTTCGCCAGCTCTGGCTTGGCGGCCCTCGCCGTTTGACCATAATACTTGGCGACGCTCGATTGCGCGACCTCAAACCCGAGCTTGAGCAGCTCGCCGTGGATGCGCGGCGCGCCCCAAAGTGGATTTTCGACGCTCATCCGCCGGATCAAGACGCGCAGCTCCGTCCCGATCTGCGGTCGCCCTCCCCGTTGGCGCGACTTCCAACGCCAGTACGAGGGGGCCGGCGGCTGGGTGATCGCTTCGCAGGCCCGGCAAACGAGCTTCTCGCGCACGTGCTGGATCACCTTCCACTGGCGCGGAACGAGCTCCAGCGTCACGTCTTCGCCGATCTTGCGCAACCGGCTGTCGCCACAGCATGGGCAGATCGCAGGTGTCGGATAGACGATGCGCTCCCGTGGCAGATGCTCCGGCAGTGGCCGGCGGGCTGGCTTGCGGCGCTCGAACGATGGCACCGCAATCTTCTCGGCTGCCATCTGCGCCGTGGTCTCAGCTTGCGCCGCGTTCTCCTCCAGGTCGGGTGTCAATCGGCTCCCAAGTTTGCCCCCTCGTATTGCCTCAGGAAGGAATGTTACCCGGGATGAAGGTCTGCGAGCTCCGCAGACCGGTCTCGAAGCTGCGGCGAGCTCGGTGGAGGGGCTGTGGGCGGGGCGGAGTGATCATTACACGCAGCGCCGTCCACAGCCCCGGCCCGTATTTCCTCCTGCGGCATGGATACGATGACCGTTGCCGCGATCTTCCGCCGGAAGGATCGAAGCCGGCGTTGAACGATCGAATGCTGCTTGTCGCTAAACGAAGGATCGATAGCGATGAGCCTGCGTACGATGGCCAGCGCAGTGAGCTGCGGTTCGACAGCGAGCCAGGTCTCGATCGTCGAGAGATGGGGATCGAGCTTTGAGGGCATGCGAATGCGCTTTTTGTATCGTCGTTTCGGCCGACGATGTGTGGCGCGTACCTCGTCAATTTTGCATGCCGAATAACAGCGATGCGTTAGCTCGCGCGGGACTGCCACGCGATGCGCGGCGCGAGCTCGATCGACTGCACGCCATGGCCGACAAGTGCTATGTGCCCAGCTCCTATCTCGCGGAGATTCATTGCGCGCTCGGTGAAACGGAAAACGCACTGGGCCTACTGGAGCAGGCCCTGGGCGAGCGACCGGTGACGATGATCTCGCTGTTGAACAACCCGAAATTTCGAGTGCTCACCGGCGATCCTCGCTTTCAACGGATCGTCGGCGAGATCGGACTCATTTGACTGGCCCAAAGTCTCCAGCATCGGCCCGCGAGGTCTGATGTGAGCCTCTGGCCACGGCAATCGTTTGTTGAAGGGCCAACTGGTAATTGCGAATGGCGCCTATATCTTCATCACATAGCCGCGGCGCATGTCCGCGATGCTCGCCGCGCCCACCGAGCGCATAGTAACCTCAAGTTCAGTGCGCAGGATATCGAGTACTCGCTCGACTCCTTCCTGTCCGAAAGCGGCGAGCCCCCACACGTATGGACGCCCAACGCCGACAGCGTCGGCGCCGAGCGCGAGTGCCTTGAAGATGTCGGAGCCTCGACGAAAGCCGCTATCGATCATGGTCGGGATCTTGCCGCCGACTGCTTCGATCACTTCCGGCAGCGCCTCGATAGTCGAGCGCAAGCTTTCCTCGCTGCGGCCGCCATGGTTCGAAACGAGAAGGCCGTCAACTCCATAGCGCAGCGCGATGACAGCGTCCTCGGCGGTGACGATCCCCTTCAGTACGACTTTCATGGTAGTGACGTCGCGCAGGCGGTTTACGAAATCCCAGGACAAGTTATCGGTTAGCGGTCCCCGGCGGAGTTGAGCCAGGTCCAAGCCATCGAACATTGACTTGTTCTGGAAGTAGCCGCCAGGCGAATGACAATCAGCGCAGTTGCGCGTATCAAGGCGACGCTGGCGCGCCAGCGTTTCGCGTCCATCCGCGGTGGTGTTGTCGACGGTTACAACGACGACGGGACAGCCAGCCGCTTGTGCACGGCGCAGCAAAGCATTGGTAATCGCCCAGTCACGCGTCGGGTACAGCTGAAACCAGGGTGGCTGTTCGCGCGCCGCAGCGACCTGTTCGATCGGCGAGTTAGCGAGGGTCGGATACACCTGCAATTGCTTGCGTGCGTTGGTCGCCTTGGCGACGATCAGATCGCCGCTCGGGTGAAATGCATCCAAGCTACTCACCGGATCAGTAAAAATGGGCACTGGCCAGGTTGTCCCGAAGAGGCGCGTGCTCATATCGATCTTCGTTGTATCGACCAGGCGGCGAGCACGTATCTGGAAGCGGTTGAACCCGCTGCGGTTCGCCTGCACCGTGGCATCCCCTTCCACGCCCGTATTGAGATATGCCGCATGTGCGATTGGCAGGCTCTTCATCGCGACACTTTCGAGATCGAAGACGTTGAGAGCTTGCGATGCACTCGAAATGTCGGCCATCGTTTTCGCGTCCGCCGCCCGAGCTACCGATTCGCGCATGCGATCTAGGGAGGCCGTCAGGCCGGTATAGGCGAACAATGGGCTCGCGGCGACGAACCGCAGAAAACGACGCCGGCAGAGCACGGACCTGCGGTCTGCTGCTTGCATGCTCCCTACCTCCCCGTGGGGTTCGTTTGAAGGCGCAATCTGCTCGTGTGGTGTGGCGAATGCAATGAAAAGGGCGTCGCTCTCGGTTGCACGTGTGCGCTGATGACCATCCAACCGCCGTTTTATTGCTTCCGCGCCGCAATATGACTGCGGGCGTCGCCATCCGCTCATGGATAGTCCGGCCGTGCTCTCGCCCCTTGGGCACGTATTGGTTTTTTGCCGCGAGCGGGTTTGCCCTTCAAGGGCCGTCCACTTCAGAGGCAGTGCGTCCACTCTCCCTTGGGTAAGGGCCGAGGTCGGCTTGGGGTCTTTCTCGACTGGCTCGAGCCAGTAACAAGCCCGGCCAAGTCCGCTATGCCGTCGGAAGCGGAAGTAAATCAGAGCACTAGCGGCACGGCCACGGGGCGTTGCCGGTTGATGGCGCTGCACGTGACGTGATTCAAGCTCCGAAATCGGAGCCTCGAATCATGCGCTACGAACTCAGCGATTACGAATGGACCGCCATCAAACCGATGCTGCCGAACAAGCCGCGCGGCGTTCGGCGCGTAAATGACCGTCGCGTGCTCAATGGCATCTTTTGGGTCCTGCGTTCAGGTGCGCCATGGCGCGACCTACCAGAGAACTATGGTCCCCGCACGACTTGTTACAATCGCTTCGTTCGGTGGCGGCGGGCTGGCGTCTGGGACCGGATCATGGACGCACTGGCTGCCGGTTGCCACGCGACCTCACAGAACCCTCAAGATTCCCGAATCGAGTTTTCAATGATTCATAGGGGGTCGGCTTTTGGAGGGCCGACCATGGGAAGCGCGAGATCGGATTGGGAAAACGAGCTTGAATGCTGGCTGAAACCATTCCTGGATCGGCTGGGTCACAGGGCCCGGCGACGAATGTGTCCGCGTTACGTTGCGGGGCTGATCGGGCCCGGTGAGCGCAAAAGCATTCAACCGATGGCGGAGCGCTTTGCGGCCGGCGAATACGATCAGCTGCATCATTTTATCGCTGATGGCGTCTGGGATGCGGCTCTGCTTGAGACTGAGCTGCTCAAACAGGCCGACCGGCTCGTCGGTGGCGAGAATGCGTTGCTGGTGATCGACGACACCGCGGTGCCGAAGAAGGGCGAACACTCGGTCGGTGTCGCGGCTCAATATGCCTCGGCTCTTGGCAAAACGGCAAATTGCCAAACATTGGTGTCGCTGACGCTCGCGCGCGGTGAAGTGCCGGCAATGATCGCATTGCGTCTCTTCCTACCCGAGAGCTGGACAAGCAATGCCGCACGGTTGAAGCGCGCTGGCGTACCCGTCGAATACCAGTCGCCACGGTCCAAGCCAGCGATCGCTTTGGCCGAGATTGATCGCGCAATGACCGCCGGCGTGCGCTTCGGTTGTGTGCTGGCGGACGCAGGATACGGCCTCAGTGCGCCGTTTCGACAAGGGCTCACGGCACGCGGGGTGGTCTGGGCCGTTGGCATCCCGCGTCACCTGAAGGTGTACCCAGTCGGCGTCAAGCTGATCTGGCCGGTGGCTCAGCGAGGGCGTCCCCGCAAGCGGCACATTTCGGACGTCCTGTCGCGCCCGGCCGAAGACATGCTCGCCGGCACCAAGTGGCAAAATGTGAGTTGGCGAACGGGGACCAAAGGCCGATTGAAAGCCCGTTTTGCCGCCGTTCGGGTGCGGATCGCCGATGGGCCTCCCCAGCGGATCAAGGATAAAGGCTAGCAGCATCTTCCCAGCGAAGAGGCTTGGCTGATCGGCGAACACAGGACATCTGGGGAAAAGAAATACTATCTCGCCAACTTGCCCGCCGCGACAGACCTGCGCACATTAGCCGCCACCATCAAGGCACGATGGATTTGCGAACAAGCGCATCAGCAGTTGAAAGAGGAACTCGGGCTTGATCACTTCGAGGGGCGATCCTGGCAAGGTCTGCATCGTCACGCACTCATGACCATGATCGCCTACGCGTTCCTCCAGCATCGTCGCCTCGCACAAGCGGGGCGGAAAAAAAAGAATCAACGGACCTCCGCCTCAGCCTAGCTTGCCGGCGATACGCCAAGCCATTGTCGATCTCGTTCTTTGGCCGCCATCTCTGCGATGCCCCTACTGCAGAAGACGAATCCGTAAAAAGCCCCGCCGAATAAATCCGCCAAAGTAGTGCTAGCTAGCACGAGAAACCGCTGGCGTGAAGCGGCCAACCTTTCGTTCACCACCTTGGCCGCAGGCGATGCGTTATGGGCCGCTCCGCGCCCGCTTCCTGCGCAATCGGCGCGATGTTATGCTCGTCGCAGAACCGGGAGTTTCTCGATGCGCAAAATCGCCGTCGCCGTCATGTTTGCCCTGATCGCCGGCCCCGCACTGGCGCAGGACCATGTTCAGCAGTATGGCGAAGAGGCCAAGGAGAAGACGGCGACGCAGAAGGCGGACGAGGTTCGGGCTGAGCGCGCCTATCAACACTCTCTCAGCAATGTTCCGGACCAGAAGCCGGTCGATCCGTGGGGAACTGCCCGCGGCGATGATGCGTCGAAGAGGTCGGCCGCGCCGGCCAAGCCGACGGTG
>JAEWFG010000217.1 GCA_023388935.1 Pseudomonadota bacterium | reverse complement strand
CCGAGCGAATGCCGTAGAACACCTGCAGCAGCAAGGCGCTCAACAATTGCTCCGGAGGGATCGAAGGCCGTCCCTCGCTGGCGTAGAGCCTCCCAAGGCCGCGGTTCAAATCACTCAAAACATCCCGGACAAGTTCCCGGACCTGCCGCAGCGGATGGTTCGCTGGCACACGCTTATCCGGCGCGATGTACGAAAACAGGCCGGCCTGATCCGTAAACTTGCCGCGCATGACCATCTCCGCCGATTCGAGATGATAAAGTGAATCATCAAGCCCTCTCCATGGCGAGGGGGTTCTTCAGCAGACTGCTAGGACTTTATCAAATCCACCCATCGCAGCTAGCAAGGATCCAAGGTTACCTAGCGACTGAGCTTTTATCAGCCGAGAATTTCTATCGCTGGGACTGTCCCGGCGTGATGCCCGAATGGAAAGCTTTGCTTGCTGACGGCACAGCAATTCGAGGGAGCGATAGGAGAAGTTGACAGGCCGCTTGGCCATCGCGTGACCCTAGTGCAGCGGGATGAGGGCGCATTCGCGACATGATTGCGGGCCGCTGCTGTCAATGCCTCTGTGTTAAATTGGGCGGGATCCCCGATGACCACCTCATTGACTCAGATCGACCGACCATTGTGGTTGGCAGGTAAACCATTCGAGATGAACCAGTCCAGCCATCCGCCAGCCGGTACGCGCTTCGACGCTCAAGCTTTCATGGAAGCATAGTGGACCATGGAAGAATACACGGACAACTTGCGGGAGATCATCAGGAAGCCCCGTCGTCATCGCCAATGACGCCCGAGCGTTTGATAGCCGTTGACGAAATCACCTACCCTGCCGATAGGAATAACGCTCATGCGAGAGGATGAGTGGAGCTCTGCGCGCATCGGCGACCCCCATGATTCGCGCCGGTGACGCGGGGTCCTATCGATGAGTCCGACTCCTCTTAGTGTCGTCGGCGAATGTTTCCAGGCTGCGTTGATAGTTGTGGGCCAGCAGCTCACAACTATTGGCCAACAGCCGCAACGCAAGGGTCTGATATTCAAAGAACGGCTTCACGACATTCAGCCCAACCTGCGACTCGTTCTGCTGATCGCGTACGCCGTCATGCGCGCCGTGATTAGCGTTTGACATGATCTCTTCTCCAATGTTGGCCGATGCCCTTTTCCGAGCGAACTCCGGGAGTCGCGTCGAGTTCGCTGGCATAATGATTACCTTTCACCCGTGCGGGCTCGCCCCGGCACTTCCGCACGCGCATCCACCACCGCTGTGCGCTGGCGCAGCGCCGTCTCGTGCTCATGGGACGCGGGCCCACTATGTTGGGAGGCCTGACGAGGAGGCCTCTTCACCGCGGTCCGCTCGGCGGCCTTGAACCAGCATTTGCGATGGCCGTCGTAACGATAAACCCAGTGCTGTCCATCGGCCGTCGACTTGCCCGGTTGCGGGAGGCACTCCTCTGCGTCGGGAGAATGCGCAGTGGCTTGCCCGGGAGCATTGAACAAGTCGGTGAATGGATTCGAAGACGCAGGCGAAATCGAGAGACCTGCGAGAACGAGGCAAGCGGTCAAGCACAATCGCAAATGACCAGACATGGAAACCTCCGGCGTTGTGCCCCGCCCGGGGACGACCTTCGACGGGCGCCACGATCTACACTCCGTTCGTGATGTCGTATCTCGCCCAGGCACAGGCGCGGCTTGGGCGACACCAAGAAGCGCTCGACATGATCGACCGCGCGATTGCCATGGCCCAGAACATGAAAGAACAGTGGTGCGAGGCCGAGCTCTGTCGGACCAAGGGCGAACTGGTTCTGACTTCACGAGGTGCGGACGTCGCCACAGCTGAGGCACACTTCGAGCGGGCGCTCGGAATCGCGCGTCAGCAGCATGCGAAGTCTTGGGAACTACGCGCCGCCACGAGCATGGCGCGGCTTTGGCGCGATCAAGACAAGGCCGACGAGGCGCGCGATCTGCTTGCACCAGTCTATAACTGGTTCACCGAAGGCTTCGACACGGTCGATCTGAAGGAGGCCTCGATGCGTTCGCGCCATAAGCCGTCCCACACCCTGCGACTTCCGGTGTTGGCCCCGAAGCTGATGGTCAAAAGTCACCATGCGATGTCGGCTTTCTTGGGGATTGTGTTGCAAACTCGAAAATGCCTCCTTAACGAAATTTTCGCGAAAGTCAGCTCATCGCTAGCTAGCTCTGGATAGAGACACCTTCTTAAAGCGAATATGAGGATCGCTGAATGGATCGGTTTAGTGCTGGCGCTCGCCGGATGCTCTTCTACACCGGCCGATCTTGAGGCCAAGGCTGCACCACTACCAGGAGATCTATCGGAGGGTTTCGGCGACAGCGAAGCGATGCTTTGCTGGCAACGTCGGCGCGTATGCCTCATTCGCAGTCGATTCCGAACTCTATTCAGAACTCGGTTATGGCGAGTTGACGCTGTCCCTCATCAACATGGGAACGAGGAATTACTACTTGTCCGTTCGGGTAGATAAGCAGCCGACTGGTTCGAAATTGACCACCCGCTCTGGCAACACTCTGGCAAGCGAAAGATATATCAAACTCATCCTTGCCTGGGCCGAGGGCGATGAGAACTGCCCAGCGGTGTGAACGGTAGTCCACCCCACCTCGCCTGCACCATACAAGCTGCCCGCGTTGCATCTGATGGCGCACTACGCCTTCGATCGAATACTTAGACTTAAGGGCGTGCCAAGCCAGCCAAAGCATAACCTTTCGCCCCGCGGACTGGAGGTGCTGACCTTGGTCGCCTCGGGCCTGACCAGCGCAGCTATCGCTGCGCGACTTTCCATCACGGAGAGGACGGTGATTGCGCACATCACGCACTGCTGCCGGAAGCTTGGCGCTGCAACCCGCACGCAGGCGGCGGCCATCGCGATGCGCGACCGGATCATTCAGCCGTGACCGGCTTCGCGCCGGAAGTTATAAAAGGCCGGATGATCACCGAAATCCTCGCGCAAATTCGCGGAACCAATTTTACGGCAGGTTTCGTCGAAGCCTTCAATTCTATGGTTTGCCCCAGCCCATCAACAAGGCCGCGACCGCTAGCACGGTGAAGACTCCGGCCGCAACGAGGCCCATTCGCACCAGCAGTTCCCGCATCACGTTCCCAACAAAAAGCGGCTCCAGCGGTGGGGTAGCAAGCTGGAGCCGCTTAGTCACGTTGTGCAAAGCACTCCGGCACACGAAATTGGACGGGTCCGAAGCGACGATTCAAATGCCGGTCGAGCGCCAGGGTTCCTCGGGAATCGTTGAACAAGGGCTACTACCGAAATTTAATGTGCGCAGCTTCACATTTGTTAGGCGCGCGGACGCTCGCAAAGCGGAAGGTAGGTTTGGTGCGCTGGGGTATTCGGCGCGCTCGCGGTCCCCCCGTTCCGCACTTGTCGCTCCGGGAGACGCTTTGGGGCCGACGCGCCCTGAGCTAGGAATGATAGCAAGATTGCACTGTTTTTCTGAGGCCCCTCCGAGGGCAATGCCGTCGGGGCGGTCGTGTCCCCGATGGTGGTGTAGCTCGGTAGAGCAAAGCCGCCCGGACGCGCGCCCCAAATAGCGCCGTAGCGGGCGGGCGGCTTTGCGGTGGTCACCGGCAGTTCTCCGGTAGGATCGGGTTGCGACACACCAACGCAACCGAGGAACCACCGATGACCGACGATATGATGAACCTGCGCACGCTCGTGGAGAAGACCCATGATGCCGATCTGTTGCGCGAGATGATCGGCTTTGCCGCCCAGCGGCTGATGGAATTGGAAGTCGAAGGCCAAACCGGTGCAGCCTACGGCGAGAAGAACCCCGAGCGGCTGGCCCAGCGCAACGGCTACCGCGACCGCGCCTGGGAGACCCGGGCCGGCACGGTTGAGCTGCGCATCCCCAAACTGCGCAAGGGCTCCTACTTTCCGGGTTTCCTGGAGCCGCGCCGGATGGCCGAGAAGGCGCTCACCGCCGTGGTTCAGGAAGCCTACGTGCAGGGCGTCTCGACGCGCTCGGTGGACGATCTGGTGCAGGCGATGGGGATGAGCGGCATCTCCAAGAGCCAGGTGAGCCGGCTCTGCGCGGAGATCGACGACAAGGTGAAGGCGTTCCTCGCCCGGCCGATCGAGGGCAACTGGCCGTATCTGTGGATCGACGCCACCTACGTGAAGGTGCGCCAGCAGGGGCGCATCGCGTCGGTCGCGGTGATCGTCGCGGTCGGCGTCAACAGCGACGGCCGGCGTGAAGTTCTCGGCATGGACATTGGCCCGTCCGAGGCCGAGACGTTCTGGACGGCGTTCCTGCGCAAGCTCGCTCGCCGGGGCTTGCGTGGCGTCAAGTTGGTCGTCTCCGACGCCCATGAGGGCATCAAGGCCACCGTCGCCAAGGTGCTCAATGCCAGCTGGCAACGCTGCCGCGTGCACTTCATGCGCAATGCATTGGCCCATGCCGGCAAGAGCGGCCGCCGCGTTGTCTCCGCCTTCATTGCCACAGCGTTCGCCCAGGACGATGCCGAGGCCGCACAAGCGCAGTGGCGGAAGGTCGCCGACCAGCTTCGCCCCAAGCTACCCAAGCTTGCCGGCTTCCTCGACGAGGCCGAGACCGATGTGCTTGCCTATATGACGTTCCCGCCGCAACACCGGACCAAGCTGCACTCGACCAATCCGATCGAGCGCCTCAACGGCGAGATCAAGCGCCGCACCGAGGTCGTCGGAATCTTCCCCAATGAAGACGCCATCGTCCGCCTCATCGGCGCGATCCTGCTCGAGCAAAACGATGAATGGGCCGTCCAGCGCGCCCGCTACATGACGCTGGAAACCATCGCGCCGTTGAGCGATGATCCCACTGTCAGCCTTCCGGCGATCGCCAGCTGACCTGCCCGGCTCTTGCCGGTGAACGCGGTCTCCCGCCGCCAGCTACACCACGCAACGGGACACGATCGGCGGGGCCTCAGCTCATGGCCGCTGACCTCCGCGAGATGGGAGCTTGGAGCCCGCGCGGCCGGACTGGAACCAGCGACCATCCGCTTACAAAGCGAGCGCTCTATAGGCATCGTCCTGTTCGAAGCCGATGGTCGCGGGATCGGGTGAGAGACTACTGCATCAAGCAGGGCTAGCAGGTGAACGTCGTCCACCAGATGCAGCGCGAAGATGTCACCGCGCCCCGAATCGACGCTGGCATCGTGCAGCACGAGGAGAGCTTTGAGGCCGTGCGCGGTGGCGGGTCGGTCGAGTTCTTCTATTTCGATGACAATGCGGGGCCAAGGGCGATCTCGGGCAGGCTGAGCAAGGAGCAGGCGTTCGCCACGGCGCAGCCTATCTTCAACAGATGACTCCAAAGTGACCAGCAAATCTGACGACGGCGCTCGCCTCGCGATGAAGGTCGTCGAGGAATGGAAGGAAGCCAACGACCTGGCTTCCTATCGTCTCTGGGGGTCCCGAGATCAGGCGCCACGCAAACAGGACTACTCGATCCGCTGACCGAGGCCCACAAGCAGATCGATACGCTGCTCTCAATCTCCACGATGCTTTCGACCAACTTTCGAAATACGGGCATGGCAACCCGGGCCCGCTTTGTTTGACCGTCACGGGAGACCGCCCGATGATGAATGATTCAGATTTCCGCCCGCCCTGGCGCAATCGGACCAAATTGTCGAGCGGATCAGGCCGATTCTCGCGGGCGAAGTGCGCGTTTCGCGGGATCGTGAGCGCGGATTTCAGGGCATCATGAGCATAGATTTCAGACGATCGTGAGCACCGATTTCGCGGGATCGTGAGCAGCTTCGCAGCCCCGCGCGCCCGCTTCGGCCGA
>JAEWFG010000214.1 GCA_023388935.1 Pseudomonadota bacterium | reverse complement strand
CCTCCAGCCTCCGCACGGCCTACCGCGCCGGCGCGCTCGAGGTGACGGTGATCGCACGCAAATTGTTGGTGACCAAACGCGCGCTGCGGAAGATGGCGGAAACGGCGCGCCGGCCGCTCCGGGGGCGACCATGATGGGTTGGCTCAAAGCCAGTATTCGCAGAGTATTGGCGGCGGATCGATGCCGGCGCGCGCGGCGCGGCCGGGGCAACCGGATTCTCCTGGCAGCCGCGCCGCGCACCGGCCATGCTGCGCGGCGTCGTCGCGCGACGCCGAAGCGTGTTGCGCGGCGACCCGATCCGGGTGCGTGGTCCGAGGACGAACTCCTCGCCCTGCACGAAGCGGTCGCACTGCTGTGGCCGCGCGGACCGGTGACAGTGTCGACTCTTCGGACCGCGATCGCGGCGGGCGAGCTCGCCCACGCCCGGATCGCGGGGCGGATCTACACGACGCGCGCCGCGCTCGCGGCGATGGCGGCGTGCCGGAGGGCTCCTGGCGCCAACCGCGGCGCGGGCACTCCGGACGGTACGGACTGGGACGCCCACCTTGCGGCCTTGCTGCCCAAACGCAGCGGCCGCGGCGGGGAGATCGGGCCAGGACATCGCGACTGAATCGAAAGTTTGGCGGGGCGCGCGACGCGCCGGTCCGTCGCCGCGGGGATGCGCGTCCCCATTGCAGGACGAGGAGAGACAAATCATGTCGTTCGGAGATCAAGCCCGCCTGCCGCGGAGCGCACCGTCGACCAATCCGGATGGTCTCGACCTCAGCGTCGCGGAAGCCCGCGCGATGTCGCGGGAGGAGTTTCGCAGTGTGTTCGGCTTGGCGAGCCTCGAGGATGTACCACTGGTCGCGCCGGGATTTCTCGCGCACCCGCCGCGCGGATGCGAATGGTATGTGCGATGGCGCCCGGCCCCGAAAAACCCGGGACCGAAGGATCGCAAAGTCGCGTCCTATGAGCTGGTCGTGAAGGCGCCGCAGCGCGCCGTCGCGCAGGCCGGAGGTGGAATCGTCGTCAACCCCAAGCGCATCGGGCTCGACGCGAAGGAGGCGGACGCCGCGCGACTGGAGGCGCTCGTCTTCCTCGCCCGCAAATCGGGCCGGCGCCGCCGCGCCACCACCTGGCCGATCGAGCGCATCCAGTCGCTGCTCTGCGTCGACCTGCTCGAGAAGTACATCGCGGTCTATCTGCCCAAGCCGCCGCAAGGCGTGTCGGAGGACTCCGCGCCGTATAGGACCAAGGCCACGTACCGCTACAAGATCCGCGCCTTCCAAAAGGCCTTTCCCGAGCTGGAGGTTGGCGACGTCGACGACTGGATCGTGGAGGAATACGGCCGCCGCGCCAATGAGCGCAGTCGGATGTCGCGGACCAGCGACCTGCACACCGCCAAACGGTCCTTGAACAAAGCCCTGACACTCATCGGTGTGCCACCGACCTACAAGGTCCATTTCAGGATTCCCGACCCCGGCATGCTGCCGAAGACGGCGTGGACGCCCGAGGAATATGACCGTCTCTGCGCCGCCGCCGACGGCTGGCTGTTCAATGCCGACGGCACGCCGAAGCTGGGCGAGGACGGACGGCAGCAGCGCCGCACCCGGTCGGTGCTGTGCCGCGAAGCCTGGCGTCGCGCGATCCTGTTCCTCCCCTATACGACGAGCCGCCACGGCCGGCTGCCGTTGACCCGCTGGGTGCCGCCCGAGACGAGGCCCCTGGACGGCAAGGCGCTGAAGGACCGTCCCTGGATCGAGGTCACGGACGAGGAGATCGTCTACCACCGCGACGGCGAGGCCCGTTCCGACAGCAACAAGGGCTGCCGCGCCAACAAGATTCCCACGGAATTCGAGCCGCTGGTTCGGGCCTGGTACGCGGCCGACCTTGCGCGGGGCTACGAGTTCGTCTTCCACCAGAGCGACGGCTCACGCTACGCCGGCACCCACCTCTGCAAGGAGACCTTCAAGAGCATCGTGCGCGACGCGGGGTTGGACGAGAGCCGCATTCCGCATCACCTCAAGGACCTCTCCGTGGAATGGTCGGACGACGCCGGCATGGACCGGGACACGCTGGCGGCCCACGCCGACACGACGGCGCGCACGCTCGGCCAAAAGTACGGCGACCCTCAACGGACGGCGAAGCTGCAGAAGGCAGCCGAGGAGATGACGCAAACGGCCTGGCGCAAGCGCGGGCAGCGCAAGGCCAAGGTCGCCAAGCTGTTCGACCGGGGCCGCGGCGGCCCCGCACCTGCAGCGGCAAGCCCCGGCCGGCGCCGCCGCGGCATCAAGGGCAAGATCGGGTAGTTTCAACCGGCGCGGCTGCGCGATCCGGCCCGTCCTTCCAGAAACCGCCAAGGCGTTCCCGCGGCGGTTCGCGCCGGATCCACGCGCCGGGCTCACCCTGCCGCCTCCGCCGCCACGTTCGCCGCCCAGCGCTCCGGGACGCGGTCGTTTCCATCGCGGGCCGCCACGCCCGCCGTCGATACGGGCGACCTGCGCATTCCGGGGCGGTTCGGGGTCGGCGGTGCGGTCCCGTCCGTCGCCGCGCTGTCACCGCAATCTCATTTCGTTCGTCGAGACATGGCGGAATTCGGCGGATTTTGCCATGTCTCGACCCTTCCCGCACTGACTGGACGATGTCGGACACCCAACAAAATTCAGTGCTTTCCGGGGCGATGTCGAACGGATCGCGACGTCTCGGGGCGCCCGAGCGGCGGCGGATCAGCCTGCTTGGTCACCGCACTGTCACCGCGGGCGATGATGGTCCCGCGCAGGGTGTTTCCGTCATCCGGAGCTCTGAGGCCGCCGTCTTGCCCCGCCTTCATCGATCCCCGCCGCTGGACGGTGTCTCGAACGACCGGCGGCGACCGGCTGTGGTGGGCCGCACGCCGGAGCCCGACAGGCCCCACCGACCGGAAACCCGCCCGCTTCACGCGCTTGTGAACCGAGTGTTCATGATCCGTTCCAAGGGCAAGATTGCCCACCGGACGCCAGATTAAACGCGACGCTAAGTATTCGTACAGATGATTGACGGCAGGCGGCAGCACGTTTTGTTCGCTTTCTTCAATAACGGGACGCAATCAGACGCTCTCCGTCGTACTTTCTTGAAGAATCTTTCTATCTTTATCTTACTCACAACTTAAGTTCAGTACCCAGGGAGGGCGGCTCGGCGCACCCCACATCTTCCCGTGCACCAGTAGTTCGTGACGTCGATCGGCGGAATTCTTTTGCCATCTGACCCGCGGGCGTCCCGGCACCGCGGACTGCGCACGCGCATCGCATCCGCGCGGTGGCGTCGCAGGAACCATCTGCACGCAACCGTCGTCCCGCAGCGCGCGGCGATCGCTCCCACACCCCGATCGGCCAGCACGTCCGGCAAGGAGTCGAATTCCCTGGATTTCATCGAATCCTTGCAGCTTGTGGACGTTCAAACTTGGTCAATCCGCCGCATCGCTTCACTGGGTCGCCGAGCAGCGATTGACACGATGACTGCTCGCAGACCGCCGACAAACTTGTGCCTTCCCGAATCTCTCAAGGATTCGTTTCTATGTTCACCCTTTGAGTCCGCCGGGCGCCTGGGGCCTCGGCTGACCTACCTTCGGGGACCGGGTTGATGGATAGACAGCAGGAATCGGAATCGCTTTTTCGATCGCCTGTCGGCCGCGCCGAATGGGATGCCCACGCCTGATTTCCGAGAATGACCGGCCTGTGCCTCCGGTGCTGCATCGCGAAGCTGAAGAGATGTGTTCGCGGGCAGGGTCGCCTGGCTCACCGATAATTTGTTTCGTGCTCAAGCCATGGCGCCACGATGTCGTCAGCCACGTCCTCAAAGCTGTACAACTGAACCCGAGTGCATCGCCCGCCATGGTGGCACAGGCGAAGGGGATGATGAGGCTCATTCTGGCCGGTGCTTCTGGCTGACTTGCCAGAGTTCGGACAGCGCGAAGACCTACTCGAAGTCATCATTGCGGAACTCGAAGCAGAACGACTGATCGAGAAGTCGTCGAAGGTCATGATGTCCGGCGGTTAAGTCTACCGCGCTGGGTCGAGCCTTCCTCCAGTTCATCAGCTCACCCGACAGCTTGATGCATGAGTGAAGAACGATCCTTACTGGGATCTGCAGAAAGTGAAAAATGCGCTGAAGGTGTAGAAGCGTATGCGGATCGATCGTGGCATTCGCGAGCCACTTCTATTGGGATCAAGCACCAGTTCTACGATAGCACGCTGGATTCTGTCCTTCGGTCTGAGACCGATCAAAAACGACAAGGCTGTGATGCACAAATCCGTCTACCGATGCTTCGCGCCGGGTCCAGTCGTGCTGTTCGACACGCTGGGCGATTATCGCCCGAAGCCCATGAAGAACCATGTCGACTTCGTTCAATACTTCGATCCGAAGATCGACGACCCGCAGCCGGCGAATCCCGAAACGTCTCAGGTCGCCGACGATATCGAATACAAGTGGGAGCAGAAACGCGCCTGGTCCGGATCTCCGCAAGCGGCGACGTAAATCGTCGCGCCGCACCGTTCGGCCTTCCGCAAGCGGCGACGCCCGTCACATGTAGAAACTGTATCTTGGCGCGATCTCCTGCCCCTCGGGCACGTACTTCAACACCTCCCCCACATGCTTCGCGGCGGCGATCGTGATCGGCATGCCGTTGTCGAACTGCGTGTTGTTCCAGTTCATCTTCGTGAGCGCGAGCGTTTCCTCCGCCACGTGCTGCAACGGCTGGCCTTGCACCTGACACCGCAACTGTAGGGGACGCGGCACGTACATGCCGGGATAGGTCCGGAAAAAGTCGACGCTGCCGCGGGTGTAGAGAAGCGCCTGGTCCTTGTCGAGGCGCAGCAACGTACCCCGCAACGGCGGGTAGACGCCGAGCCGATAGATGCGGGTCAGCGACTTCTGGATCCAGACGAAGTCGGCGTAATCGATGTCGCGCTCGTCGATCGCCTTGTGGAAGCCGTCCAGTTCGTTGCGGTCGAACTTCGAGGTCTTGTGCAGGACCACGCGGGCGGGCCAGTGCCCGTGCTGATCCCGGAACACCTTCAGCGAACCCTTCAGCAGTTCGTAGGCGTCGATCGCGGTCAGGTGCGGCCGACGGTCCTCCTCGCTTTCGACCATGCGGCCGCCCCGGAGGATCAGTCCCTCGCCGCGCTCGTCGAACATCTGGGCGGTACTGGTGTGGACCTGCTCTCCGTCCACCGAACGATAGAAGCTCAACCCGACGAACGACGTCCGGAGCTGACGCGCGTCGCGCGCCAGACGCCAGGGCAGACCGCCCGCCTTGTAGTAGGCCGCCGTCAGCAGATTCCAGGCGATCGTCGCCGGATCCTGGGTCCGGCGCTCGCTGTTCTCCTTCAGCTTGCGCGGAATCCTGATCGAGGGGTCGTACGTCGTCGGCCAGAGAAGCTGGATCGGCAGCCTCAGGCGCATGCACGACGCCTTGAGCATGCCGCGGAAATCGAGCGCCGTACCGGCCTCCGTCTCGTCGTCGTCCTCGCCCCCGGCCGCGTCGCGGGCGTTGTAGGTCCGCTCGATGATCTCGACCGACAGCGCGATCAGTACGACGTCCGGCTTCACCGTGCGCTCCGCCAAGGCCGCTATCTCGTTGGTGATCGTCTCCACGATCGCCTGCGTGACTTCCCGTTGGCCCGGTATCGCGACGAGGCGCGCGATCTCGCGCGCCGGCAGGACGCGCTGAATTTCGTCGGACGTGACGAACTCGCATCTGAACGTGGTCTCGAAATCGACCCCGGGGAACGATGGAAAGAGGTTCGGTTGCCGGCTCTGCTTGGCGGCGAATCCCCTTGCGCACTTTTCGATCCAGCGCGCCGTTCCTTCGACCGTCTCCGCGCTGCCGATAACGCCCATTTTTATGCGCTTGGGCGCGCTCTCCATCCCGAAATCCAGCGGACCGTAGTCCATGATGCCGAAGCGGATGTCGGGATGACGGAACGCGTGTCCGAACTCCAAGTCCGGTTCGGTGAGATGAGTGAGCCTCACGTGACGTTCTCGACCGTTTCGCCCGCGAGAGCGTATTCGAACAACGGAGACGACGGATCGGTCTCCTGCGACTTCCAGAGGTCGTCCGGCACCCCGACATCCAGTTCGAGGGCGTCGACCGCATGGAACGAAAGGAACGGATACGTCTTCGTCAGCAAGTCTTCCGCACCGTGCGTCGTCAGGAAATCGCGCCACATCACGAACTGCCCCATGACGGCCGCGTTGTTTTCGATCTCCTTGATCTTCTTCAGCCGTTCGCCAGCGTAGGCGTCCGCATCCTGCCCGTTGTGCGTGAAGTGATAGGTCGGCGTGATTTCGACGTACCACTTGCCCGCGAGCCGGACGATGCGGTGCAGAAAGGCCGAATGCCGCCAATAGGCGAATTTTTTCGGATCGCTCTTCTTCCTGCCGTACGGTCCGACCACGCGGCGGGTGGTAGTGTTCTGCAGGCTGCGATAGGCGTAGTTCAGGATGTCCCTCTCCTTCGGCTTGCGGAAGAAGAACACGCCGCTGTCGCGGTCCCGATACAATTCCGGCCTGACGAACTCCCCGATGGCCCTATTGAGGAGAGCCACGAAGTCGCGTTGCCGGTCCTCGTCGTCGCTGTTCGCCCATTCCGTGGTGTCGAATTCCTCAATCGCTTCCCAGTCGCAGAGCTTCTTCCACGGATGTTCGTCCAGGGGATGGAAGGACAGCACCGACTTCGAACGGACGATCCATTCGCCGCGGGAGGGCTTCACGATCTCGCCGAGCGCTCCACCGAACGACTTATCTGTTCCGTGAGATGTCGGCGCCCAGAACAGCCGGGGAGCGAACCGAACCTCCAAGAGGTTCACTAAGATCTGCTCGCTCTTCTTGACGCTCGGGCCGGATGCCCCGGGGCGGATCGCCGTCGCCACCGAGATCAGGGCGGTCTTGGACTCCCGGGTGAATTCGTCCTTCGCCTTGTCGAAGACGACCTTGCGGGATTTGCGTCGCTCCGGATCCGCAAACCACTCCTTCAGCGATTTCCAGTAGGCCTTTCGCGTCTTCAGAGCTGCGACTATCAGCAGGACGGGGGCAGTGCCTTTGGTCCAGTATTCGATGTCGGCGTCGGCGCACGGAAATTCGAACGTTTCCTCGGTCTCCCCCTGCAGGCGTTCGCGCTCCGTCGCCTTGCCCTGTACCTGCAAGAGCAGGTTGCCGACCTCGCCGGTCTCGGCGTCACGCAACTCGATGAAGCCGTCGATGCCCGCTTCGACGCCGCCGGTCGGATAGAACATGAACCCCATCGAGAGAACGATTCCCTCGATGAGCGACATTCCCTGCTGCCCGATGACGTCGCTTTTCCCGATTTTCTTCATGGCCTTATGTTGGCGCGGGATCCGATTCCTGTCTATTGTCCCACGCCAGTCATGCACTCATTCGTCGTCCGTCGGCGATTAGGAAGTCGGGAAATCGCTGGCGATGCACGTCTACTGCAATGGTACCGCCCGAATCAGACATCGAAGTTCGGGCGAGATACACGAAATCGATTCGGATCTGCTGGATTGGGACGTCGTCTGCAGCGACGACCGACAGATGGGGCCGGAGCTCCACCATGAAGCCGTGATCGAACATCCGGAACTGGGGAAACTTTCCTCGGGTCTTTGGAGTATCCGGAGGGCGTCGAGAACCATCGAGAGACCACCGTCGGCCCCCACCCACGTGGTTGAGGATTTCGACTACGGACTCGAGCACGACGGGCCCGAGTACGACGACGAGTGGCTGGAGCTCCCTCCGCCCGACAATCCGTTCGTACAATTCCAGACGTCATACCGAGAGAGCAGCGATCTTCTCGCGCAAAGCGGCTCCGATGCCGGCAATCGCCTGGTCAACAGGCTCGCCTTCCCCCAGCGGGTCGCGGCCCTGGAGGCGCCGCGTGATCTATCACAATCTCGCGACGGTCGACGTCCTCTACAAGATCGCCTTGGGCATCGGGATACTGGACCTCGCGACAGACAGGAAGTCCATGTTCGACGCGGTGCTGCTACGGCATGATTGCGTCCATCGCAACGGCGCCGACGACGAGGGGCGGCCGCGGGAAGTGTTCTCCAAAGCCTCCGTCCAGCAGACGGCGGATTCGATCCGGGATTGGGGCGTCGGCATCGAGCATGCCGTCGTCTTGCGCCAACACACTCCCCGTTAGGACTGACGGAGCAATCGGGCCTTCATCTTTACGATGCGGAAAACGATGCTGCTCATCGGCTTTCTCCGCCGGGCGTACAGGAGCAGATACTACGGCCTGCGCTCCTGAATTGGCCCAACCGGGTCTATACCGGCGGTAGTGGAGTCATAGGATCCCACACCGCACCGTGGAGCTTCATGATCGACTCGACAACCGCATTCTCATCCTTGAACGCCCGACGCTCCTTCTCCACGAACGCAGAGGCGACGACGCGATCGAATACGGCGTAGCAGATCTGCCCGTTGTTGTGTCGTGCCCGGTAGGCGATACCGTCGACATGTGGAAAACCCGCAAAGAGATCGCCGGCGAAGCGCTGCGAAGCCGAATAGTCATCGCCGGTGCAAATATCGGCGGTGACGCCATGATGGATTAGCCCCTCGTCGAACACCTTTGCCAGCCGAAGGTCGCGCTGGCAGGTCAACACCGTCCACCCCCGTTGCTCGACGAACGGGCGCCCAATGATCCGCTGCGCGCGCCGCAGCACTGTCTCGACGAAGGCTCCCGTCAATTGTTCGGCGCAGTAAAGGGTCTGATATTCGCCCGCCGGAGCGTCGAAGCGGTATGCCGGCGGTTTGCCGGGCCCAGGCCCGTACCAGATTGCACCATTCGAGAGACGATGAACCCGCACGAGTTCCCGTCCGGCAGGGACCTCAACTTCCAACAGTCCGGACGGGAACGCGTAGCGGGGCACGGGCGAGCCTTATTCCTCGTCCAGGCTGAGATAGGCTTTTGCAGCCCGAACGACGGCTGCCCGATCGCCTTTTTTCAGCACGTCTAGCGGCACGCCTTGCAAGAGTGGATCGACCTCGATCAGAAACTGCAACGCGGACCAGCGTCCGGAGCCGGATGTATCGAACAAGCTTACGATCGCACTCAAGCCATCGACGATTCCAAGCTTGCCGTCCTTGCTGACGACGAATTGCGCGTCGGGCACCACAAGCTCCGAGCCGTGCATCAATCCAAGCGCACTCCCGAGCCCGATCCGCTTGTGCAAAGCCTGTCGCGTCACGCCAAGCTCCTTGGCGGCCGCGGTCAGCGACAGTGGCTTGCCAGCCTTGCCCAAGATATCCAACTGCACGGCCTTGACCTGAGCCTGCTCCGAATTCGCGATATCGTCCGATTCGATCGCCTCAAGATCGGTAGCAAGCTCGATGGCTGCCTTGATCTGATCTGCAACGATGTCGAGATGACGCGCGAGTTCGTGGAACGCCCGCGGCCGATCATGCACGAACAGATTGCGCAGCTGCGTCTCCGCCGGCGTAATCTCGCTGAGGATCCGGAACGCATTCAAGGTCAGTGGCTCAACCTCGGCCGGCGGCGTCCATTTGTGCAGCAACGCACGCCTCAAATCGCGATAACGATTGAACGTTGCGTTTACGAGGCTGCAGTACCAGATGCTGATGCCATGCGTCGGCTTCACCACATTGCGTGATGGAGACAGTTCGAAGTCGTCGACCAGCGCCTTCCGGAACGCGACGTAGAGATGATACGAGGCATACTCGACGCGATGTCCAAACCACGCCACGGAAGCGACGTCGCTTCGTTCGCGTTCGAGCGAGAATACCAAGTCGACGTCGTAGGATTCCTTCTGACCCGGCTCAAGCAGGGAAGCAATCGCCTGCTCCTGGCTCGGATGGACGCCATAGTGGCTCCCCCAAGCCTGGTGCAACTCGGGATTTGCCGTTGCGGCGCGGCGCATGACCTCCCGCAGCGGCTGGTCCAGAATTGACCGGCCACCAAATCCGCCAGAGCCCGCTGTCGTTAGCAGGCCCATAAACAATGGATTGGTCATAGGTTCCTCCGGCCTGGTTGTCGCCATGGACTTCAGGGCGGGTTGATAGTCTCGGTTGATATTGGTTTTTTTATCTTGATTGTCAACCCATCCCGATCGCTTCTTCTCGTGGCTTTGAGGCGCGCCGGGAGATCGATTTCCTAAGCCATTGATATTAAACACAAATCAGGTCGAGGCGCCGACGGCTCTACTCGCTCCGCTCGCCGAACCCGCAAAACTAGTTTCGACCATGTTGGAAAACAGACGAAGGTTATTCAGGGCAGTCGGCGCCGCGTCAGATCGTGCTCCGTGTGCAAGGGCCCAAACGGACTGATTCTGTCCTATGTCGATAGGCATGGCCGACGTCGGCGACGGATCACAGCCTCCCGACGATCACGTCGGGGCCAGCCTTCATGGCTGCAGCGAGGTCGAGTGTGCCGTCGGCCTCCAACGCGTAGATCCGAATTGTCGCAATGCACCTGTGGTCGCGGCAGTCTTGCACAAAGCTGGCCAGTAAATCGCGTGCCTCACTACGTCGTTCCGGCGGCGTGAAGTCTTCCAAGGTCGACGACAGTGCATCCGCGCCGCTATCCAGCATGCGCTCATGGGCGACGCGATCGGCGCCTGGGCCGAAAAGCCATGTGCGATCATTCGCGCATATAGGACAAGTGCCGATTGCGATTAGTCAAGCAGGCGTCGCCTTACGTGCAGCCACCCGTTGCGCACCCCCGGACGTTCCGGACACGATCATGGCTTCGGGCGCGAGCCGCTCGCAGATGAGAGCCATAAGGACGCGCTGATTGATTCGCGGCGTCGGCAATCGTCTGTCACGTCAATTCGAAACAGACTTGTAGATTTTCGCGGCGAGCCGGCGCTCGCGCAAGAGCAACACGACGTCCGGACGATCTGCCCATCTTTGGTTTCTAGGATCGCTCGATCGAAAGTTCGCTTCGCCACCCTGACAACAACTTCGCGATCTCTCTGTTCCTCAACGACCTGCGCGGCAAAGTAATTTCGAGCCGCTCATCCAAAATCTTTCTCGCGAATTTGTGGAGGGCCATCTCGCCGGCGGACACGCATGACCGACCATCTTGCTGGGCGTGGTGCGCAAAATGGTGCGCCTGCACATCTCCCTTTTTCGCAACCATTCGCCTTCCGCAGCCAGGACAGACGCAGTTGCAGGCGAGCCCTGAGGGCAGCTCGTCTATATGCAGGAGTCGACCGTCGGCAGCTTCGGCGACGAAAGCGTCGCCTTGCCGTACAGGCAAACAGTTCTCCTAGGCGTATAGACATCGTCCGGCTGCTCCCTGGCAGGTATCGCTAGGTGGAGTGTCAGCGCCACTCCATCCATCGTGCTACCCGCGACAGGTTTTCCAGGAACAGATCGAGATATATTTCACTACCGAATGCGAACCCCGCTTTGAGCAGTTGTTGCCTGGTCACAGTTGATTTCAGGTCGTGTTCTATTGAGCGACGCCCCTCGCTTCGCCATCCGATGCGACCGACCGACATCCTGGCCTTCCCGTCGCCCTTCTCCAGTTGATCCTTCAGCGAACTTTCGCTGTTCTCTTCAAGATGGACCAATGCTCCCAGCGCCTCGAACCGATCGAACAGCAGGGCATGATCTGTGGGAACGCCCAAAAACGCCGTGCCCCACTCGGAAGATATGTCGAATAGATGATCGCTGAGTGGTGTTTTCCGGCGCCCGTTACTTGTCGTGAAACCTTCAACATTATTCCAGAGATTGTCGTCCGAACCCCGCCAGTCCCACAGGAAGAGCGAATTGACAAGACGTTTGGGGTCCCGCTCCTCCCTCGGCATCGAGAGAGAAAACAGATCATGCAGGATCTTCCAACGCTCAGCTCTCGCAAGGCCGAGACCATATGCGGTCATGAGCAGAACGGCCGGATAGGTCCTTAGATCGAGCCATACATTCAGACCGCTGCCCACCTTGTTCGCCCTAGCAGCCACACCGCGGATTGTATCGGCAATGATTGCAAACTCGGCATCATCCCCCCATCGCGCGAGGACACCAAAAGCTTTCGCGAGCGGCTCGGCAGCCGCCTCATAAAGTTTAAGGCGTCGACGGAACTCCTCGGCTGACCACAAACCCTGCGGAGAGAGCTCCTTCGCGTCAAGGCAGTCGAAAAGCTTTTTAACTTCCTGCGTGATGACCTCATCGAGTCGAATGCGGAATTCCGACCGCGCAACGTACCGTTTGACGGAGCCGACGAGTAGATCAATCGTCAGCGGACTCTGCTTCCGAGTCTCCGCTAGTGTTTTCACGCGCTCGGCCAACGTCAGGAAGAAGCTGTCGGCGTCGGTAATCGGAACGGTCACAGCCTTACGCTGATTGATGATGGGTTCCGCGCCGCTTCCAACTTTCCCCTGTACGCTCCAGAAAGTAGGGTAACGCCTGTTAGGAGCGCGCAACAATGCTGCGCGTAATGCATCATCCCACTCGCCTGACCAGCCCGAAACAAAAGGCCATGCTCATCGAAAATGCGATCAAGGAGCTCGTCGTATAGAGGTGGATAGGCGCCCAATTCTTCATCGGTGTTCAGGATGCGTGCATCCTTATAGTCACCATGAAGTTTTAGCACGTAGCACGCGCTATGCGTGATCGGCTCGGCTCCGGACAAAGTGTCGACGGACGTGACAACAGTTGGCTCAACGCCAAATTCTCGCAGTGCGTTTTCGAGTAGCCGATCAAAATTGGTCGTTACTATCACCCGAACATATCCGTCACGAATCAGACCCGCGATGGCACGGTGGGCGGCAGTCGGAAGCTTGTTACCCTCGGCTCGGTCGTCTTCGTCGGGCTCGATGTAAGAATGCAATATGGCTCGTCGTTCTGCAGGCGAGACCGCTAGCTCTGCTAGAAGCGCTGAATAATCCGGCTCCGCGCCATTCTGTTCGCGATACCACTTCGCCCAATCTGATTGATTTTCGGCGTTTTGCGCGAGCGCAACTCGGCGAACCAAGTCCAAGGTAACCTCCCAGCCGGTCGGAATTCCGGCTGCACGCGAAAGCCCAGAGCCGAGAAGCAAGGCGTAGACACCTTTGTTCTCGAACATCGAAAACGCGAGCTGAGTAATCGGATCGCCTGAGAGAATGCTCATCGCCGGCACGAATCAGTTGGAGGAAAGGTCAAAGCATAGGAGGGCGAGTTAACATCAAGAACAAGTGTCGTTCCTGCTGCAGAGACCTCGGCCCCCAAATGACATCTGCGCCGAAATGCAAGCTCTTCTCGCTTACGATCGCCTCCCCCTGGTGCAGTCGCCGCCGAGTAGCGAGGCCGTTACTCGTTACTAAAGTGCGCTCAGATTAACCTCACCTCCCATACTGGCCATCAGGTCCCGCAGGCGCGGAGCCTGCGTCCTCGGCAGCGCAATCGCCAACAGCCGCTGTGCTCGAGATGCGCCGACATAGATCTTGCGCGCTTCTTCATTCTCATCGCCGGCCCCGTCACCTGCTAGAAAGTCGATGATGCCCTTCGCCGTGGCGGGAGACATCACGACGCAGATTGCAGGAAACTCCATGCCCTTCACGCTGTGTATCGTGCGCGCTGGATGCCCGTTCGGCGGAGCCGCGGACAATGCTTTGCCGAGATCAGCGTTGCGCCGAAGCCGCTGATTGATCGAAGGGCCGCCGACCGGAATTAATGGTGCGAGCAAGCGTCGTGCTTCATCGTGCCAAGCCTCTGCCGTAGCAAACCGGTCTCGGATAAATCGGAGCGATTGCGCAAGAGCCAGCACGCTCGGCCGCCAAGACTCTGACTCCATCTGGTTATCAGCGAGGTGCTGGTGGTAGGTCTTTCCATCCATCCGGCCTGCAAGCTCGAGCACGATCCTGTGGATCACAGCGAGCGCGTCCTTTCGCCCGTTGAGTTCGAACGAGAAGTGAAAATCGCTGACCGCGACCGCGAGCCTGTAGCTCAGGTCGCGCACCCCAGAATCTTGCGGGTGGCCAAGTGCACTTGCACCTGTTCGTCGCGTGGCCGACACGACGGGGCAATTCCGCGCATCGAGGTCCAAAGCGGCCGTCAGCTCTCGGAACTTCACTCCGATTGTCGCTGGAATGCCCCTGCCGGAATAGGACAGAATATGCACTGGGACCGGCTCTTCTCGATGTTCTCCCAGGGCCTCATCGACCGCGGCCCGCATGTTCGGGGCTCGCAGCGCTACCACCGCTTTTGCTATGTGGCGGCTCGAGCGGAAGTTTCCTGTCATCGGCAGGCGCTCATCCTCGCCGAACGTTTCCGAGAACTCTCCGAGCTCGCGCGTTATGCCGCCTCGAAAACTATAGATTGCTTGGTTCGGATCACAGATCACCTTGACAGTCACACCCGCGGTGCGAAACCACGTCACGATCTCCAAATCGACCGGATTGCAATCCTGCGCTTCATCTACGATGAGCTCCTGGAAGCGGGCGGCGAATGCCGGCCCGAGCACAACGCCACATGCCGGATCACGGAGCCGGGCGAGCGCTATTCTTCGCACGTCGGCGAAGTCGAGTTCACCGCGTTCCAGGAAACGGGCCCGTGTGTTACGGGCTGCGGTCTCGTGCGCTTCGATCTTTCCTCGAAATGCGTGGCGCTGCAGCATGGCGGGAATGGCCGTCCCTGTCTCCCTGTCGAAACATTCGAGAGGAAGCGCTTGCGCGGCGGCGAAAGGTTGGATGGGACGATCGTCCTTATCAGGTATCAGCCTGGGCCGGCTAGAGCAGCCATCGACTCCGAAAGGGGCGATGAGAAATTGCCAGAGAAACGCGTCGAAAGTTCCGATGAAGTGCGGAAAGCTCGGGCTGTCGATGATGCCCTCTCGCCGTAGACGGTCCTCCAGCTCGGACACCGCGGCGATCGTGAAAGAAAGGAAAGCGATGCCACGTCTGCTCGGCCTGCCGCCAAGAAGCTTGCGCGCTCGCTCGACCATGACTCGGGTTTTTCCCGCGCCCGGGCAAGCGGCGATGAATGCCGGGCCCGGGTGCGTGATGATACGCATCTGCTCCTCGGTGGCCGCGAACGTTTCGAGACTCATTTCACCAAGGCCTCGATCGCAGCCACCAGATAACCTGGCACCACGAACGTGGCGCCCTTGTTGATTTCTTCAGCGACGAGTTGGGCAAAATCACCCTTGCGCGTCGTCTCAAAGAGCTTCTGGATGGCTACGGCTTGCGCTGTCCCCGTTTGCGCCACAGCTGCGTCCCACTTGTCGCCGGACCGCGGGTGCAGGAGAAGGTAGACATCTTTTAGAACGCCTGCGTTCCCGGCCCGCACAAGTTCGGTTTCGAGAGAGTAGTCGTTGATGATGACCTCCAGAAGGTCAGACGCGCCGAGCACATCGGCAACGCCCTCAAGAATTCGCTTGCGTCCAGCCCCTGGTATCTCAGCTCCCGCTGCGACCTCACAGCCATCGCCATCCGTCAGAACAACGAGTCGATCGGTAATGCGCACGTCGTTGAAGGGCGACAACAGCAGCTTGGTGTACGGTTGGAAATCGACTCCATCAATCGGAACAAAGACCGCAGACCGAAACAGCCGAAGCTTCTCTGGGTCATCTTTTAGCACGATCTTCTTTGCAAGAATTGGTAGCAATAATGCTTCCGCGATTCCCTCGACAAGAAGAACGCGCCCCCCAAATAGGAGCGCCGATTTCGTCACATCGAGATAGCGATCGACCTTGCGTCGTTCGACCGGATCGAGCGCCAATTCCGCAAGGGGAATGCAGCGGGTGATGCGCCTGGGCCGCCCCACCGGCATGACAGGATTGGGCTCGATCTCGGGAATCATCGCGGCCGGAACGTCGGCGAGCGGCTGCGGCTCTTCCGCGATCACATCGTGTGCGGCACCTTTCGGCGAGGGCACTGTTAGAGGTGTGGGGAGAAACGACCGGAAAAAGACGAGCTTCTTGCTTTCCACCCACGCCGACAGATTTGGCGAATGAGTCGCAACGATTACTTGCAGCTCGCCTGCTGGCCCTTGATGTACTTCGCGCTGCTTGCGAGACTTCTCCGCTTGTTCGTCCAGAAAGCTCAGAACGGCGGCCTGCAGCTGAGGATGAAGGTGTGCTTCTGGCTCCTCGACGAGGAAGAGCGTCAGATCAGCATCGTTCACCTTCTCCAACTCGACCGCAATCGCAGCCATATACAAGAGATTCGCATAGCCGTGTGTTTCGGCGTGGGGTCACGAACATAATCGGCGTAGGGGTCCCGTCATCTCAATTCAATGAAATCAACGGCCTGAGAGGGTCTCGACGACGCTGATGGGGGTCAATGTTCGGTCAGCATTCACATGCTTCTCGCCGAACGTCGACGCGTCCGTCGCATTCTATAACGAAATCGGCTTCAGGGTCACAGAATACACGGCTGATGAAGAGACCGGCCGGCTTTGGGCGGCTTGGACGCACCGGAAAGGCGGCGTGCACGACATCGCCTTCACCAACGGACTCGGCCCTCGCCTGCACCATGTCGCCTTCTGGGTGCCCACCCCGCTCAACATCATCGATCTCCTGGATCTCATGGCGACCACGGGCTGGGTTACCAATATCGAGCGCGGCCCCGGCCGGCACGGAATCTCGAACGCATTCTTTCTGTACGTCTTGGATCCGGACGGTCATCGCATTGAGATCTATTGCTCGGACTACCAGACGGTCGATCCCGACCTCGAGCCGATCAGGTGGGATCTCAAGGATCCACAACGGTAGACGCTCTGGGGCGCACCTGCTCCGAAATCATGGTTTGAGCACGGAAGCCTTTTTGGCGGGACGATCCCTCGCGAACCCGATCTGAAGGCTCAGCCAATTATCGCACCTTAGCCTCGTCGAATCTGCGTCTACTGCATCAAGCGGGAAAAACACGGAAGCCAATATGTCGCAGTCAGAAGCGGCTTTGCGCGAAAGAGAGCCGAGTTTGGTCACTACCTTATTTTCCTTGTGGTCTCCTTGCAGTTTGCGAGGTACTGAGCAGTCACAACTCCACCAGTATGCGTCATCAGGTTTCGCCGCTCGCATAGCTCTACAAACTTTGGGAATGTCGCCAAGTCTTCTCTCAGCTTGATTGCGAACTTTCGTTCCATCCACTTGAAGTGCTCTGTGTGGCTGTCGCGCAGAACAGACTCAATTTCACGACTTATAAGAGATCGGCGCGCCTCCTCAATCGAAGCGTATTCAGAGAGCTCAGAGAACTTTATGGACTTCTCACTGGTTAAAATCATTTCCTGATGGCGCAAAAATACAACGAGAAGCAACTTTCCTAGGAATGCGTCGTAGGCGCTAACCAATCCGATTAGCATTACTTCGGGCAAGTGCTTCGCCCCATTGAAGCCGGCGTCGATCTCTTCATGAAGGACCTGGAATTCACGAAGCGATTGAATTTTCACCTCGAAAACCGTCCGACTTGCGTCGCACGCTTCCTCAACCTTGGTGCCTTTAGCCTCGCCGAATTCGGCGATCCTGCGGGACGCAATCATACGGGACAGCATCGGCGCCGCGAGGATCGTGAAATCGAGATAATCACGATACATCTGCATCGTCGAAGCAAACGAGTCGAATACTTTGCTCGAAGCTTGTCGGCTCCGGCGTAGCAGTAGCTTCAGTGGTATCCTTGGTCTCTTCCGGTCCCTCCTTCGAGTTGCTCAGAAGTCGGTCCAAGCTGCTACTGGATGCGTGACCTCTAATATTCCCGTTCTTAGAATAGTGGATGCTTACATAAAAACGATCGACCCGTTCCGTCACGTTGCCTACCCCGACCTTCTAGTTTAGCGGGCAACATGATTATCAATGCGTCTCCCGGTTGTCACATCCCGCCGAGACCAATTTCCATATGTCTTTCGTTGAAGGCATCTCGAAGTAGGTAGCAGCTCCCGACAAGGGCTCCACCCAACTCTTCTTTGGTTGAGGCCTCGCCGACCTTGCCCCCTGAAGCAGCCTGCACGCTGGCACGGCGGGGGGGGGGGGCTTTTCGTTTTTGGGCTTGCCGCGTCGCCCCCAAATGATCACCGTGCCGAACTCGTTCTCGACTGGCCCATGTGGGCCAGTTGATATTCTGGCACCGCCAACGGTCTGGCGGCTGACGCCTGCCTCAGCCGCTATCGAACGATCCGATCTCGTTGGATTTGCTCTGACCGCCTCCGCTGCGCGAACCGATGCAGGCACGTCTCAGAACACCGGCACGCCTGACGCCCCGACGAGCGGGGACCAAGTTGACCCTCAAGGGGGGTATTGACCAACCCGCTGTAGTCTGGCCTGCGAGTGCCCCTAACCCTCGCGGATTGCATGCCGCGACTTCTGGCGCTGTAATCGGCTGGCTATGCCCATCCTCACCCGTCGTCGCGATCAGCACCGCCCAGAGTGCTGGCTGATCTTCTACGGCGGCGACGTGCATGTCGGGACGATCGACCTAGTCGAATCGTACATGCCCATCACCCCGCTTTAAGCGACGCTAGTGCGCTTTGCCCCACAAGCATTTGGCGGCTTGGCGCAGGCGCTTGGCAACGGATGGAAGGGGCTTATCCCCGAATTTTCAGCGAAGGCTGCTGGTGCCTCGGCAGGGCGCGCGCCGTAACGTGCCTGCGAATGCGGCGTCGCTGCTACTATGGCTACTGGCGAATCAGTCGGGCGACTTTGCCGGGGGCAAATGGAAAAGATCAAAAAGGTTGAGAAATCACTTGAGCGTTCATACCGCCCAATCGTGATCTGGTTCGAGGACTTGGTGGAGATCATCGACACCCTGAAACGCCAAGGCAGGGAGATCGAGATACGTACAGCCGACTATCGATATGAGAGTCTTGAGGACCTGAAAGAACACGTCGGTGCGCAAACTCAATTCGAATTGGGGATAAGTCTTTTCCCCACCCCTTCCGTCAGCATCGAACTAAAGCGCACGTCTGTGAAACTGTGGGTTTTTGATCCTCGGGGCGGACCGGAAGCAGCACAGATATTCTACGACATCAACGAAGTTATTACTCGCTGCCAGAGACGCCTTGCTCCGTTGTACAGCTTGTTGTTGATGTTTGTCGTTCTGCCGTTCTTCATTTTGAGCCAGTACATCCTGATGCAGTACAACGAGCTATCCGCCGCGCGTGCGCTTACCGTTGTTGGAAGCGTGATCGCACTCTGGTTTTTCTGGGCTAGCTACGTGATCACGTACCGCAAAGCGGTGATCAATCTTCAACGCCGCTCCGAGGTGCGTCCATTTCTAGAACGGACCAAAGACCAACTCCTACTACTCCTTATTGGCGCAATCGTCGGCGGTTTCATGACCTTTGTGGGCGTTGTGGCGAAAGAGCATTTCTATCCATCTACCCCAACGCAACAGCGGTAGGTCACTTCGCGTTTGCAGGAGCACTGCTGTATGTCTTTATGTCGTACGCGCGGGGATCGCTTGCCGAGCCCGTGGGTGCGTCGGACGGCTCGGCTCAGGCCTCAGCCGATCACCAAGGCGGCGGCAGAGCAGTAGCGCGCGCGGACCTCAAAACGGATGAAGCTTGCCGCGAGTTAATCTGCCTTACCAGAAAGATATTTGCAGCGGCGCGCGTTCTGCGGTTGACCCGTGGTGTTTCCTTGAACCGGGGGGCTTCGAAGGAAACATGCGGCCCGGAGTTTCCCCATTTCTCCGGGCCGCTTTTCTAACGGCTTTTGTATGGACCGATGTCGATACCACCGGACGAATTTGATCGTCTCGTCGTAGACTTGCTTGATGCCTGCCGACAGGGAGACATCAACGCTGTGCTCGATCTATATGACGAGGGCGCGGTCATGGAATGCGGCTGCGAGGGTGTGATCTTGACGGGGCGAGATTCGATCGCGGCCCATTGGGCACCGAAGCTCGAAGGCAAGCGCTTTGACCCACACCGTGTGGCGCTGACCAGTCACGGGGTTCAGATCGATTTCCAGAGCTGTGAAGGCAAGCTGGTCCGCTTTTACTTTCGTTTCGGCAGCTCCAATAAGATCATCTACACGAGTTGCGGTCCATTGGTCGGTGCGGCGTCAGCTCGGCGCGGTCCGGCGGCCAGCGCGTTCGACGCATAGGGTTTGTTCGAATAACGCACCAGTGGACGCTTATACAACGCTGCTCGTCGCCGAGCGCGACGGCCCGGAGATGATGGCACGGATCGGTCTGATGCGGGCGATCAACCGGCACGGCGAGAAGGCGACGCCAGCGCCGCGACGGAAGCGGGCCAAGGCGTATCGGGTGATACGGTGATGCTCGCGACAGCATCTCCACGCGATGCAGGATCAGTCCTGATGTAAGCTCGTGCGCGTGGTCGGCTCGGACTTTGACACGGCCTCTGAGACCAATGGCATCGTCCGCCGCACCGCGCTGGTCTGAAGCATCACGAAAACAAAGCAGCCGAACACAGCGGCGAGCCAGATCGACCAGAGACGGAGGAAAAATGTATCGCGATCCATGCGGAGCGGCTTAAGCCCGCCCGTTTCTCCGCTCCTAGCTGTATCTTGGGTCAGTGAGACAAAATGTCGCCGTTGCCGCATGTAGACAGGCTGATCACCGCGCCCTTAGTGCCAGTCCGCGCAACGGCTGATGCGGGCCGGGGATCGTGCCGGATGGTAGTCGGAGCCGCCGGGTGGCCTATTGGTCCGAGATGACGACTCAGCGTATCGAGGCGCGATGAAATACGCCGCCGATCGTCCCTTCGCCGACCCCGAAGCCGCCGCCTGCAAGCTGGTCGAGATCGCCAGTGGCATCGAGCCCGTGCAGGACGGCCGCATCCATATCGAGAAAGTCAACTATCCGTTCCTGTCCAAGCTCAAAGGCACCGGGCCGGAGTTTGGGGCAGGCATCAAGTTTGCCGTCGAGCGCGGCTGGTTCGAGCTGCACGAGTCCGGGACGTATGTTCGGCTGCTCGGTCGCCCGGAATGAAGTCAAGGCGATTGTAGAGGCGGGCAAAAAAAACGGCTCGCGAGGGGTGACCTGCGAGCCGCTTCCTTCGGTCTTTCTGGATAAATCATTTCAGCCGAAATGAGTTCCTACATGCTGACGAACCGGGCGACGACACGCCCCTTAACCGCGCTACACCACCATCAGGTCCTTGCCGACAATGATCTCGCCCTTGAAGTGCTTCGCCACCGGAGCACGCCAGGTCTCATCGTCGATGCTGTCGATGGGGGGAGTGAGGTGCGATAGCACGAGTGTTTTGACACCTGCTTCCTGGGCGATGCGGCCGACATCTTCGGAGGGTGTATGGTCCGCCCTCATGTGCGCCATGAAGACGTCAAACGTCACCGGCCAACCACCCTTAGCAATTGCGGCTCTTAGGGTTGTCTCAAGGGCTGGCACATACATCGTTTCGTGAACCAGTACATCGGCGCCCTTCGCCATTTCCGCCACGGCCTCAAGCGGTGCAGTGTCGCCGGAAAATGCGATCGACCGATCCTTGAAGTCGAAGCGATAGCCCAGCGCTGGCTTCACTGGCGGGTGCTCAACAAGGATAGCTGACACCTTAACGTTGTCGTCCTGAGTTACCGGACCGGCTGCGGAGATCTCCTGGACGTTGACTGACGTCAGCGGCTTCATCTGAAAATCCTCAGCCCAAAAATCGACGGTTTGCTTATAGGCGCGCATGAAATCCTCGGTCATTTGCTTCAGCGGTGGCGGCCCAAATGAGCGCACGTCGAGCGGCAACGCGTGTATCCAGCCGACTATCAGTAGCGGACCGTATTCAATGTTGTGATCGGCGTGATGGTGCGTGATGAAGATCGATTTCAGCGTGTGAAATGGAATTCCAGTACGAGCAAACTGGTTGGTAACACCCATCCCGCAATCAAGCACATAGGCCGCACCGTTGCTCAGCATCACATGTGAAGTCATTTTTCGCGACTGGCCCACCCCTGGACCAGCACCGGTGCCGAGCAGCACCAGCTTAGTGCCCTTTGCATCTTTTAAGGCGGCTTGCGCTTGTTGCGGTGTCCATCGCGGCCCGTCGGCTTGCGCGGCGCCTGGCTGGACTGTGGCAGCGAGCGCCGGCGCGGCCAAGAGGCCGGTCAGGAAGCTGCGACGTGAGGGGGCAGATCGCGATGGTTTGTCTGACACGGCTTTCTCCTTCTCAAATCTCCATGGTCGGCGATGGGTTTGTAGGATGGCCAGAGTTTATGCCCCCACATTCAACGGCGGAAGCCAAATAGAAATGGTAAAGGTGCTGACCATTCCAGGTCAGCCTCATTCAACCCGTTCAGACCCGATGACATTGCCGGTTTTGCTGGTCGCGTATTGGCCCGTTTGAGACATGCCGACTGCCCACGAAAATGTCCGTTATTTGGGGAAGACCGGAAGCGCGCGGTTGACGGTCAAAACGGCGCTTTTGACACGAAACATTCGTCAACGTTACGTGCCGCGATCGACGCGCTCGAAAGCGAAATTCCGCTTCGCATATCGCCAATCACTTCGCCGGGGTCGCCAGCGGTTTGCCTCTTTCTATTACCCAAGTATCGACCAGCTTGGTGCCGGCCACTGAGCAAGCATCATGTATCGTCATAGGCTGCGTCTCGAATGAGTCGCCAGCCTTGAGTTTTTGTTCAGGCTTTCCATCCACCTTAAGGACGAAGTCACCCTCCATGACGTAGCCACTGTCTATTCCCGGATGAGTGTGGCGGCCTGCGCAAGTTCCGGCAGGGAGTTCTACTACCGCAGTCACGGTCGTTTAGCCCTCGGGAAAATCAAATGAGTGAAGAATAGTACGCTTGATGCTAGCCGGTTGTGCGATGGCTGATCCCGCAATGACCTGCAGTGTTACAGACGCGATGGCGAGGACCTTGATCATCAGCTTTTCCTCCTTGGTTAGCGAGCAACTGCGCCGAGACACTGGATACAAGGTGATTACTATGCTGGTCGCTTTTCCCGTGCAGAGCAATGACCGCTTGTGTTCCTTGGCCCAACGCGGACATTCGTAGTTTTACGGCATGGTTGCCGCTGACGAGAACGGCTTAGCGGCATCCATCACAAACATCACCAGAGCATGCAGATCGGTAGTGCCCGTGCTGGACACCTCCATCGGCATTCCGGGTCCGTGTCCCGGCATCGACTGACCGGCTTCAACATGGCTCATCCCCTGTGGAGACTTTTGGCTCAGTTCACCAGTCAACACGTAGAAACTTTCGGACCCGGGATGCATATGGACCGGCGTCTTGGCGCCGGATGGTCCGCCCGAGCTATTAATTCGCAACAGGTACTCGGACGCAGAGATGGGCGGCACGGGACCGACCTCGCTAACCCTGCTGCCGCCAGGCGACGATCCACCCTTCGGGCCAAGTGTGAAAAGCCAACTCTTTCCGTAAACTTCGGCCGCAAGGCCGGTTGGGCCTGCTGCGGCCTGCGCTTGAGCAAGCGTCGGGAAGTTGTCGATGCGCCAGAACAGGGGCCCCGACGGCAACTGCGGAATCTTTTTCTCAACTACTGCCTTAACTTCAAACTTCTGCTCGGATGCCACAGCATGGGCAAGCTCGACGACGATGGCTACCTGTATATCGTTGGCCGCAAGAAGGACATGATCATATCGGGCGGGTTCAACATATATCCGGCCGACATCGAGGAAGTTCTGAGCGTGCACCCCGATGTCCTGGAAGCCACCGTAATCGGTGTGCCCCATCCAGTGTGGGGCGAGACTCCTGTTGGCTTCGTCATCGTGAAAGGAAGCAGCGAGGCCGAGATGGTCGCGCTCAAGAATTGGGCGAACGAGCGGCTCGCAAAAACACAGCGCCTGTCGGTCATTCCTCTTGACGAATTCCCGCGCAACGCCTTGGGAAAGGTAGTCAAGCGTGACCTGCAGCAACATCCCTTGCTGCCAAGATTCGACGCGGCATGACACAAGATCACCAACTCCAGCGCTAGCAAGACGCCTTTGGCGCCCCCTCCTCCAAATTCCGCCTTAAGTAGAATCCCTAAGTCGTTTCCGATTCATGCCCTGGATTAGAATCGTGGATCGATCCGTGTGGAGTGGCTTTCCTGGCAAAATTCGAACGTCCACCTATTCGAAAAGCGAATACAATCCCTACATTCCAATCGAGCCTAGACGACGTTTGCAGTCTTGAGCTGGCTAGCCGCGGCCCGGCGGGAGATTGATATCTGGTTTCGAGGCGATGGATTTGGCCCGCCGGGTTGACGACGTAATTGGCTTCATAATGCCTCTTTGCGCAACTGATAAGCTTTCGCTGTTTTCCTTATCAGCCCGCGGACTGACTCCATTTTGCGTATTTTCTTATCAGTCCGCAAACTGACTCCCTTTCAACGATTAGCTTAGCAGTTCGCGAACCGCCCCCAATTCGTATGAAACCACATCAGTTTGATGGTTGCACCTACGATAGTTCGGCGCAGTTCGCTGGAGATCGATTGCTTCCGATAACACTCTTTTCGGAAGTTATCTGAGGTAGTCGCCAACGATGCGTGGGTCGTGGGATTCGGCTTGCCTCCAATTCGCCTGCCATAGAGCGCGGCACGACTAAGAAACGTGGTTGCCTTTCGGGGTTGACCGGCCGCGTGGGTTAAAGCAGCGGGCACTCAGCGTTTCTCGGCTTGCGGTTGGATCAGCAAAGGGTCAGGCGGGACTTGCACCAACGCGACTCGGGCGGGAGGAAGTTTTGTTGGGCGGAAGTGGGTCACCAGCGGGGCGTGGCTGGATAGAGACCGTTCGAACGATGGAAATTCACTGCACTTCCGCTATTTTGTAATGAGCCGCAAATTCTGTTGCGACAATCTCGAAACGAGGTTTGTGCATGCCTCCCGGGTTTTGGATCAGGCGGCCCTCCGCGCTGCTCGCCGCCCTAATTTTGACCGTCGGACTATTGGTTTCGCCGGTACGCGCTAGTGAGGATGCTCGCAAGGTTGGCGTGGTGTCCTTTGGACTCTTCGGGGATCAAAGCGTGTTCAGGGCCGAGGCGGCTGGCGCAGCTCAGGTCGTAGCTGGCCGTTTCGAGACTAGCGCGATCGACGTGCAGTACAATTCGAAGAAGGGCGGCAGAGCAACTATCGAAGCTCTGGCTAGATCGTTGCAGGTTGCAGCCAAGCCTCTGGATGCTGAAAACGATGTTCTCTTTTTGATTCTCACCTCGCATGGCTCTCCCGACGGCCTTGCAATCAAGGCGGGGCGGCTCACGCAAACGCTTACGCCGACTCGCCTCGCTGACATGCTCGCCAAGACGGACGTGCGACACAAGGTAGTGGTCATCTCGGCTTGCTATTCTGGTGTCTTTGTCCCACGTGTCGCGAATCCCGATGTGTTGGTCATCACCGCGGCCGATGCCAATCATCCGTCATTCGGCTGTCAGGACAAAGCCAAGTGGACCTATTTCGGCGACGCGTTTTTTAACGTCGCGCTTCGGCAAGCCGTAAGCCTGAAGGATGCGTTTCTCGAAGCGCGCTCGATTGTCCGGAAGCGAGAACTGCGGGAGCATTTTGAGCCGTCGAATCCCGTCATGGCAGGCGGTGCAAACGTGCAGCCATTGCTGGTTCCACGCCCTTGAACGGCCGACCGTGCCGGGAGCTCGGAGTTTGTCGCTTCAGGGTTATTCGATGGAGACGCTTCCTTCACGGCGTCTAAGCACTTCCTGGCGCTGAGCACACGCAGCTCGGTGTCGATCTGCGGCCGGCCTCCTGAAGATCGCGACTTCCAACGCCAGTAGCAGCGAAAACCCGCCCTGTGCCAGCGTCCGAGCGTCGCGGGCTGGACGATGGTGAGGACCGACAAGATTAATGGAAACCAGCGATACAGCTGGATAAAGAACCAGCGATCATGATTCGTGAACTGGACGCGACCCTGCAGCCTCCGCCGCAAGACCATCAACTGATGTCGAAGCGCCGCGTTCTCAGCTTCAAGCCGCAAACGCGACTTGAACGGCGAGCTCAAGATGGCCAGTACGAAACAGAGAAGCCCGATCATCTCGCCAGATTAGGCGATTCCGACACGCCATCAACTCCAGACAAGGTTTTTGGTACACACAGGGGTATTTTTCGATCAGCATTCACAGTCCAGGTTTCGATTGCAGACGAACCGCACCAGTTTCGCACCGAAAACGACCCGCACGAAGCGCAGCGAACGTGGTCGAATTCCACGAAAAGCGCAGGAAAATCAACGAAGCTGATCAGTATTCCGCCGCTCATAACGGCCTGGTTGCTGGTTCGAGGCTCCGCACATATCGGGAAATCGCCCGCGCTTGATTTTTGACTAGCCTCCTTCACCCTGCGGCTTTGAAGCGCCACTACTTCGTACGCTTGAACGCCGCGTGATAGCTCGCCACTAGATGGGCTTCTTTTCTGCTCAGCCTTCCAGGGTGTTCCTCTAGTCAACCGCCAACTGCGGTTGCCCAGCTGAAGTCATAATGAGCGCTCAACAACTTCATTACGACAACAGCGACGAGAACGCAGATGATTTGCAACAACGTTCTGGTCGAGAACACTCTATTGAAGAGCGTCATGATGCCGCCTCTAGCGCTGGTGACCGAGCTGCATTCCAAGCTTGAGCGCCTTTTGGCGGAGTGAGCCTTCGGAGCGCTTCGTGAGCTTCGCGATTTTTGCAACCGGCGTCTTCGCTTTCGAATGAGCGCGCAGCTCCTTCACATCAGCATTTGTGTATTCGCGACGCACAGTTTTCTTCCTCGTAGCCGTCTTCTTTGCCTTCTTCGCCACTTTTAGCTCCTCGATTCGAGAGTGGGCGTACTAGCACAACCGCATTGAGGCGCAACTCTCCATCAGTTGACTCTATATGCTGGTCCGATCCGTGAACTCTCTCGTGACGTCAGTAGTGCAGGCGATTTGCCCGACCTATCAAATTGTTCCGGCAATTCCTGGTGGGCCAACATTACAACTTGAAGCAATCTGGCCGATGTAGAGCAAATCCTAACTTCACCGTGGGGCCGGCGATGTTTGGCGCTGCTAGTAGAAGATGCGTAGGGACCCATGCCAACTATTAGAAGAATTGTTTCGTTCGGCGCGGATATCCCAGCACGCTCCTGAAGCTACGCACGGCCTTCGAATCCGCTGGGCTCAGTTTTCAGTTCGAAGGAGCGGTCGCCAAAGGGATCCGCATCCCGTAGTATATTCGCGGGGCATTACGGAGGTCGGCGAATTGCTGCGCGACGTAAAGACGTTCTCACCGGCGGCGGAAGCCGAGATGACGGCATGAGACTCGTCGATTTTCACTGCCACCTCGACCTGTATCCCGACTTCGAAGCGCTCGTCGCCGAGAGCGACCTGCTCCGAATCTTCACGCTCGCCGTCACTACAACCCCGAAGGCCTGGCCGCGAAACAACAAGTTGGCCTCGTCGACCAAATACGTCAGAGCCGCGCTGGGAATGCATCCGCAGCTGGTCGCGGAACGTTGGCGGGAGATCGATCTCTGGGAGAAACTGCTCGGGGAAACGAGATACGTCGGCGAAGTCGGGCTCGACGCCGGTCCCCGCTACTTCTCATCGATGGACCGTCAGATGCAGGTCTTCCGGCGCATTCTTCGCAGCTGCGCCGAGGCCGGCGACAAAATCCTGTCGATCCACAGCGTCAGAACGGCGACCAAGGTTCTCGACCTCATCGAAGAAGAAGTCCCGCAAGGACGGGCGAAGTTCGTGTTTCATTGGTTTACGGGTTCGATCTCCGATGCGAGGCGCGCCGCCGCCCTAGGGTGCTATTTCTCCGTCAACAGTCAGATGCTGGCGACTGATCGCGGGCGGGCGTTGGCCCTGCCGGTTGATCGAATCCTGACGGAAACGGACGGCCCGTTCACGTCGGAAGGCGGCAGCCCGGCCCGGCCGCGCGACGTCGGACGGGCGTTGATGCTGCTCGGTGCCGCGAAGAGCCTCTCACCCGACCAGGGCGCCGAGGTAGTGCTCCGCAATCTGAAGACACTGACAAGCTGAGGGCGAATCTCCGGTTCCGACTCACAACCCATTTCGGGAGCAAACTCCGCCCTCTAATTTGGTCGAGCGCCGGCTTGAGGGCTTCGTCGGCAAGGGCAAATCCTCGCGTGCCAAGACAGCGCGGGCGGGACGCCCGGCGTCAACCGATATAACTTAGCGAACCGTCCAACGATCGCCATGAATGCCGGCGAGCTTGCGCGGGCGAACCAATCGGACCACCATGTCCTCTAACTCCAACGCCAGTATTGCCAAGAAAGCCCGCGCGAAGGCTGGGGCGGATTTTGCCACTTGGCTCATGATGGCCAAGCTCGGTGGTTTCGATGACCTGCCGTCAAACGCCCAGAGCTTTCTGATTAACTATCGAACCCGACTTGAGAAAATGAGCGAGACCGAGTCGACGGCCATTGCTATTAGCGAGGTCTACAGCGCGTATTACAGCGAGATGGGAGGTGTAGGGCCGGCGCCGGAACCAAAGGCTCGCACGCCAACAACAGAGGGCAAAGTCGCGCGATCCAAGAAACCGGTTAAACCTCAGCCCGGTCTATTGGCTGAGCGTCCTTCGACGAGGCCAATAACCCGAAAATTCATCCCGACACTACTGATTTTCGCGAGCATGGCGGCACTGATTGTCGCATTCAGATTTCTGGCCTAGTAACGTCGCCCCCGGGTTGTTCGCAACGTCCGCTATGCTCTGGCCACACCGGCCGCAGCGCAGTCGCTTTGTCGCAAGATCAGACAACGGCGCGATTGCTTCGCCTCGGTGGCCGCAGCCGCTGCAACGCACGCGCCAGGTGAAGGCCAAGGGCAACATGCAAGGCAACGTAACCACCGAGGCCGTTACGCTCAAACCGCCGCGCTCTCTTGAAGGTCTTGGAGACAAGCTTCCTCTTCCGTAGCCCTCCCCTCCCGAAAAAGGGAACACGGTCTGAGGGCCACGATTTCCAACTGCTTTGCCCAGGCGCACCTTACGGGTGCCAATCGGCCCTCCGGAGGGATGGGACCCTACCGCGAATCGGGGACGCTCTTTCGAGCAGCCTGGTATATCGACGCCTATCGTGATCGGCAGCCGGGGCCGGAAGGTCTACTTTCGGCCCCACGAAGCCACTGCGTCGCACTCTTGCTCGAACGATTCGCGTTCGCTATCGAAGATTTTTGATCGGTCGAATCCGTAGTATTGCGGCATCTTGTTCATCTGCTCCCAATCGAAGCAGCGGCCAGCCTGCCAGCCGGCGTCGAAGCCGTGATTTCGGATGTAGTTATTCGCACGGCCACGAGAGCCACCGCTGCCATTCCCAGCCACTTAAGATTCACTCCGCCGCCTCCAGTGCTGCGAGCCGCCCAGTATCACTCCGACGCAGTGGTGAAAAATTACGCCGCCGGACTCGAAATACCGTGTCCCGGCGGCGCCCTATAACCGGGCCCCTAAAATCCCCAGCGGGCTGGGCTATAGCAGCCGTCGCGGCGCGCAACTGTGAACTAGTTCACAATTGGCGCACCGTAGAGCCACGGCGTCCTGGATCGCCTTACCAACAAGTAGCGTTGCCACCTCCCCTTCGCGTGCGCTATGGCTGATACTGGGGCTGGGTAATGCAAAAGATAATTATTGTTGTGCTTGCCGTCGTCGCGGCGGGACTTGCTGTGTGTCTCGGTTTCATAATCCAAGAACCGGCCACGTCCACTTTTGAGATAGATCGCGATCGAGCCGCGCTGGCGGCCGAGTTGAAGTCTTTACAATCTGACGCAGACAAATATCAGGGGGGAGCGATCAAGGCGCTTCTTGACGCCAGAGTAGAAGCGTTGCGTCACACCTCAACAATGCTTGAGCAAAAACGCGAGAGCTTCATTCGCCGCATATCACTAAGCTACACAATTGATGGACGTCGGCTTGATCCAGCACCAGACAACGCACTAAACGACATACTCGACGAGCTCACCACCGCCGAAAAACGTATCGCCTCGGCGAAGGTGGAAGCTGACCGGTACTCTGGCGGCCTCGTTCAAAGCATCAAGCTCATGACGGTTGCGACGGAAGAGCTTAGCGCAGCACAGTTGCGGATGAAATTCTACACCGCAAAGTACGGTCTCCCCCTGCCGCTGCTTGACCCCAAAAACGCTCAACAGAAAACGGATCCGCCGGGCAAGATCGTTTCAGACAAGGACGCTCTATGATCGAAAGACGCTTCGTCCTTTCTCTTGCCGCTGCATCATTGCTCTTCGCTAGCGCTGCCGCGCCTGCGCAATCCCACGAATCCGGAGCGCCACTCGGGCTGAGGTGGGGCTCATCAACTGAGGAAGTAAAGGCCGATGGGATAGAGCTAAAAGAATACCAAAGCAGCGATTATGGAGCAACTTACGTCGCCACGAAGCTTGGCAAAACGCTATCAGATCAAAACAGAACGCTGCTGTCCTTCGGGCTCAACAATAAACTTTGGCGCATCGTTGCTATCAGTAGGGACTACAGCAACGACCCCGCCGGCGTCGGACTGCTTGAGCGGTACTCGCAACTATCCGCATCGCTAAAGGAAAAATACGGCAAACCAACCACGGTTCACCGGTTAGGTGGCTCAAATTACTCGCAGCCAAAATATTTCCTTGCAGGCATTAGAGGCGGTGAGTCGAAGTGGTTCTCCAACTTCAAGGCGCCTGACATGCAAATCCAACTCGGACTCGTTGCAACAGACAGTTCAACCGGCGCCTGGCGTCTAATCTATGAATATGCGCCACTCTCGATCATCTTCGAAGACGCGAAGAAAAATAGTGAAAAAGACAAGCTGTAGAGGTTGGCGGACCTCGCGACATCAAGCGCTTCGTTGTAATGTATGAGGAAAAGCCAAATAATGGTTTCTCGAATATTCGGCCTCACCTGCGCGGTACTGGCTGTGTCGCTGGCGTCAGCAGCGGCGAAGTCGATACGCTTTCAAACGACCCTTTTTGGACACGACATAATGATCTCGGAGGAAGATGGCGGGCAGAAAGAACTTCTGATTGATCGAAAATCGATCCTCGAGGACTCTACCGTAGAACTAAAAGAAATTGCTTTGGTCGGTGGATCGGGCGTTGCAATCGGTTACAGCGGTTCAGGTGGTAACGCTTGCGACGTATCCTATTTCGTCCTCGCATTTCCGAAGGGGCAACCTGTTCGCATCGATGGTCCACGCGGGAATTGCTCCGATATAAATTATGAGGTTGGTGAAACGACCATTAGATTTAGGACGGATGCAACGCCATCCAGAAATGGAGAAAGTTGGGACTGGACGCTGAATGATGGGTTCTCAGAGAAATCTTTCGTAGCATTCCATCCGAACACAGTGGCGGACCCATGGATCGATTTACGCAGCAGAAAGATTTCGCATCCGTCAGATTTGTTTAAATATCCGTCAATTGCTAGCCAGATCGACACGTTGCTGGGAACGGACAGGTCTTCTGTTCTTCCGATTATAACCGGCGTCGGCTCCATCGAATTTAAGGGAGATATAGTATTGGCCGTCTCGTGTGCTCCGCATCAATGCGGCGATGCTGAGTCCTTCATAGCAATTGATCCCGTACGGAAGACCATATTCGCCGCGTGGCGAATGCCCAAGAACCCGGTAGTTGTCAGACCAAAGATATCGAAATGGTCACCCGATGCTCGCTCTGAACTGGCGGCATGGGCCCGACGCTGGACGCAGCGGTAATCCCGAAGCGGCCGCTCGGCCGCGCAGCTTTTCCACACCCACGGCGCGCAGTAGGACGCACCGCGCCCTTGCGGGCTTCCTTTTCTCAACTATGCGGGGAAAAATGCCAAGTATCTACAGTTTCGAGCAGGCGATGAACGCTATAGCAGGCTCGTCAAAGAAACACCTACTGCTTGGAAACGGCTTCAGCATTGCTCTTAAACCAGATATTTTTACCTACGGTTCGCTCTACGATAATGCCGACTTTTCTAAATCGCCGCGCATTCCTAAGATATTCGATGCTCTCAAAACGCGAGATTTTGAACTTGTAGTTCGCAGTCTCGAGGACACCGCAGTCGTGCTGGGAATTTACGATCCTAAGCTGTCTTCCATAGCGGCGCGAGTACAGGCGGACGCAGCAGCTATTAAAGATGCGCTCGTCTCAGCAATCGCGAAACGCCACCCCGACAGACCGTATGACGTTACACCCGAACAGTATGCTTCATGCAGGGCCTTTCTTTCGAGATTCGATCATATTTATACTTTGAACTATGATGTGCTGCTCTATTGGGCCTTGATGCAGGATGCAGTCGATGAACTCCTTATCCGCCCGGATGACGGCTTTCGCCATCCGGAGGATGGTCGAGAATTACCCTACGTGTCGTGGCAGCAGGCCAATTCGGCGACCGTATATTATTTGCACGGCGCTCTCCATCTGTTCGATCAGCACACAGAAATTATAAAATATACCTGGTCGAAAACAGACACGGCCATCGTTGATCAGATCAGAGCTGCACTTAATGAGAACAAGTACCCGCTTTTCGTAGCGGAAGGCACCTCCGAGAGTAAGATGGAGCGCATCATGCATAGCGCTTACTTGCACAAAGCGTTACGAAGCTTTGAAAGCTGCTGCAGTTCAAGCAAGAACGCCGTTGTCATTTTCGGTCATTCGTTAGCGGAAAACGATTCCCACGTGCTTAAGTGCATCTCTGGCGGTGGATGCGCTAACCTCTTGGTCGGGCTGTACGGTGATCCGACTAAGAAGGAGAACAAAGAGGCTATAGAGAACGCAGAGTTCCTTGTTCGAGAGCGAAAATCGAAGCGAGGTGATCGCTTCCCGCTAGCCGTCACTTTCTACGATGCTGCGACGGCAAAGCCTTGGGGGTAACTGTCGAGCAGTCTCCATCATGCTATAGATCCTCTCCACCAGTTTCGGCACCAAAGCTAAACTGTTTCCGACTGGTGATGTGAGCTCAACCCAAAATTCCTCGATTGCATCGCTACCGGCAACAATCATGCTATCAGTAATGTTACATCCCTCATTCCGCTCAATCATATCGAACTCCGCCCTCGCGCCACCCTCCTCACCCGCGCCTCTCCGCGCGGCCTCACCGACTTGCCGGCCGCATCCTCCGGCCAACGGCGGACCGCGCGTTGCGTCACTCCGTCGCGGGTGATGCACTTGGCCCGACGCCCCGGTGCTTCATTGTTCGTCGGGCATCTGTCTCTAAGCTTTGCGCGCCAGGGCCGATGCGATCGACGACTATGTCGACCAAATCACCGGAGACCGGACGATGCTGCATGCTAATCTGCCATCGATGCCCGGCATCTTCCCGGACTATCCGGCTCCTATCGTCCGCAATGCGACCAACGGCCGCGAGGTCGCCATGGCGCGCTGGGGCATGCCGTCCTCGTCGAAGGCGCTGATGGACGCGACGAAGAAGCGAGCCGAGAAGCTCGAAGCCAAGGGCAAGACGGTGGACTTCAAGGAGCTACTGCGGATGGAGCCCGACAGCGGCACAACCAACATCCGCAACACCAGCAGCAGCCACTGGAAGCGGTGGCTCGGACCGGACAATCGCTGCCTTGTGCCGCTCACGTCGTTTTCCGAGTACGACACGATCGACGGCAAGAAGGTGCCGGTGTGGTTCGCCATCGATAAGTCGCGCCCCCTCGTCGCTTTCGCGGGCATCTGGGCGGAACTGGACCAGCGTTCGCAAAGCGAAGGAAGGCGAGATCACCACAGACATCTTCGGCTTCCTGACCTGCGAGCCGAACGTCGAGGTGAAGCGCGTGCATCCAAAAGCGATGCCGGTGATCCTCACCACGGCGGAAGAGTACGACGTCTGGATGCGCGCCCCCTGGGACGAGGCCAAGACGCTGCAGCGTCCGCTGCCGGACGGCGCGTTGACGATCGTCGCGACCGGCGAAAAGGAAGATCCCGCTGCGGCCGCCTAGTGTT
>JAEWFG010000208.1 GCA_023388935.1 Pseudomonadota bacterium | reverse complement strand
CTCGGTTTGCCAAGACATAGCGGCTCCATCTTCGCCCATTGGGCGTCAGTCAAAACGAATCGGTCCATCCCAAGCTTGAATCACAGCCAAGCCAGAATGAGAATCCTGAATCCCAACAGACCCTAGCAGCAAATGACCAATTGGCGGACGTCACTTGAACCAGCGCTGCCAGCGAAACGAGCCCCAAGGGCAGTACGATGAACGTTTATCGGCACAAGGCTAGCCAGTATTGGCAGATCGAATTCCAGGTCGACGGCGTGACCTATTGTGCGTCCGCCAAGACCACGAGCAAGCCCGAGGCGGTGGCCAAAGCGCAGCGGTGGAAGAAGGAGGTTCTTTCGCGGCGAGCAGCGTGCCCCTCTCTCGAACTGCCAGACATGACCTTCGACGAGGCGGCCGCGCGCTATTGGGATGAGAGGGGCCAATTCACGCGAAGCGCTCGGGCCCTGGACGGCGATCTCGCGCGCACCGTGCAAATGGTCGGCGCTGACAAGATGTGTAGCACGATCACCCGCGACGACATACGCACGATACGGACTGCCCTGCTCAAAGGCGAGCGGCCAGGCGGCATTGGCGAGACCGGGCGACGCCTGAAGGAAAAAGGCAGGTATCAGCCGAAGACCATCAACCGGTACATCGGCCTGATCGGGACTGTTCTAAACTGGGTTGGCGTCATCCCATTGTACCGACGTGGCACACAACAGGACCCACGGGACACTGGCCGCGAGATCGCGCGGCCGCGCTACCGCTGGCTCTCCTTCGAGGAGCAATTTCGGCTCGAAAAGGTGATGGATCGTGACCTGAAGGACCTCGTGCGGTTCGCGATCGACACCGGAATCCGCGAGGAGCAGCTCTGTTTGCTTGCGTGGGCGGCGATCGACTGGGCCCTCTGCACCGTCACCATCCCGCTTAAGTCAAAAGGAAATGACGAGAACATGCACACCATTGACCTCACCCCGGAGGCGATGAAGATTCTCTATGCGCGCCGCGCGCTGCACGCGCGTGAAGGCGTCCGATCCAACCGTGTCTTCCTGCTGCGCGCACGTCGCACTCACTGGCACCGGGGTCGAAACCGCAAGAGCGGCGAGCTGATCGAGCTAACTCCACACCTGTTCTACCGCAGGTTCACCGACGCCTGCGGTCGGGCGGGGATCGAGGACATTGTTGTCCATGACCTGCGGCGGACCGCTGGCCGGCGCATCTACGACGAGGAGGGCTCGGATATCGAGGCCGCCCGCGCGCTGCTTGGGCATGCCGACATCAAGACCACTCAGGACTATCTGGGCGTCACGGGAACCGCCATCAATCGGCATTTGCGTCGACGCAGCGCCCGCACAAAATTGGTCATGGCCGAGTTCGAGGCTGCCGCCAAGCGGACCGACGCCGTGCCTGGCAGCCGCGAGTACGCACTGCACGACGTGCTGTCGCAACCGCTCGGCTCGGCGCATCCGTCGCGCCGCTACGGCCGCGCCACAACGTAGCCGCCCCGGCACATGACCAGCGCGCGCGCTTTTTTCATGCGCGCAAGCCATTGGTCGAGCCACGCCGGACTGAGATTGGAGATTTCAGGTTGGAGACTGGCGGCGATGGCTCCGCGGTCGAGTGGGGTCGCGGATCCGACGATCGCCACGATCGCCCGACTCTCGAGTAGCTGAGCGAATTCCCGCACGATCTTGTGGTCGGTGTCCGCACTGGTGCAGGGCTTCCTGGGACGTGGCGGCGGCTCGTTCTTGAACCAATAGCCGCCCGCACCAGCGACCTTTGTTATGCGCGATCCAACCAGCGCAGCCTCCAATTGGGAGCGTTTTATCATTAGCGGAACGCGGTCCGTATCAATCAAAGCCTTCGCGGTCAGCGGGCGCCACGCCGCCCGCAGTTCGATCGCCACGGCGCGTGCGACCTGGGGCTGGGCCGCACCTTGCCAATCGCACTCGAAGACCGGAAACGGCGGAAGGAGGCTCCGCTCGGCTTCCTCGCTCAGCACATACTTGCGCATGTTCGACAGCCGCCGCGCCCGCTCCCCGACCGCGTCGGCGGCATCGGCGGCGTCCAACAGCGAGGGTGCGCGTGGTGGCGGCGCGGCCGTGCGGTCCGCGCGCGTGCGGCCGCGCGGTGGTGCATCGGCGGGCCGGACATTGGCGACCGGTGTGGGCTGTTTGACTGCCCGACGCTCCTGATACCCTTGCAGGAAGCCGCGTCGACTGGTCGATTCAACGGCGGGGGAAGAGGCCGCGTTGCCCAATGCCGGCGCCGGATGCCTGGGCGCGTCTGCCACCTGCACCATCGGAGCGCCCTCGGCCGAGCCATCACGCGCAACCTTGCGCGGCGCTGGCGTGGGCGCGAATTCAGGGACTAGAGCAGGGCTGCGCGGCCGGGTCAGGGTCAGGATCAGAAACAAATCGCGTGTGAACCTGTGCGCGGCTCTTACCGCGGGTTCGGGTAGGTTGGCGAGCATGGTACGATCGTCGTACCACCGCCTTAGCAGGTAAGCGACGCGCTGGCGCCGGCCGCCGGTCTGGCGAACGACGTCGGCAAGCGTAACGGCATCGAGCGCGCCGCAATCGAGAAACAGCCGGTCAGCTGCGGCATAGACGCGCGCTTCCATGGAACTCTTTTCTGCCATCTCTGCCATCGCACACTCCAAGGATTCGACTGGCGCGACCTGTTTCGACGCGGCGAACTGGCACGGTAATCTTCAAACAATTGGGAACGGACACGTTCCGAAGTACACGGTCGCCCGCCCCCGAAGAAACCCCGAAGTTGGATAGGAAAATGCAAGAAGTGACTGCAGTGCAAGAACTTCTTGAATTGTGGCTGAAGGCACCGCCGAAAAAACCGTTCCAACCGTTTCTGCTCGCAAGCACAAGCGCCAGGCCGCGCAAAATAGGGTCTCCAGACAATTACTTGGCAGCTTTCGCCACCAGCCATTTTGGGGAACGAAACGGAAACAACGGACAACAAAGGAACGGAAGATCCCGAAGTTGTCCCGAAGCCGGGAACCGGCCAATTCCCCTCGGACGGCCTGCGATAGGAGTAAAACCAAAGAAAGACTTTCCTGAAAGGCCCCGCTCCCGGCGGCGAAGGGCGCAGACACGCCGCTGCCCAGCCGGGGCTCGCCGAACCCGCCCCCATGGTTTCGATTCATTCGACTTTCCGCAAATTGGGATTCTTTACCGGAACGCGACCGTCGAAGATCGCGAGGTGACGCGCCTTCGGGCGATCAGCGATGCACCCGGAAGGGATGCAAAGGTCTCCAGGAGACGGAGCCCCTCGTAGGGACAAGCAAGCAGACGAAACCCGCTCAGCTTGCGATCGTGCGCCAAACAGGCGCCGGCAGGATCGCGCGACAATCGTCCGCCGACGGGTCGACGGCGTTACCGTGGCTTCGCAGGCGCGGCAGCGAACAGCGCCGCGACCTCGACGTCGAGCGCCGCCGCGATCTTGTCCAGCGATGCGAGGGTTGGGTTGGCGGTCGCAACCTCCAGGGCGCTGATCAGAGCTTGGCGCAAACGTGCCTCATCTGCGAGATCGTATTGCGACCACTTGCGGTCCAGACGAAGCTGCCGAAGGTTGCGCGCGAGCAACCGTCTCGTGTGTGCCGGATTACGCCGCCTCATCGCTAAGATGATGCATTTCGCGAGCGCTGGTAAAACACGCTTGAACGTGTTAAACACCTTAGAACGTGTCCTCCTCCCCGGCGAAAATGCTTCCGCCCCAGCCCAAGCAATGGCGTCGTGATAACCGCACGCACTGCAGCGACTGAATGACATCACACCGGCGGCGGTCCGGTGCCCCTACCGCATGCAGGCGAACCTGAGATGGCCCATCTGACGACGATCTGACCGGGCGGGCCGGACGGGACGACCGATTCATTCCGGCGAACGACCAGACGAACCGGTGCGAAACCCTGTGGACCGCCGGTGGACGTGGACGGTCGCCAAATTACGGGGAAACTGATTCGTCGCGGGTTGTACGACTGTCAAGCGCGATGTCTCATCAGTGGTGCGCAAAGGCGCAAGCTGTGGATATCGCAAGTGTTCGAAGCCGCCCCGATCAGGTTCCGGGTAGACCCAGGTGACGTGCCGCCCGAAAAGGCCGCGCGGCGGCTACATCTGACTGTCGAGCAGTTCAATCGACTTCTGCCTCGGCTGCTGGCCCGCGGTTTCCCGCCGCCCGACGAAACGACCGAGATGTTCGATCTGGAGGCGATCGATGCTTGGCGAAGAAGCCGGCACCGGCCCACAGAAGCGTTAGCGGCCAACAGTCTCAATCCGGAGATTGAGGGGCAGCCGAGGGATATGGCGGAGCGGTTCATTGTCGCGAAGCGGCGGCAGACCGAGAGCAGGAGGCGGGACCGTGGCCCTGCCTGATTACGTTCGCCAGGTCTCTAAACCGAATGGAAGAACCTATTACTACTTCGAGAAATTCCGGCGCACGCTTCGCGCCTGGCCGCGTGTGCGTATCCCGGCTGAGCCGCTCTCCGAGGAGTTCGCTAAGCGCGTGACACAGCTGCCACAGCTTGAGGCGGTCAAGGATGGGGCTGGCGCGTGGGCGTGGGCCTTTGTCGACGTCACTGATCGGCGGCGCCATCCCCTGCCCGCGCCGATTGACTGCCCGGCCTTCTGGGCCGCCGTCGACAAGGCTGACGACGTCGGCCGCAAGCTACAGGCCGGCATCCGCAAGACCTTCTCCTCACTCATCATCGAATTCAAGGAACACGCAGCCTACACCGACGACATCTCCGAGGCCACGCGGGAGCAGTACGACCGCTACATGGAGATGATCAAGGAGGCATGGGGTGACGATCCAGTCGAGAGCCTCGAAGCGACAACGATCCAGAACGTTCTCGATAAGGCCTTCAAGGACACTCCGGCGGCCGGACGGGTCTTTCGTGCCACCCTGAGCCGCATCATCAGCTGGGGCATCCCGCGCGGCTACCGCAAGGACAACCCGGTCGATCACACCGAGCGGCGCGACAGCGAGGGCACCTACTCGCCCTGGACGCCGCAGGCCTTCGAGATTTTTTTCGAGCACGCCCGCGTCGACCTGCACATGGCTGTCTATTCGGGGCTCTTCACCGGCCAACGCAAGGTAGACGTGCTGAAGATGCTGCGGCCGCGCGATGGTGCCGGCGAGATGCCGATCGTGGCTCAGAAGACCTCCGATCGCATCCCGGTTCAGATCCACTCCGAGTATCGCAAGATCATCGAGACGGCCCCCACAGGCGAAGACAAGGACGCTGCCAAGCCCCCGCAGCTCCTGCTGCACCTGCGTGCCGATGGCGAACCATGGAGCTACGAGGGCTTTAAGACAGCGTGGGGCCGCGAGATGGAGAAGGAGGTCGCCGGCGCGAAGCCCCTCGCGGTCCTCCAAGAGAAGCGCTGGACCTTCCACGGGCTTAGGAAGAACGCGGTCTGCATGCTGCTCGAGGTCGGCTGTACCGAGGACCAGGTCGGCGCCATCGTTGGCATGTCGCCGGCGATGGTCCGACACTACGCCAAGGAGGTCTCGAAGTTCCGCCTCGCGCGTTCAGCGATGAAGCTCCTGGAAACAGGCTGGGACAGCCAGCGCGTGCACGTCCTCGGCAAGAAAAAGGAGACCGGATAGTGGTTGGCAAACCCCCGTTTCTTGGGGCCCGTTGGACCATGGTCCGATCGAAAGATTGTCAACCGCTCTCGTTGAAATCATTGCGAAAAAGGGCGCGACCCTCTTTCTTTTAATCACGGGGTCCTGGGTTCGAGCCCCAGCGCGCTCACCAAGCACAATCAAAGACTTAATGCGCATTTTGGCTCTCCGAGGGGGCCATTTTTATATGTGCACACATCGTGCACACTCCCTGAGGTCCCGCCATGATCTGTTTCTGGATCGTTAGCGCGCTTTCGTTGGTGTTAGCGCTTAGGCTCGCAGGTTTGATTGCGATGATCGTCAAGGTGAAGAGCTTCGGCGACTCCGGCGCGATCGACTAATCGACTTCTCCACACCCACGACGCGCAGTAGCTCGCGACCGCTCGGAGCTACTAGGAATCGATAATTTGACGGCAACTCGCGCAGGCCTTTGATCGCGGCATGCCGAGCCCTCTCCGACGCCACACGCCACCACAATCGAACGGCCGGCCCGTCAAGATCACGCTCGGCCAGATGCGTGACATGGGCGTTCGCAGCGTCCTCGTCTACTGCGTCCACTGCGGCCACAACGTTGCTCTGAGCGCGGATCGATGGTCTGACGACCTGCGGCTGTCGGATCTTGAATCGCGGTTCGTCTGCCAGGCTTGCGGCAGAAGAGGCGCCGACATCCGACCGCACTTCGATTGGAATAAGCCGACCGTGCCAGCTATGGGCTACCGATGAAACTCGCTACCGAACGCCCCTTCGCTAACCCGGAAGCTGCGGCCCGCCGGTTGGTCGAGATTGCAAGGCGATGCGTTCTGAGCCGCTCCGCGCCCGCTTCCTGCGCAATCGGCGCGATGTTATGCTCGTCGCAGAACCGGGAGTTTCTCGATGCGCAAAATCGCCGTCGCCGTCATGTTTGCCCTGATCGCCGGTCCCGCACTGGCGCAGGACCACGTTCAGATGTATGGCGAAGAGCCCAAGGAGAAGACGGCGACGCAGAAGGCGGACGAGAATCGGGCTGAGCGCGCCTATCAACACTCTCTCAGCAATGTTCCGGACCAGAAGCCGGTCGATCCGTGGGGAACTGCCCGCGGCGATGATGCGTCGAAGAGGTCGGCCGCGCCGGCCAAGCCGACGGTG
>JAEWFG010000148.1 GCA_023388935.1 Pseudomonadota bacterium | reverse complement strand
TGCGAATAGTTCGTGTTGGCGGTGCACCAACCCAAGAACATTCCGTGCGGCAGCCATTCCTTCGCCTGCAGAAAGTCTTCACCGAAGACGATTGCAGCCTTCGTATGCCCTTTCGTCCCCGCATTGATCTTGTCCGCGAGGCGACGCAGCGCCTCTTGATGCTCAGGGACCTTGTCGTAGCTGAATTGCTCTTCTTCGCCTGCCTTCATCTGTGAGTACTCCTACTGGTCCGACCAAACGTTTCACAGTACCAATTGCGTCGTGCCGGGAACGAGAAGTCAAGAAATCGCAAGGCTATGAATCACCGGCCACCGGCCGTCCGTTGAAATGCGAAAACGTCTTCGCATTTGGCAAGCTGTGCGAAGAGCGCGATCGGTTGCACACGACCGTCAAGACGGCGTGCAAGAGGCCATTTATGAGGGATCATCAGCACTGTCGTGGACGATTTCGCTGGTGAACGCGCAGGCGATGAGTACCCTGGAGAGCAACGAATTTTGACTGGTCTCGATGCTCGGACGAACTGAGATTGCCAGCCTCCTTCCACTATTTTATTCGGCGTCAGGGCCGGCTTGGTTCGGCAGCAAGCGCTGCGAGATCGATCAGGGAGCGGTGGCGGCAAGGCCTGTTTGACAAGTCCACTACAATCGAAAAGTCACGCTGTCCGCCCATGTCGACATAGGCGGTGCAAGTGGCAACTTGCACGATTGCTCGACGCTCCATTTTCAAGGAGCCCGAAAGAACTTCAGGTTTGCTCCAATGGAGAATCCGGAGTTGAAAGCTGAATCGTCAATTCGCACGGGGAAGCGATCTCGGCCTCCGGGCATCCTCCTCGCGCCTGCAGACCTCCAGGGGCTCTACATGGTCATACCCTGTTCGATGCCGAGCGCCTCGAGCGTGGCCTGGAGCGACTTGAGCTGCTCCTCCTGGGCCGCAATGACCGCGTCCTTGGCGGAGAGCTGCATTTCGAGCTTCACCACCCGCTGGCGCTCGACCGTGACGTCCTCGTTGGCCTTCCGCTTCAGCGTCTCAAAGCGCTCAGCCGACTTCTGTGCGGCAACCTTGAACTTCTTCTGCGCTTCGACGTCGGCTGCCGCGATGCGGTCATTAACGAACTGCGTGGCCCGCGCCATCACCTCGTCCTCGCGCCTCTCGAGCTTCGCGCTTGCCTCGGCCATCGCCTCGGCCTGGCGCTGCTGCTGGACCCATTCCTTCCGCGTGAGGCGCTGCCGGTGGGGCCCCAAGCGCGTCAGGCCGCAGCACGCGGAAACCTTGTCATAGTAGTCGCCCTGCAGATCAATCATTGCATCGACATAGGCGGCCCGCTGCCTGCTCGGGCTATCGCCGGCATTCTTGCATTCAGCCGCGGCGCGCTCACCCGGATGGACGCTCTGGATCTGAAGTCGGCGCGCGTCATCCAGCTTGGGTACCACCACGAAATGAATATGCGGTCGGGGTTCGTCCATATGCTGGACCACGCTCTCCAAATCGTCCCCCCAACGCGCCTTGAGCCAGGCGATCGTCTTGGCGCGCCACCGCGCGTACTCGGCCCGCTTTTCCGGGTCAGCTATGACGTCCGACACCAACTCAGGCCAGCTCGCGACACCGATCACGACGACAGGCGAATCGCACCGCAATTTGCGCCCAATCTTGTCCACGGCCGTGGCGGCGCGCTCGGCTGCGATGGCAATCGCCTCGTTCGGAGTCTTGCCGAACAGGATGACCGGCGGTTTCGGATCAGCCACGTGGGGGCAGGCGCGCGGCGCGCGGATCATCTCGTCGCGGATGTCATACATCGACCGTTTGCGCGCCGACGACTTTTTCTTGTGCGCGCCTTGACGACCGTACTGCTCGATGTGGATGAACTGATAAGCCACAGGTGCTGTCTCCTTTGTCGGAGAAAGCTTCGCGCCCAGGCCTGCAAGTCTGAAGCAGAATTTTTCCAGCATCGCTACATCCAGTCGGTTCGCTAGATGTATCAAGTGCCCCGATTTCGCCTTGCTCCAAGGCAAGCCGTCACTCTGCGATCGGCATCATTCAAGCCCCGCGATCTGGTCTCTTTGAGCAGGCGACAAAGAGAGTTGATCGCGGTGAGAGCAGACCAGGATCCAACCGCGCAATCCGGTTCTCGATCCGCCCGCTGGACATCATGCTGTTCGTGGTTGAGCGCGTCGACCGCGGCAGTCGATTGCCGGTGCTGGATCACGTGGTGGGGCGTTAACGACGATCGGAGCCACCGCGCCGGTGGCCGTGGGCGATGGGTTCACCGATAGTTCACACATTCTTCCACAGCTTTGAAGACGCGATTTTTCGTTGCGAATGGCACGGCGGAATTGCGGTCTCGCGTCCCCGCGGGTAGCGCCTAAACATAGTCAGCGAACGCCTGTGAAGGCCCGAAAACATTGGGTTGGAGCCGCTTCCGCGTGCCAACTCTAGCTGCATGTTTCAAGGAATTGTTTCTCGCTACGATTGTGACTTGACCTGGCCAGACTGGGTTGGGGGCGCGTTGCGAACTCAACAAGAATGCCCCATGGACGGGGTTCGCGTCTGGTCGAAGCGTGGGCCGGATGCGAGTTAACCGGTCTAGCTGCGCGAAAGATAAGTTCATGGAGCTTCTTGTCGATGGCGCTTCAACGCTAGCGCTCCATCGTCATCACAAGCGTCAGATGCGGGCTTGATCAAAACAACTCCGCGAGACGCGAGGCGGGCCGTCCGCGCAGCTTCAAGGATGACCTAGCCGATTGCCTGGCCATCAAAACGATAGGAACTCTAATGGTTGACAGCACTGAATCAGCTGCCCCGCGGAAACGCAGGCGAGCCAAAACGAACGCCCAACGGACACGCGCCTGGCGCGCGCGCTCTTCGCAGCGCGAGAATGCGTCGGCTGTCCTGCCCAATGTCCGCGCAGAAGTCCGACACAGCGCTGTCACGCCCGCCGTTGCGTCAGCCGTCACGGCTGGCGTCACGGCGAACGTCACGCCCAACGTCACCGCGAACGTCACGCCCAACGTCACCGCGAGCGTAACGCCCGACGTCACGGCGAACGTCATTCCCGATGTCACGGCGAACGTCGCGCCTGTCGTCACGGCGAACGCCACGCCCGTCGTCACGGCGGACCTCACGCCGAACGTCACGCCCGTCGTCACGGCGAACGTCGACCCCGACGTCACGACGAACGTTACGCCCGACGTCACGGCGAACGTCGATCCCGACGTCACGGCGAACGTCACGCCTGTCGTCACGGCGAACGCCACGCCCGTCGTCACGGCGTCACACCGTCGCGTCACGCTCTGGGGAGCGATCAGATCGTGCCTCCTGACCGTTGCCGCCCTCGTCCTCGGCGGCGCTGGCATTACGATCAGCGCATCATTTGGCCAGTCGCTGGGTTCGAGCGATGTCGCCGGATATCTGTACTTGGCCGTGGGCGTCGCCGCAGATCTCATTGTCTTCGCTGTACCCCCGACATCCGTCCAGCTTTGGCAAGCTCGCCGGCGGACCGCTGCTAGCGTGTCTTGGATGGTCTGGTTGGTAGCCTTTGTGTATGTCGTCCAGGCCGGCATCGGATTCGCTTCGGACAATCTCGCGAAGGTGAAGCTTGAGCGCGCGTCACTCGCGCCCACTGTGACGAGGACGGCGGAAACGTTGCGTGCCGCCGAGGCCTCACGCGTGCGGGAATGCAGGAGCTCAGCCGGCCGGTTCTGCCGCGAGCGCGAAAAAGACGAGAGGGATCGTCGACTTGAGTACAATAATGCGGCGAGCTTGGCCGAAAGCAGTGCCGACCCGCAAACCGAAGCGACGATCAAGATCGTGGCGTGGATCACCGCCGGAAGGCTCAAGCCAACCGCCGACGATTTCATCATGTTTCGCTTTGTCCTCTTGGCGTTGTTTCCTCCCGTGGGAGGCCTCTTGCTCATGATCATCTCGAGCCGCGAAGAGGAGCAGCGATGAAGCTGCCGACAAGATGTACGACGTCCCGCTGCCGGCCGGTCCCAGGTCGAAGGTGGGACTCGATGTGCACGTCCCGCGCTGTGGGGCCCAGGACCAGTAGGCCAGCGTGTCGGATTACGTTGTCCGGCTACACGCGCCTACCTGCGGCGCACCCGGTCAATGTCCCGCGGAGTGGGCTTGATCTCGACTGGCAGCAGCAAAGGCTCGAGCACCTTGACGGGAGGTGACATCGAATCTCCGAGCGTCGCAGACGTGCAGCAAAAGATCCGCAGCCGACTTGATCGGCGGCAAGGATCGTACGGCAAGCGCGGTGTTTCCTGGACCAAGGACGAGATCACCGAGCTCCCGAGGCCGGTGGAGGAACAGGGGCAGTACCGCGGACGACATGATTTCGGAGGCGACTATGCTCACGGCACATCGACCTGCGCCCTTCGGAGGTCTATTTCTAATCGCAGCATCAATCAGGCCTCGCGGCCAACGGATTAGAATAAATAACCCAGCCCGGCGGCGGGCTCTTCACGTGAAGAACTCGGTGGACATCAGCATGATCTGACCCCGGCCCGCTGCGTTACTGCTGCGGATCGACAGGGATCTTTGACCTCACGCCCTGAGATCGCTCAGAGCATCGGGCAGCTTTGCTCTACGGAGTTGGATCATCTCTGGGAACACCGCTTGCCTCAAGGTCGCATGCTCGTCTCTCTTCCGCAAGGCGAGGCGTCACATTCGCAAGACCACGCAAGCCGAGTGTCGCAGACCGCTATTGGCAGCGTGTGGCGCGACTTGCTGGAAAGGCGCCTTCTGTTTCGGCCCACTGATATTGACCTCAAGCAGGTCCCGCGGAAAGTCAGATTCCGGTATCGTCCGAGCGCGCAGGCTTGCGCCTGCGCGATGCTCTGGGCGAAGCCGACAGCGAACACCGCGCTATTTGCCCTTCCAGTTCGGCGTCCGCTTATTGAGGAACGCGTCCATGCCCTCGCGAAAATCTTCGCTCATATAAGCCTTGAGGATCAGGTCCTCGCCCTCCTCGCGTGAGAGCGTGCGGCGGATCCGGCGCACCGCCTCCTTGGTCGCTTCCAGAGTGAGCGGCGCGTGGCTCGCGACGAGCTTTGCAGTCTCATCCGCACGCCGCTGCAGTGTCTCAACGTCGGGCACGACCTCGTTGAGCAGGCCGAGCGCCAGCGCTTCCGGCGCCTCGACCAGACGCGCCTTGAAGATCAGGTCCTTGGTGCGGGCAGGTCCCACCAGCGAGACGACGCGGCTGATGTTCGACATCGACAGGCAGTTTCCGAGCGTGCGCGCAATTGGAAAGCCGATGCGCGTCGTTTCAGTTCCGATGCGGAGATCGCAGCAGGCCGCAATGCCGGCGCCGCCGCCGGTGCAGGCACCGGCGATCGCCGCAATCACGGGCACGCGGCACTGCTCGAGCGTGCCGAGCACGCGGTCGATGCGGGCCTCGTAGTCGAGTGCGTCCTGCGCGGTCTTGAAGGCGCGGAACTGCGAGATATCAGTGCCGGAGGCGAACGCCTTGTCGCCGGCGCCGGTCAGGATCAGCGCCTTGATCGATCGATCGGCGTTGATTTCTTGGCAAATCTCCGCCATGCGGTCATACATGGCGAAGGTCATTGCGTTGCGCGCCTGGGGGCGGTTGAAGGTGATCCGCGCGATGCCGTCCCGGACGGAGTAGAGCAGGTCTTCGTTAGCAGTCGGTGCGTTCATCGCGCGCTCTCTTGGTTCAGCAGGATGGGTTGAGGCACTGAGCCTTTAAGCCACCTGGGCTTTGGCCAGCGGCACCGCGTCGCGTCCCTTCAGGACGTCCATGGCCGCCAAGACGCCGCCGCTCCGGTGCGGAATCTTTGCAAGATCCAGTCCCATCTCGACGCCGGCGAGCGTGCCCATCAGCATCAGATCGTTGAAATGGCCGATATGGCCGATGCGGAACACCTTGCCCTTGACCTTGTTCAGGCCAGTGCCGAGTGACATGTCGAAGTTCTCCAGCACCACCTTGCGGAAGGCGTCGGCGTCGTGGCCTTCCGGCACGCGCACGCCGGTCAGCGCCGGCGAATGCGCGGCAGGATCGGCGCACTGGGTCTCCAGACCCCAGACCTTGACCGCGGCACGTGTCGCGGCGCTGTGGCGCTTGTGGCGGGTCCAGACGTTCTCAAGCCCCTCCTCTTCCAGCATCTTGACCGCTTCCCGCAGGCCGTACAGCAGATTGGTCGCGGGCGTATAGGGGAAGGTGCCGAGCTTGTTGAAGGTGATGACTTCCTGCCAGTCCCAGTAGGAACGCATGCCGGGGTTGGCCTTGGCGACGGCGAGCGCCTTCTCCGAGACGGCGTTGAAGCCGAGGCCCGGGGGCAGCATCAGGCCCTTCTGCGAGCCGGCGACCGAGACGTCGATGCCCCAGGCGTCGTGCTCATATTCCATCGAGCCGAGGCCGGAGATGGTGTCGACCATCAAAAGCGCGGAATGCTTGACGCGATCGAGGATATTGCGCACCTCCAGCGGCGGCGTCACGCAGCCGGTCGAGGTTTCGTTGTGCACGACGCAGACCGCCTTGATCGCGTGCTGCTTGTCGGCACTGAGGCGCTTCTCGATCTCGGCGAGATCGGCGCCATGGCGCCAGTCGCCCGGGATGAAGTCGACGTCGAGCTTGAACTTGTCGGCGATGCCGCGCCACAACACGGCGAACTGGCCGGTCTCGCACATCAGGACCTTGTCGCCGGGCGAGAACACGTTAACCATCGCCGCTTCCCAGGCGCCGGTGCCGGACGAGGGGAAGATGATCACGGGCTGCTTGGTGCGGAACACCCGCTGCATCGAGGCCAGGACAGCGAAACCGAGCTCGGCGAACTCCGGACCGCGGTGGTCCAGCGTCGGCATGTCCATCGCCCGCAGCACCCGGTCGGGCACGTTGGTTGGTCCTGGAATCTGAAGAAAATGTCTTCCAGAGTGCACGGTGGTCATAGGCGTCCTTCCCGGTCTTGGCTTTAGCGTCTGTTGGCCCAAATTGGCGAGGTCCAGCAGGCCGCTCGCATATCACTATTCACCGGGCTTGTCCCTCGCCCGGCGAGGTCCGTCAATGCACAAGAAGCAGGGCTCGCCTTGCCAACGCCCACGACGCTAGGCAAGACGGTGACGGCGAACAGGCGAGAGTGGACCATGGCGGCGGAAGTAGCCGGAAAATCACGAGAATCGGCCCAAACGGACGGCCTGGCGGCTCGCCTGGCCCGGGAAATTAAAGGCGATGTCCTTTTCGACGCCTTCAGTCGCGGCCGCTACGCCACTGATGCCTCGTTCTACCAGATCATGCCTGCGGGCGTGGTGGTGCCCCGCAGCATGGACGAGGCGCTGCGGGCGCTGGCGATTGCCCGCGACGAGGGGCGGAAGGTCACCCCGCGCGGCGGCGGCACCTCGCAATGCGGCCAGACCGTCAATGACGGTCTCGTGGTAGATCTCTCCAAGCACCTGAACCACATCCTGGCGCTCGACGTCGCCAACCGGACCTGCGTGGTCGAGCCGGGCATCGTGCTGGACGATCTCAACCGCCAGCTCAAAAAGCATGGCCTCTGGTTCCCGGTCGACGTCTCCACCGCCTCGCGCGCCACTATCGGCGGTATGGCCGGCAACAATTCCTGCGGCGGCCGCTCGCTGCGCTACGGCACCATGCGCGACAACACGCTGTCGATGGAGGCCGCGCTCGCCGACGGCACGCTGATCCGGTTCGGCGAGGTGCCGCGCGATCTCTCCGACTTTGATGCGAGCGACGGCGCGCGGGCCCTGTTCCGCGACATGCTCGATCTCGGGGCTCGCGAGGCCGAAGAGATCGCGACGCGATTTCCAAAAGTGCAGCGTCGGGTCGGCGGCTACAATCTCGACGCGCTGACGCCACGCAATGCGCGCAACAACATGGCGCATCTGCTCGTCGGCTCCGAGGGCACGCTGGCCTTCACCACCAAGGTCGAGCTGAAGCTGTGGCCCGTCATCCGCAACAAGGCGCTCGGCGTCTGCCATTTCGGCAGCTTCTACGAAGCGATGGACGCCGCCCAGCACCTGGTCAAGCTCAAGCCGATCGCAGTCGAGCTGGTTGACCGCACCATGATCGCGCTCGGCCGCGACATCGCGATGTTCATGCCGGTCATATCGGCCGCCATCAAGGGTGATCCGGATGCCGTGCTGGTCGTCGAGTTCGCCGAAGAGGACCAAGCCGACAATCTGCAACGCCTGAAGCAGCTCGGCGAGCTGATGGGCGATCTCGGCTTCGGCTGGAACAACAACAAGCGCAAGTGGGGCGGCGTGGTCGAGATCACCGAGCCCGCGCTCCAAAGCGGGATCGCCGATTTCCGCGCCGCCGGCCTCAACGTCATGATGTCGATGAGGAGCGAGGGCAAGCCAGTCTCCTTCGTCGAGGACTGCGCGGTGCCGCTGCAGCACCTCGCCGACTACACCGCACGGCTGAATGAGGTCTTCGCCAAGCACGGGACTAGCGGCACGATGTATGCACATGCCTCCGAGGGGTGCCTGCATGTGCGGCCCGTCCTGAATTTGAAACTGGAGAAAGACGTGAAGGCGATGCGCGCCATCGCCGAAGAAGCCTTCGCGTTGGTGCGCGAATACAAGGGCTCGCATTCCGGCGAGCACGGCGACGGCCTGGTGCGCTCGGAATTCCACGAAGCGATGTTCGGCCAGCGCCTCGTCGCCGACTTCAGGGAAGTGAAGCAGCGCTTCGATCCCGATGGCGCCCTCAATCCCGGCAAAATCGTTGATGCGCCCAGGATGGACGACCGCTCGCTGTTCCGCTACCGGCCCGACTATCGCGTCGGCGAGCTGAAGACCAGGCTCGACTGGTCCGCTTATCCCGGTGCGGGCGGCGGCTTCCAGGGCGCGGTCGAGATGTGCAACAACAACGGCGCCTGCCGAAAGCTCGAGGGCGGCGTGATGTGTCCGTCTTACCGCGCGACGCGCAACGAGAAGGACGTCACCCGCGGCCGCGCCAACACGCTACGGCTCGCCATCTCCGGCCAGCTCGGCCCGGATGCGCTAGCCTCGGACGAGATGATGGAGACGCTGAAACTCTGCGTCTCCTGCAAGGGCTGTCGCGGCGAATGTCCGACCGGCGTCGACATGGCCAAGGTGAAGATCGAGGTACTGGCCGCTCGCGCCGCCTCGCATGGCCTGACGCTGCGCGACCGCCTGGTCGCCTATCTCCCGCGCTATGCCGGCCTCGCCTCGCGCTTCGCACCGCTGGCCAATTTGCGCAACCGTAGCCCGCTGCTGCGAAAGCTGTTCGAACGCTTCGCCGGCATCAGCGCACGCCGCGCCCTGCCCGCTTTCCGCAAGGACGTGTTTGCGCCGCATGCCGCTAGCATCGGGCCAGAGACCGGCCGCGAGGTCGTGCTGTTCGCCGACACCTTCAACCGCATCTATGAGCGCGAAAACCTCGACGCCGCGCTGCGCGTGCTCGCGGCCGGCGGCTATCGCGTGCATCTGCCGAGGCCTGCGAGCGGCAACCGGCCGCTGTGCTGCGGCCGCACCTTCCTGTCCGCCGGTCTCGTCGACGAAGCGAGGTCCGAGCTCGACCGGCTCGTTACCACCTTCGCGCCTTTTGCCGCGCGCGGCGTGCCGATTGTCGGCCTGGAGCCGAGCTGCCTGCTGACGTTGCGCGACGAGCTCGCCTCGCTGCGCAAGGACAACGACGCTAAGGCGGTCGGCGCCCACGCGCTGACGTTCGAGGAATTCCTGGTGCGCGAAGCCGAGGCCGGCCGGCTGCAGCTGCCGCTCGGCACCGTCGCCGACCGGGCCGTTGTCCACGGCCATTGCCATCAAAAATCCTTCAGCGCTTTCAAGCCGGTCGAGAAGGTGCTGCGCCTCGTCCCGGGCCTGAAGGTCGAGACAATCGAGTCGAGCTGCTGCGGCATGGCCGGCGCCTTCGGCTATGGCATTGAGACCTATGACGCCTCGATCGAGATGGCCGAGGCGTCGCTGCTGCCCGCCGTGCGACGTGCAGACCAGGCGACGCTCGTTGTCGCCGACGGCACCTCCTGCCGGCACCAGATCCACGATGGCACGCAGCGCGAAGCGCTTCACGTAGCGCGCGTGTTGGCGATGAGCCTCGACCGAGCCGATATTAAATCTACTTCTCCTGTTGCAAAGGACCCCAGCCATGGCTGAACTCACGCTCGAAGTCGCCCGCAAGATCCTCGACGCCGCCTTCGCAAAGTCCACGGAGCTGAAACTGAAGCCGCTGGTCGTCACCATCCTGGACGCCCGCGGCGTACTCAAGCTCGCGGCGGCGCAGGACGGCACCAGCCTGATGCGCGCTGAGATTGCGAACGGCAAGGCCTATGGTGCGCTCGCGATGGGCATGGGCTCGCGCGCCCTGTTTCAGCGCGCGCAGGAGCAGCCCTATTTCATCGACGCCGTGAACACGATCGCCAAGGGCGCCCTGGTGCCGGTCCCCGGTGGCGTACTGATCATGGATGGCGCGACCCTCCTCGGCGCCGTCGGCATCTCCGGCGACACCTCAGACAATGACGAGGCCTGCGCGGTGGCCGGCATCCAGGCGGCGGGACTGAAGGCGAACGCAGGATAGTTGGCGTCTTTGCTCTCCGCCGCGATGATCTATCAAGATGCCGCTTATCCGTCCTTCAGCTTCAGAAAGTATCAGCTTCGGATAGTAGATGTCTTGATCTTCGTCCGAAGAGTGTTCCTCGGAATCCTCTTGGGCGCGCCTCTCAGCATTGGCGCAGCATCTACGCAGAACGTTCATCGGACTCCGCATTAGTCCTACGGCCTGATACTGCACCACTCCCCTATCCGATTCCGCGTGACCACAACTGAGCTCGTCCCATAGTGTTGGGAGCCGCTCGAGATCGCAGCAGAGCTCTTGCTCCGCATCATTGCGCTCGCATGAAAGGCTGGAGCAGCGCCTTGCCAACCCTTTGGTGCTCCGCGCAGTGCTCAGAATCGTGCGGCGTTGGCGTCGGCAGCAGCCGGACACAATCGGCCAGGCAAGTTCGGCTCGTCCTGAACGACGGCACGACGATCGAGCGCAGCGGCGAGCACCAATCCGGTGTCAAGCGTCCGCTCGAAGGCCCAGGCCGCGCCGTGCGACAGCTGCGAGCACAACTCATAGATCTCGGCGATCAGCCGCTCCGGGACGTACTGGCTCCCGTTGGTGCTAAGCATGGCATAGCGCAGTAGGCGGCTCCCTTTCCCTACAAGCTCAAGGCCACTCGCCCGGAGTTCGCCGCCTGCATCAAGCATGCGGTCGAGAGCGGTTGGCTTCGCAGGTATGCGAAGTAGCGCCTTACGCGGGACCTGTTCACGGAATATCTAGCCCGCTGCCTTTCGAGGATTCACGGTTGACGAAATGCGAGCGGCAGCCCCTCGAGACAGACTGGTGCTCTGCCGATCGAGAGACGGCCATCGTTCGCGGATGGGCCGCCGCCACACAGTTCGGCGCGACAAGGACGCGGCGCTTCGCGCGTCGAGCACTTGCCTCGCAAGCGCCCAACGAGTGGCAAGCCGCAATGCGCTGGGTCACCACGAGATCGGCTTAGGGTCCTCGGTGGATAGCGGGAAGCCAGAGCCCAGGGTTGGCGGAGGGGTCCGCTCCGAAGCCCCGACGATCGATTGCGCAGCCGGCGCATGATCTCGTCAACGACCTCGAGCTTTTGCTGCTGCCGCTCGGCATAGGCCTCCAAGTAGCGGGCATTTTTTTGTGCCAGCGCACCCGGATCAGGTCCGATCTTCCACGAATTGCCGTCCGGCAGGCTTTCCAAATCGTCGATCGCTTCGGACGGTGAAGCGGTCTGCCCCGCGTCGGAGCCAGCGGCCAGGCCGCGAGCACCGTTGCCCGGCGTCGTAGCGATCGACACCGTCCCGGGGATCATGCCCGGCTGGACCGGAACAATATTCGGGGACGGCAGATCTACCGCCGATGCAGAATCGCCTTCGCTGGCTGCCTCCACTTGCATGGAAGCCTCTGGCCCGTCCACCTTCGCGCCAGCCGTGCTCGCCTCGAAATCCGCCAGGACTGCCACCCCGAGCGGATCATGGCGCGCGATCGCCGCCTTCAGCTCGCCGAAAAATGCCCGCGAGATGATATCCCGGGCAGCGGCAGAGGGGGCTCGATTGATCATGAACACACCTTCGTCGGCGGCCGCGATCACCATCGCGTCGGCAAGGCGCGCACCTCCCTCGACTACCAGAGCCGGCCACTCGAGCTGACGCACCAAGTGCGCGACGAGGACCGCATCTTCCGAAGTGGCCGTTGGCGCGATCCTGACTGCGCGACCATCGAAAGTGACAGACGTCCCAATCAACGACAGCGTCGGCAAGCCCGTTACTGCGTCGAGGTTGCTTTCCAGCGCATAACCCGCCTTCTCCGCCGCATCCATGAACTCCTTCCGGAATTCAGCGGCCTCCTCATCAATGATGCGATACAGAGCCGCGTTCGTCACCGTCATGGTCGGATCCTCCGGCTCCGGAGAAGTCTTCGGTGCCGCGTGAGCTCGCTTCAGCCGACGGCTTTCCTTCAGCTGTTCGAACTCAGGGGCATACCCACCATCATTGTGAATCTTAATAGACACTGGCGACAGGCGCTGCTCCGGAGTACCGGCTCCCTTCATATGGTTCGAACGTGGATCGACATAGGCTTCAACGCCAAGGATCGCGCAACCAAGCGTCAACCGCGCCGCGACAAGGGCCCGCACGTACTTCCCGCCGTCGCGTCGGAACAGCGTGTTCCAACTGCGCTCCTTCAGACCAAAACCGTCTTGCTCCAGCACGCGCTGTGCGAGCCAGGCGTGGGCGTGCGGGTTCGGTTCACCATCACTCGCGGGCACACACTCAACGTCGAGCCGCACGGCCATCCCGAGCTGGACGAAGGGCAGCAGCGCAAAGGCCGCAAGCGGCACCAGCTGCTCGCGGGGCACCGCGCGCGGAAGTGCAAAATCAAGAATTCGCCCGTGCTGCGCATTCCGCCGCGTTTCTCTGAAGGCCGCCATCGGGTAAAAATTCTCCCATTCGGCGAAGCTCGCTGGCGCGTCCGTTGGCAGCAGCACGCCCCCACCGACGCGAAAGCAGGCATAGCGCTGGTAGTCGACGCGCCCGAATTGATCGCAGGCGGACGAGCAGGTTTGGTAGGCCAGGCGCGCGATAGCTGTATATTTCCGGGACGACTGAACGATGCCGAAGTGGATCGAACTGAACACGATTTGACTCCGAACGTATAAAGCACATTAGCAATCGCTAACATCCCGTCCTGCAAATCCCGAGGAGGAAAGATAAACTTCAAGGCCACGCTGACGGCTGCTCTGCTCATCACTTGAAAATCCGCGCCGCACCAGCGGCAATGCGCCGCTGCAGAGAAAGGTTTGGCGACCGCTCAGAAAGGCTCGCCAATGACCTCCTCGTCAACCGACGGAGCGGCGTGATCCGGCCCAGCGCTGAGCGGCACGAGATACACATCCTCTCCGTACCGCTCAATGCAATGATGGCATCTTGCGCGAACTTCTGCGTTTCCCTCGCAATGAATGCGAAAAGTTTTCGCATTCGGCGAGTCCGATCGAGCAGGCGCGACACCGGACTAAAGTGATAATCGCTTCAGCATTCCGCAATCTAGCGGCCGACACGCGGGAGATCTGACACAGCGCTACGCCGCATTGATGCGGCCACTACGGCACGGTGCCGACGCGCGGCAATGTGGGAATCGTGCATTAGAACTGGAGCGGCCCCATCGAGAGCCCGCACGGTCATCTCAAATGAGCCTGGGGGATGCGCTGTTGCTGCGAGGCACCCTACCGGGCTTTTGTTGACGAGATAGTCTGCCGGCGCAAGCCAACTGCGCCAAGCGGATCGCCTCGAGAAGAAAGCACTGGCGCCGCTGCCGAAGGACCGCACTGCCGACTTCGAGGAGTGTATGCATAGAAAATGCGGGTCAAAGGCGGCTGCCGATCTTTTTGCCGCACGTCTGCGACGCTGGAAGATTCTTTGTCACCTCGCGCCAGCTACAGAGCAGAGTGCCGTACGCACCATTACGAACCGGCAGAGAGAACCCATTTCTGTCCCTCAAAAAAACCACAGGCGTAGAAATACAGCGATGCCGATTGCCAATCGGCCAACAATTGTAGCTTTTCAAGAAGATCTTGGTACTCGTGGGGAACCTCTGGATTGCGTTCACCCAACCCTAGGTCCATCCCGAACTCTGAGAAATCGCAGTTGCTTTCTTCGAGAGCCGCGTAAACTTGGCCGCTCAGCCAACTGGTTGTAGGAAAGAAATTAGGATGAATTGAAATCCCGTTTAATACATTCATCAGCAACTTGCTCTGACGCTCATTGAGGCCGAAATGCTTGAGGTCACGAAAGTTCATCTTCATTCTGCACACCCTGCCGCAATCGCGGCTCATATAATCGATTGCTCTTCGAACGTCGCGTCGCGACAGAATACTGATACTCAACAGTTATTAACGGGGTCTCGCACCTAAGTCTAAAATGCAGATGCGATGTTGGCCAGATTAGCTTCTTGAGGCGGCCGATCCTCCAGTTTAAGGCGGCCAAATGACGCGGCGGGCGAGCGCGCATCCAGATTGAGGACGCACAACGCGTTGTCGCCGGGCCGATCGCGGTGGCGTCCATGTGGATGCGACGATGGTCGAGCCGCGGTAGCAGCGATGGTTGGAAGCCTTGTTGCTCCGGCACGGTGATGTGCTTGTGATCGCCGCTCATGCGCTGATGCACCGCAATCCGCTCGCTCGTGCTGGAAATCGATCCGCCAGGCAGCTTTGCTGTGAGCAACTATCTCAACAATTGCACCCAGGCGCACCGCGAGCACGGTGGTCGTGGGCCACTCGATCGCCTCCGGAGAGGGCCTGCGCTTCTCAAAACTCGACAAAAGTGCGCTGGTATTTCCCGCCTAACAGGGAACAGACACTTCTCACGAATGCGGTTGTCCCACTTGACCTGTTTCTTGGTAGTCAGCTCCGTTGCCACGGCCGGCTCTTTTCGCTGAAATTTGCTCGTTGACCTCACGCTCAAAGTATTCGAATTGCCTCTTTCGACACAGCTATGTCACGGCTGTGCGGAAGCGGCAGCGCGCCACGCACCAGTTCGGTGGATGAAATCATCGCACGCATGGCATCCACATTGGACGTTGTCACGAGCGCGACGATCAATTGGCCGCCGCTCTCGGTCACAACCTTGTCGAGACGCATCTCGCGCATGAATTTCAGGACCGGCACGTCCCAGCGGCCGCAGCGTCCAGCACGACGCTGCCGCCATTCTCCGCCGAGTGAGCGATGGCGCTGGTGAATGGCGAGAATGCCCGCAACAGCGCGAGCGGGTCCTCGGATGCCGCATCAAGCAGATCGGTGTCGATCGTGACGACGTCGTCGCCGAGCTTGGCACGCAAGCGCTCCTGTACGTCTGTTGTTAGGCCTGCAATACGGGGGGTCAAAGTTGGGGAGCCGATTGACACCTAACCGACTATCCGTTCTGGGCTTCAAAGAACGGCATCAATTTCTCAAAGATCGCTTCGCGATGGCGGCCGATTTCCCAGGTAAGGGCGTCATCCCATCCTGGTGCGTACTGATGGATCGTTTTGCGATCCGCAGAAGCTTTGACTGGCTTACCCTTGATTGTGATC